>CAVHWW010000019.1:0-7549 GCA_963639715.1 Acutalibacteraceae bacterium
AAAACATAGCCCGTAAGCCCCGCGCTCCCCTACTCCCGCACGTGCACCTTGACTGCGTTCACGCCGTTCTCGTAGGTGTAGGCGATGTTCTCGGCGGCGTAGTCAGCCAGCTTGCGGGAAATCTCGCCCATGTCGCTGAGCGGGTTGCGGCTATCACCCCTCCACGTGAAGGCGATGTCGCAGACGCTCAGCTTGTCGGAGTGCTCGAGCGAGAAGTCCACGACGGCGCCATCCGGCAGAACCGGAAGGATGGTCTGCAGGTAGATTTCCTCGATAACCATCTCAATGCGGTTCATGTAGGCCGGCGCAAAGAGCTTCTTGACCGCGAACTCGCGAATCTCGGTAATAAAGCCCAGGTAGTCGAAGGTGTCGACCGCAAAGCTCTTCCAGACGCCGTCGAGCTGGTTGATGAAGCGCCTCGTGCTCTCGCCCTGCGGGTTCTCAAAGATCTGCTCGGGCGTGCCGTCCTCGTAAATAATGCCCTGGTCAAGGTAGAAGACACGGTTGGAAACGCTCTTGGCGAAGCGCATCTCGTGGGTGACGATGAGCATCGTCATGCCGTCCTGCGCGAGCTTCTTGATGACGGCCAACACCTCGCCCACCATCGTGGGGTCAAGGGCGCTCGTAGGCTCGTCGAACAGGATGACCTCGGGCTCCATGGCCAGTGTGCGCACGATGGCCACACGCTGCTTCTGACCGCCCGAAAGGTCGGCCGGCATGCTGTCCTTCTTCTCTGCCAGACCCACCGCACGCAGCAGTTTTATGGCACGCTCATAGGCTTCGTCGCGCGAAAGGCCAAGGGCCTTCACGGGCGCGTACATGATGTTCTCGACCACACTCATGTGGTTGTAGAGGTTGAAGCTCTGGAAAACCATGCCCATCTTGCGGCGCACGGCGGCCAGATCGCAATCGGGCGCGCCCAGGTCTTGCCCGTCGAAGTAGACAGTGCCGCTCGTAGGCTCCTCGAGCCGGTTCATGCAGCGCAGAAGCGTGGACTTGCCCGTGCCCGAGGGGCCGATGATGGCAATGACGTCGCCCTTGTTGATGGTGGTGTTGATGTCCTTGAGCGGCGTTGCGTTCTCGTAGCTCTTGGAGAGGTGCTCGATGCGAATCATGCGCGGCCACCTGCCTTCCTGGAGCGCGGTTTTGTGAGGGCTCGCTTCACGAGCGTCATGCAGCCAAGCAGCAGGCAGGTGATGGCGAGGTAGATGATCGCGACGGTGATGATAGGCACAAAGGCCTCGTAGGTGGAGCTACGGATGACGTCGCCCGCGCGCGTGAGGTCGGCCACGGCGATGTAGCCCACCACAGCCGTGCCCTTCATGAGGCTGATGAGGTTGGTGAAGTAGGCCGGAAGCGAAGTACGGGCGGCCTGCGGCACGATAATGCCGAGGAAGGCCTGGCGCGCGGTAAGGCCGCTGGCCAGCGCCGCCTCCCACTGGCCCGCGTCCACGCCGCGGATGCCGCCCTCGAAGAGCTGGGCCATGTTGGCGGCAAAGACCATGCCAAAGCCGAGCGAGGCCACAACCACGTTGTTGAGCTTGGCCGAGGCCAGCACCACGTAGTAGAGCACCATGAGCACCACCACGATGGGAACGCCCTGCATAAGGCCACAGTAGGCCCTTGAGATTATACGCAGCGCACGATTGTTAGAAAGTGACATCGCGCAAAGGGCGGCGCCCAGGACGTTGGCCAGCGCAAAGCCCGTCAGCGTAATGACGAGGGTGGTGCCAAGGCCCGCCAGGATGCTCTTCCAACGATCCTGGTCCACGAGGGTACGGCGAATGGACGTAAGCAGGCTCTTCTCGCCGGACTGGGCGGAGCTGGAGGCGGCGTCTACCGTGGAGTCATCAGAGGAAGCGTCGTCCGAGCCCGCGCTTTGGACAACCTCGCCGGCGGCAAAGTCGTCAGCGCGCACGATGGCCACGATCTGCTGCGTGTAGTAGAAGTCGGAGAACAACACGCTCTGTGCGCGCTCGGCCGTCCAGCTGATCTGGCCGGCCGCAAGGTCGTACATGCCGCTCGTAATGCCGGTGAGCGCGCCGGAGAACTCGACGTTGTCAATCTGCAGGCCATAGCCGTACGCCCGGCAGAAGCCCGCGACTACGGCGATGTCAAAGCCGGCGTTGCGCCCGTTTAGCTCCATGGAGAAGGGCTTGAGCGTGTTGGAGGTCGCCATGTGCAGGACGCCGTTCTCGCCAGTGGCGGGGATGTCGATGTTTTCCCACTCGTTGGGCATGAGCCAGTAGTCTTGCAGGCGCGTGAGCTCGCCGTTGTCCGTGATGGTGGCGACGTACTCGTTGAACTGCGCGCACAGGGCCTCGCCAGCGGCGTTGGGTGGGAAGATGGTGCCCACGTCGTAAGACTTGAGCTGCTGGTCGATGTAGCCAAGCTCGGGATAGTCCTCGGCCAGGGCGTAGTAGTTCACCGAGGAGAGCACGAAGAAGTCGATCTTGTGCGACTGCAGGGCCAAGACGAGGTCAGTCAGCGAGTTGAAGTAGAGGATATCGGCACCCTCGACGCTCGCCTGGACAATCTCGTCCTGCGGGGTTCCGGCCATGACGCCAGCCGTCTTGCCCGCAAGCTGGGCAACCTTCGTGGAGTCCGCAGTTTGCTCGGCCGCGAATGCGCGCAACGGCGCCGCGACCACAGCAACCGCCAGCAACAAGCAAGCCAGGCGCAACAACATATTTCTTCTCATAGGCCCTCTTAGCTCCCAATCCCTTGCCAAACAGCAATCTAGGATAATCCAAAGCGGGCGCAGGAAACGAAGCTGGAGCGAAACCTTTACGGGTGTACAATCCTGCCCATCAATGAGTGGCCAGCATGGCGTAAGTCCAATTGACAGGCCGCTCGCAATCGCCCTTTCGGGTGGCCGCATCTGTTGCCGTCCGAAAGGAACCCTCATGGCGAACGCCACATCCCCGCACAAGCCCAAGCTTTGGACCCGAGACCTCGTGCTCATCATCCTCGTGAACCTCTGCGTGTTCACGAACCACATCATGAGCCTCTCGACGTTCCCGTTCTACATCCAAGCCCTTGGCGGCACCGAGGCCGTCTCGGGCATCTGCGCCGCGCTCTTCTCGCTCGTTGCCGTCCTGGTGCGCCCGTTTGTAGGTTGGTGGCTCGACAACGGCGCGCGACGCATTGTCCTCATCGTCGGCCTGCTCGCCCTGGCGCTTGCGCCTGCCGGCTACGTCGCGGCGCCGATGCTCTCGGTGGCACTTGTGTTCCGTATGGTCCACGGCGCTGCCCTCAGCTTCTCGAACTCGACCACGGCGACCGTCGCCTCAGACGTGATCTGCAAACAGCGATTTGCTGAGGGCATGGGCTTTTTTGGCATGGCAACAGCCCTTGCCTCGGCAATCGCGCCTGCGCTCGGCCTTGAGCTCATGGGCTTTGGCTTCAACGTGCTCTATGGGGCCGCGGCTGGCATCTCGATTCTGGCCCTCGTGCTCTTTCTCCTCGTGCGCTCGCCCAAGCCACAGGTTGAGAAGCGCCCGCTCTCATGGCGCGCGCTCGTGAACCGCGACTCCCTGCCGGCCACGGTCACCATGCTCGTCTTTATGTTCACCTTCGGCGCGCTCGAAAACTTCGTCGCACTCTATGCCAGCGCGAACGGTCTGCCCTCTGCCTCGGTGTTCTTCTTGATCATGGCCGCCATGCTGCTCCTGGTCCGTGTGTTTTTGGGACGTCTGGTGGACGAGAAGGGCGAGGCGATCTTTGTCTACACGGGCAACGCCGCCATGCTTGTGGCACTGCTGTTGCTCGCCACGGCCCCGAGCGCGGTGACGTTCTACGCGGCCGCGGCGCTTGCCGGCTACGCCTTTGGCGGTCTGGAACCGGCACTGCAGTCGATGGCCGTCCACACCGCCACGAATGAGACGCGCGGCTCGGCCAACTCCACCTTCCTGTGCGGCTACGACATCGGCTATGGCTTGGGCGGAGGCGTCGCCGGCGCGCTGATCACCGCCGTCGGCTATGCCCACACGTGGGCCATCGTCTCGCTCGCATGCGTGGCGTCGGCCGGCATCTACTTCTTCTGGGCGCGCCACAGCGATACGAGCTTCTCGAAGCGACTCGATGCCGAACGCGTCAACCGACACTAAGCCAGTCGGTACTTACGATCCCTGCTCGTTGTCGGCGCTGTCGAGACCACAGTGCCAGCAGCCAGCAGCCCCCTCAGGCGATAACGAGTTTGGGACACAGTGAGGCCGAGCTTCTCGGCAAGCGCTCGCGCAGAGAGCTCCCCGCTCTCCCCCAGCGCATCCAAAATATCCTGCTCGACATTTGCGCCCGCAGCAGCGTTAATGGACCGGGCTTCGCTGGACGCCCGCGCAAAGACAACCTTGAAGCTGTCGAGGCCCGGCCTAAACTCAGGCGCTGGCATCCCGCGCCGCACGCACTCGCGAATCATCATGGGCACACCCGTTCCGTTCCCCTCCGCCGGAGAACCAGCTGCGGCGGGCAGGGGAACGAGCGACATGAGCTTCATGAGCGTCGCGTTTCTGCAGCACGAAAGGCCATCTGCAAGGTTCTCGCGCGTCTTGCTGCCGTAAAGGCCACCGGGGTTCGTCACCTCGACGCGATTGTCAAAGATGTCAACGGCAACCGCCTGGCCATCGTAACGCGGGCTGTAATCTCGATGAATGAGAGCGTTGGCTACAGCCTCTCGGATAACCTCTTCGGGAATCTCCAGCTCATCAATCCTGCCAGCACCAACAACAACGGAGCGGCGCTTGAGATTCTTGGCGACCGCTGCAACGGCATCGACGACTATCTCACCCAGCGTGCCCTCGCACACCATGCGGTCGAGGAAACGCGGGGCGCCGGGCGTGCCCTTCTCCAGCCCCTCGTGCACGGCAACATCAACAACCAGCCGAGGGAAGAACTGCTGCGGATAGGAGCCTGCAACCAAAAGGCCAGCCTTCGTGACCTCGCCAGCCCCGTTGATGAAGTTCAGACGCTGGAGCTTATCCCAATCGTTCTGGACGCCCCTCAACGCGCGGGGAGACAAGTCGTAGGCCCTGTCGAACGTGCGAGCGACCAGCGTCTTGTCAAGATCGGCCGTAGTGGCGCCCTCAACGGGCTCCCTGTCAAAATTGGCAACCCGTCCAGCCGTCGAAACCGAGAAGAGCTCGGTCGAGGAAAGCAGAACGTCTTTGTCATCCACACGCTTGTAGCTGCCCTTAGCCGGGCCACGATCAAAGACGTAGCAGGGTTTAGACGCTGGATCGAGTTCAAAGATCTCTATGGCCAGAACGGTCGAACCTTCAACCTCAACGCGCTCCATCTTGTATTTGGGCGGATTGACAAGCTTGGAGGGAGAGCCGCCGTCGCCCATGCCAGCGACGAACTGGTCCCGCGTACGTTCAGGATCAAAACCCTCCGCAGGGGCAAAACCAGCGCGCTCGCTCAAACCGAGCAGAATGAGACCACCGGACGTGTTTGCAAACGCGCTCACCGTCTCCCAGATGTCGCTAGAGAGCTTGCGGACGCACTCCTTGACCTCAACGCCACCATCATCGGTGCCCTGCCGCTTGAGACGCTCAACGATTGACAGCAATCTCTCCTGCTCCATCAGTTTCACTCCTCACTTACAGTCTCAGTTACAGTTTCACTACATTTTGTTACTGATAGTGTAACTGACAATACGAGGCTACTCAAGGAATCTAGTCTTCTTAATAGTATTGTTTACCTGCTATTACTGTAGTCAAATTGCCTATCTCAGATCTTAAGGCCAGTAAGGTCGGCACATTCACTTACAACGTCACATACAGTCTCAGTTACAAAATGGACGAACTTTCAACTGAGACTGTGCATGATGAAACAAAAGGACATCGCAGCCAGACTCCAAGGCCCGGTCTTGACGTTGCGCAAAAGTCCAGGCCGAGCCGATTCCCCAGATTCCCTAGAGGCCGCAGACCGCCCACGCAGCCCCAGGACTTCGCAAAGCTTCAGCTTCGGCCCCAGGAGGCACGAGAGAGTAGCCTTTCGGCAAGCTCCATGCGAGGACGCATGGCTTCAACGGACGCTTCGCAAATGCCGCAGGTCGCGGCAAACTTTTGCCAACAAGAAATCGACTTGGCGGCATCGGCCGCAAAGGAGCAAGCTTCTTCGTTCCCAACGTCATACAGACCCGCCAGCTCCATGCAGTTCGCCACATCATGGGCTGAGCCATCATCGGCAACCCCTACAGCAAAGCGATCCGGGCCCCCAAGACGAGTCGCATTCACGTCAAAGAACGGCGCAAGGCGCCAGCCCTTTTCACCTCTCAAAAAACCAAAATTGCGCATGTGGTTATCGGTATTTCCGAGGGCGGCGCTTAGCAAGGCGTGCTTCCAAAGCTTTGTCTTGTCCGAACTCGCCTCCTCGCCCTGAACCGTCAAGAAGTCAACCAGGTCAAGGTAGGAATAGCCATCTTGGCCGTCGAGTCCGCCGATTGCAGACAAGCCGCTCAGATATGGGATGCGACGTTGGCCTTTGCGGTCAAAACGCTCCACAAGCAGCACTGAACGGCCAGCGATTCTCAGCAGCCGGGAATCAGGCACGTCCATCCCGCATGCCGCAAGAATGTCGAGCGAGACCTTCTCCCAAGCGCAGATGTCATCAATCTTTGACTCGTCCTTCTTGGGAAACTTAGCGATGTAGAGACGTCCGTCGGCGTCGCACACAGACGCCTTGGGGCGGGCACCCCCCAAACTCGAGCCAGCCGCAAACAGGTCGTGAACATCTGCGGAAAGGTCGTCTGCCGCAAGATCAGCAGCATCAAGGATACTGGGGAGGTCAACCTCGCGCGGCACACCCCTTCCAGGAGGGGCAAGCTCGCAACCGTCATCGTCCCAGAGGCGAATTGCTCCCTGACGCTGGGCGTCATTCACACCGCAGAGCAAATCAAACTCGAAAAGCGAACGGATGACACGCCCCTGCTCAGCGGCAAGCTGCGCCTCTTCCCTGCGCATAAGGTTTCTGCCCCAACGATCGGGCATGCAGTCCCCGAACGCGCGCAGCTGCGTCATTCCAGCAGAGTGGAAGGAGCCGGCGCCAAGCGGCATGTCTGGACCCAAAGCAAAGGCCTTGGGATTCTTCAGATAAGCGGCGTCATAGGAAAACGTCACCGATTCTCGATTGTTGCGGACATTCTGATCAAGCGAGCCACATCGAACGTCAACGCCGTCAACCTGGACCGATATATAGACGCGTCGCTTCGCCACGGCTAATACCTCACCCTCTGGGGAACGTCCTCCTCGGCCAAAACGCGGCCGAGAGGTGTGGTGAGGGGGTCGGTTGCGGCCACAACGCCATCGAGTAGCCCAAGGGCCATCGCAACGCGCAGGAAGGTCTCGAGCGAACCTTCGCCTTTGTTAAGCAGCTTGGAGATGGTCGGCTCAGAAATTGCCGTTCGGTCCGCAAGGATGGCCATGGACACGCGCTGCTGACGACGGGCCAGGTCGAGATTCCCGGCGATATCTCTCTGAGCCCTCTTTACCGGGCGTGGGGTTGCGGTCTTCATATGCTAACGCCGTTCTCTAACCTAAATATTCTTTAT
>CAVHWW010000020.1:0-7431 GCA_963639715.1 Acutalibacteraceae bacterium
CATCAGCTAAACTAAAGGAGTCTTAACGGCAGCCAAAGTTCGAAGGAGCTGCGCATGATGAAGGTAAACGACCACCCGAGGAGCCTGCGCATCATGGCGGCGCTTGCCCTCACGCTCGCATCGGCCCTTATGCTTGCCGTAGCGGCGCCCACGCACGCCCTTGCGGCAGAGTCCGTGGCCCACACCTATGACGCAAAGGGCAACAGGGTCGAATACGAAAACATCTACGACGCTGTTACGGCCGGCTATGGCAACGGTACCGTCTATCTCGACAAAGACATCGAGATTAGCAACGTCATTGACGTGGCCGCCGGCAAAGCCCTGAAGCTTGACATGCAGGGCCACGCAATCAAGGTGACGGAATACAACGTCTGGATCTTCGACATCCACGAAAACGCAAAGCTCACGCTCAGCGGCTCGGAAGATCGCACCTTCTCCTACAAGGGCTTTGACAAGAGCGACACCACTTCCGACATGCAGGTCACCTCGGGAGGCCTGATCACGGGCGGGTCGAACGTCGGCTCCGCCGGAGCCATCAACATGCGAGATGGCAGCACGCTGACGCTTGACCACGTGGCCGTCGCCGGCAACATGGCTGCGAACGGCAGTGGCACCCACGACGGTGGCGGCGGAATCTACGTCGGAGAAAACTGCAGGCTCTACCTCGAAAACAAAGCCATCGTCACCGCCAACTACACCAACATGAACGGCGGCGGCATCTTTATGGGAGGCAAGAACGCCCGCGTCGAGCTCGACGACAGCTCCGTCGCGCACAACTTCTCCAAGCTTTCCGGCGGCGGCATCTACGCGGTAAATACGGAAGCCCACATCACCCTGCGCAACTATTCCCACATCGACGACAACCAGAGCTTTAGCTGCGGCGGCGGCGTCCACTTCTTCGCCTCGGCCTTCGAGCTCTCGTGCAACGACGCCACCTCCACCATCTCGAATAACTACGCAGTCGAGGGCGGCGGCGTCAATACCAACGGCTCGCCCCTCGCGACCAACAAAGGCCTTATCGAGGGCCTCGAAATTAGCAACAACTCCACGTACATAGATGGCGGCGGCCTTTGCATCTCACAAGAGAACATCACCATCAAGGACTGCGTCATATCGGGCAATAAGGTCGGCTACGGCGAGGGCGGCGGACTCTATGTCGACAACGATGACATCCTGCTCGACGGCTGCACCATAACCGACAACGTCGCCCAGACCGAGGGTGGCGGCGTCTACGTGCCCTACAAGTACGACCTCAAGGTCGCAGGGGAGCTCATCGTCAAAGACAACGCGCGCGCAGACGGCGCCGTCGATGACGTCTTCCTCGACTCCACAAGCGCCAACGATGGCTGGGCCTACCTGTGCGGCAACGTCAGCGAAGGCTCAAGCGTGGGCATCCGCACCGGCGTCACGGGCGACCGCCGCATCATGAAGGAGCTCACGAACTACATCGAGGGCACCTTCTTCATGGACATGGACAGCTACCACCTGAGCTACGGCAGCTCCGACAACGACCTGTGGCAGCGCAAGGGCGCCTTCGACTACCTCGTCACGCTCAACGGCAAGAACGTCCGCCGCTTCTCCCGCGGCGACAAGGTCATCGTCAACGGCGCGAGTGACGAGAGCGGCACGTTCTTCTGGCACTGGGACGCGTCCCAGTCCACCGGGCTGCCGGGCGGCATCTCCGATGAAGACCTGTACAGCACGACCCTCGGATTCACCATGCCCCAGAACGACGTCCACCTCGTGGGCGTCTACGCCGAGCCGCTGACGCAGGCAAGCGCCACGATCATCGGCACAGTCGAGGCCGGCGAAACGCTGCCCGCCCTCGCGGCCTGCAGCTATCAAACCAGCGAAGGCACCAAGCCCTACAACGCCAGGGTAACGTGGTACGAGGTGAAGGAAGACGGAAGCAAGGTGGCCGCAAGCGGCGTTGCGAAGCCGAACACGAGCTACGTCGCAAGCTTCCAGATAACCCGAGACGCAACGAAGGCTCGCGTGTTCAGCGCCGACTTCGCCGACGACGGCGTGACCGTCAAGCTAGCCAAGGCGACGGACACGACGACCTCCGCGTCCACCACGGTTGATGGGGCCACCGGAGCGCTCACCGTGACCACAAAGAGCTTCACCACCGGCGACGGCGCCGCCCCCGAGAAGACCGGCACGATCACCATCAACCTCAAGGACGCCGGGCTCGGCGGCGGAGAGCAGGCCATCTCGCTCGCGGCCGAGGGCTCCGACGAGGACGACGACGTCTTCGGCAGCGTCGTGGTCTCCTACGCCGCCGGCTCCGACTCCGTCACCATCAACGCACCGCAGGCCGAGGGCATGAACTTCTGCAACTGGGAGAGGATCTCCGAGGCTTGGTGCGACTACGACGACGTGAGCGGCACGGTCGTCGTCAAGGACCTCGCGCAGGTGAGCGAGCTATCCGCCGTCTACACCCCGGTCGTGACCAAGGCCGAGGTCGGCCTCGACGCGCCCGCGGCGAACCAGGCCCTTCCCACCCAGGTCACCTCCATCGTGGCGGGCTGTTCGGACGGCTCCGAAGTTGACCTCATGAAGTTCTTCTCGGAAGACGGCACCCTGCCCGTCACCTGGAGCCCCGCGGCCGAGGACGGCAAGGCCGCGACCTCGACCGCCTACACCGCCCTCATCGAGCTCGGCGACGGCGACGACCTCGTGGACGTCGAGAGCGTCATCGCGCCAGGCGCCGCCGTGACGGCCAACGGCACCAAGGCCACGTCGGCCGGCTTCGCCGTGCTGGACGGGAAGCTCTACCTGTGCGTGGCCTTCCCGGAGACCGAGGGCGCCAAGCTCGCCGGCGTCACCCAGCCCGAGGACGTGGAGCTGGCCTTCGACGAGGCCCGCGCTTGCGACCAGGAGCAGGCCGAGGCGGCCGCGGGCGAGCTGTGCTGGCCGCTGCCCAAGTCCTGCGGTATCACGCTCGTGGGCGGTCAGACGATCGCCTGCGACGTCGCCTGGGACGCGCCGGCCGGCTTCGACGCGAACGCCACCTCGGCCCAGCAGATCGTCGCCACCGGCAGGCTCGTCCTGCCCTCCTACGTCGACGCTAACGGCGTCTCGCTCGACGTCACCTGCACCCTTCGCATCGCCGCCCCGGACGGCGGCGGGGACGACAAGGGCGATGACGATGACAAGGGCAAGTCCGACCCGCAGCCCTCGGACGAGGACGAGGACAAGGGCGGAGACACGGAGAGGAAGGCCCTCCCCCAGACTGGCGACACCAACTCCACCGCGACCGTGCTGGTGCTGGTCGCGGCGGGCGCCGCGGCCCTGCTCGTCGCCCTCATCCTGCGCCGCAGGAAGTAATCGCAGACACAGGCGTCAACAGCGAAGGACGGCAGGGCGCATCGCCTGGCCGTCCTTTCTTCTAGCCGCAGCGGCGTCCCGGAGGGCGCCGGGCGCGGGCCAGGCGAGTTCCGCACGAGCCGAAGGCCACTAAATGTGGCCTTCGTGCGAGCAGGACTGTCTGAGCCTGGAACGCGCCCGGGCCCTCCCCTAGCGGTCACAAGCAGACTGAAGCGAGCACGGGCCTCCCCCAGCGTTTGCAAGCCGCATCTCGACACAAGAAGGGCGACCAGGTAATCACCCGGTCGCCTTTCAAGAAACTATGTGCCTTATCGCTTAGAACAGACCAAGGAAGCCGTGGACAAACAGCGCGGCGCAGGCGGCGCCCACGAACGGGGCAATGCCGGGGACGAGCAGGCCGTACTTCCAGTTGTTGTCAGCCTTGTTGGCAATGGGAAGCAGCTGGTAGGCCAGACGCGGGCCAAGGTCACGAGCCTGGTTCATGGCGAAGCCGGTGATGCCGCCCATGCCCATGCCGACGGCCCACACGATGAGGCCGACGCCGATGGCAAGCAGCAGCACGTTCTCGCCGGCGCGGCTGGCGGTAGCAAGGATGGCAGAGATGAACACGAAGGTGCAGATGGCCTCGCAGAAGAAGTCACGAGGAAGGTTCATCGACTCCTTGGTGGGGTTGGTGGAGAAGATGTTGCGCTGGGCGACCGGGTCGATGACGCCCTCGGAAGCCTTGAAGTCATCGGCATACATGAACCAGGCGACGACCGCTCCCACGAAGGCGCCAAGAAGCTGCGCGACAACGTACGGCACGAAATTAGCCCAGCTGACGAGGCCGATGATGCACTGAGCGAGCGTCATGGCGGGGTTCATGCAAACCGAGCCGCCGAAGATGAACAGGCAGACGGTGATGCCGAACGACCAAGTGGTGATGGCGAACATGTGGCCAGAACCCTGGTACTTCGTACCCTTGAGGACGGTGTCGCAGTGGACACCGACGCCAAAGATGATCATGAGGGCCGTGCTCAGAAACTCGGCAATAACGTTGTAGGGCACTTTCGCTCCTTCTCGCGTTGGTGAACTTGCCGTTCGCGGCGCATCTGCTACCGCTCACGGGTTCAGAAGTATAGAACGCACCACAACGCGAAAGGCCCTCGCCAAGGCACTTTTTCAAATTAGTTGAAGCAAAACCACAGCTAGAAGGCCTAAATGTCTACCATCCGAAAGACAAGTTGGAACCAAGTTAGCCATTTTGTCTAAACCGCCCCAAGACTAGGCGAGAGAAAGCAGCGCCTCTACTTCTTGCGAGGGCGGTACTTCCTGCGGGTGGCATGGGCACTGCCCTTGCGGGCGCCGGCCTTCAGGCGAGCCATAACCTCATCCTCGGTGGTTCCCTCCACCTTGGCGCGCAGCTCCACTAGCTGATCGCGCAGCTCAGCAGCGCGTTCGAAGTCCATGGCCTCGCTCGCCGCGGCCATATCAGACTCAAGGGCCTCCATGATGTGCATGAGCTCCTCGTGCGGCAGCTTCTTGGCAAGCTCTGCCGCCACGCTCTTGGCCGTGGCCTCGCTACGAGCGCGCGAGCTCTCCTCCACCGCACTCAGACTCTCGAAGGCGCCATGGCTGCCCGTGCCGTGGCGATCGCGCATCTTGCCGTCCACCGTCTCCTCAGCCTCGGAAATAAAGCTCGAGATGTCGGCGATGGACTTCTTCACCGTCTTGGGAACGATGCCATGCTCAGCGTTGAAGGCCTCCTGAGCCGCACGGCGCCGACGCGTCTCATCAATGGCGATGCGCATGGAGTCCGTGATGACGTCGGCATACATGATGACCTGGCCGTTCGCGTTTCTCGCGGCACGGCCCATCGTCTGGATAAGCGAACGACGGTTGCGAAGGAAGCCTTCCTTGTCGGCATCGAGGATGGCCACGAGCGACACCTCGGGAATATCGAGGCCCTCGCGCAAAAGGTTGATGCCCACCAGCACGTCGATCTTGCCCACGCGCAGGTCGCGGATGATGTCCACGCGGTCGAGCGTAGCCGTATCGGAGTGCATGTAGTTGACCTTGAGGCCCTCGTCCAAGAGGTGGTCGGTGAGGTCTTCTGCCATGCGCTTGGTGAGCGTGGTCACAAGGACGCGCTCCTTCTTGGCCACGCGCTCACGAATCTCCTCGGTGAGGTCATCAATCTGGCCACGCACGGGACGCACGTCGATGTTCGGGTCGAGAAGGCCGGTGGGACGGATGATCTGCTCCACCGTCTGCTGGCTCACCTGCTCCTCGTAGTCGCCAGGAGTGGCCGAGACGTAGACGAACTGCGGCACGCGGCTCTCGAACTCGTCAAAGCGAAGCGGGCGGTTGTCCAGCGCGCTCGGCAGACGGAAGCCGTGCTCTACCAGCGTAATCTTGCGCGAACGGTCACCCTCGTGCATGCCGCGAATCTGCGGCACGGTGACGTGGCTTTCGTCGATGATGCAGAGCATGTCCTTGGGGAAGTAGTCGATGAGCGTATAGGGCGGCTCGCCGGGCTTGCGACCGTCCAGGTGGCGCGAGTAGTTCTCGATGCCGTTGCAAAATCCCATGTTCTCAAGCATCTCGAGGTCATAGGCCGTGCGCTCACGCAGGCGCTGTGCCTCGAGCAGTTTGTCAGAGGCCTTGAGCTGATCCAGGCGCTCGGTCAGTTCCTCGTTGATGGTGTCGAGGGCCTTCGTGATCTTGGGACGTTCGGTGACATAGTGGCTTGCCGGCCAAATGGGCACAGCGTCGAACTCACGCAGAATCTCGCCTGTGACCTGGTCAATCTCAGCAATAAGTTCCACCTCGTCGCCAAAGAACTCAAGGCGCAGGGGGTGTTCGGCATACGGCGGGAAGACGTCCACGCGCTCGCCGCGCACGCGGAAGCAGCCACGCGCCAGGTCCACATCGTTGCGGTCGTATTGGATGTCGATAAGCTCGTGGATGAGGTCATCGCGCTCGAGCGGGACGTCCTTGGAGACGTTGGGGGCAAGCCCTGCGTAGTCCTCCGGGCTGCCGATGCCGTAGATACAGCTCACCGACGCCACGCAGATGACGTCGCGGCGAGAGAGCAGGCTCGAGGTGGCCTGGTGACGCAGCTTCTCGACCTCCTCGTTTACTGAAGAGTCCTTCTCGATGTAGGTGTCAGACTGCGGAACGTAAGCCTCGGGCTGGTAGTAGTCGTAGTAGCTCACGAAGTAGACCACGGCGTTGTTGGGGAACAGCTCGCGCATCTCGCTGGCAACCTGGGCCGCGAGCGTCTTGTTGGGCTCCAGGATGAGCGTAGGCTTGTTCACGGCCTCGATGGTCTTGGCCATGGTGTAGGTCTTGCCCGAGCCGGTGACACCCATGAGGGTCTGGTAACGCAGGCCGTCCTCAACGCCCTGTGCGAGCTTAGAGATGGCCGCAGGCTGGTCACCCGCGGGCTCAAAGGGGCTGACCACCTCAAGCGGCGTCCCTGCGCCCTCTACGCCAAAGCGCCGAAGCTCGGCGCCCACATGACCCACAACCTGCCGCTCAGCCATCATAACTCCCAAATACGTACAGCTGTTCGAACGTTCTCATTATACACGCGGCGCGGTTTCCAAGAATCCTTGTTACAGGCGTCGCTGTTATGCAAGGGACGCTTCCCAAGAATCCTTGTTGCGAACGTCACGGTTATGCGGGAGTGAGCCATGTACCTTCGATCGGGGACATATTTGCTTCGCAAATCTCCCTTAGCCCCTCACTACGGCACATGGCTCACTCCCTGAGGGACTTGCCGAAACTCGCGACTAATTTCCTCATGCAGAAATACCGCTAGCAGGCGCTCGCGACGTTGCCCGCCCACCACTCGTCAACCTGCTGGCGCAGCTCATCCTCGCTTCCGGAGTTATCGAAGATGTGGGTGGCATGGGAACGTAGGTAGGCTTCGCTCGGCTGCTTTGAGACGCGGACGTCGAAGTCTTCGACCTGCATGCCACGGCCGACGGCACGCTCGCGGCGAAGCTCCATGGGGGCCACGACCACGAGGATGTTGTCGGCCAAGGAGAACAGGTCTTCCACGCGGTCCAACAAGGGAACCTCAACCACCGTGAGCACGGGAGGGGTGGCGGCGCA
>CAVHWW010000021.1:0-2814 GCA_963639715.1 Acutalibacteraceae bacterium
CTCGCGCGTGCTCGTGTTCGGCCTGGGCGGCGTGGGCTCGAGCTGCGTCGAGGCCCTGGCGCGCGCCACGGTGGGCGAGCTGTTCCTCGTAGACCGCGATACGGTCGACAAGACCAACCTCAACCGCCAGGCCCTGGCCTTTGAGTGCACCGTCGGCCGCGTGAAGGCCGAGGTCATGACCGAGATGGTGGCCCAGATCAACCCGCGCTGCCACGTCGAGGCGCGCCAGTGCTACGTCAGCGCCGACAACCTGCCCGAGATTCTCGCCTGGGCCGGCGCCGAGGTGGATGAGACCGGCAACATCGTGGGTCGCGGTCGCATCAGCTACGTGGTTGACGCCATCGACACCATCACGCAGAAGCTCGCCCTGGCAAAGCTCTGCTGGGACGCAAACATCCCCGAGATAAGCAGCATGGGCGCGGCCAACCGTCTCGACCCCACGCAGTTCCAGATCGCCGACATCAAAAAGTCGCACGGCTGCCGCATGGCCAGGACCATACGCAAGGAATGCCTGAAGCGCCGCATCCCCCACCTGCAGGTTCTTTTCTCGCCCGAGAAGCCCGTGCGCCCGAGTGCCGTGGCGGGATCGTCCCATGGCGGCCTTCCAAACCTGGGAACGGCCAGCTACATGCCGCCCATCATGGGCCAGATGGTGGCCGGACGCGTCATCCGTGCCCTTATCGGCTACGAGCCCTGGCCCTGGGACAAGAGCGCCGAGGCCGCGGACGGCGCTGAGGACTAACTCATGCCAGGGGACGCCGACAACCTTGATTGCCAATTAAGCGCAGGTAGAGACGCTGGCCGTACGCCGGCGTCTTCACTTGCGACCAACGACGGCAGTGCGGGGAGTCAGCCCTGCTCCACAGACTGCCAGGCTACCGAGGCGCATCAGGCCGACATTTTCGACATGCATTGTCACCTCGCGTTTTATGACAATCCGCGCGAGGTGGCACAGGAACTTGGCGAACTTGGCGTGGGCTGCCTCAACGCCACGGTCACGCCCGTGGAGTTTCAGAGGGTCACGGAAACGCTTGATGCCGCAGTGGCTGGCCACCTTGGGCCGTCCTGCATAGGAGAAGACCCCCGCATCACGCGCTCCCCCGTAGCCTCCCACACCGAGGATTTGCCAGCCAATGGCCGCGCTGCTTTCCCCGAATTCGAGACGGCCGGAGTCCCCACCGTTCGCACGGGCGTAGGCCTGCACCCATGGTGGATAGCCGACGGCAGCGCGGACGAGGCGTTCGCTCGATGGGCGGCCGACCTCGCCCGAGACGAGCGCTACGTGGCCGAGATTGGCCTGGACTTCTCGCGCGGCGACAACGCTCGTGATAAGCAAGTGCGCCTCCTTGAGCGCATCCTCGACGCCTGCGAAGGCTCCGAGCATGTGCTGTCGCTCCATGCCGTACGCAGTGCGGATGTCTTGCTCGACCTTCTCGAGAAGCACCATATCTGCGAGCAGAGCCATGCCATCTTGCACTGGTTCTCCGGCACCTCGGACGAGCTGGCGCGAGCAAGGCGTATGGGATGCCTCTTCTCGGTAAACCCGCGGATGCTGGCCACGCGCAAGGGTCGTGAGTATGCCCGGCAGATTCCGGCCCCGCAGCTGCTGCTCGAGACCGACCTGCCCTACGAGAAGGACGGCCCCGTTGCACGCACGGCCACAGCTCACGCGGCGCTGCTGCGCCAGACGCTCGCCGCCCTTTGCGAGCTGCGCAACGAGGACGTTGCCGGCATCATTGCCGTGAACAGCAGGTTTCTCCTGCAGATGCCGTAAAAGACCGCCGGCTCGATGACGCATAATCGCAAGCAACAAGAACCCGAGAGAAAGGCATGGCCATGTCAGATTTCCTCAGCCTCGCCCAAGAGCGCTACTCCTGCCGCAAGTTCACCGATCAGCCCGTTGAGCCCGAGAAGATCGAGAAGGTCCTCGAGGCGGCCATCTGCGCCCCCACTGCCGTGAACAAGCAGCCCTGGCACGCTTGGATCATCACCGGCGACGAAGCGCTTGAGAAGGTCAACGCCTGCACGCGCTTTGGGTTTAGCGCCAAGGTCGTCATCGCCGTCGGCGCCAAGGCCGAGGACGGCTGGACGCGCAAGTTCGACGGGCGCGCCTTCGCCGACGTCGATGCCTCGATCGTTGCCACGCACATGATGCTCGAGGTACAAGACCTGGGCCTTGGCACCACCTGGGTGGGCTACTTCGATGCGCCGGCCCTGGCCGAGGCCCTGCCCGAGCTTTCCGGCTACGACCTCATCGCCCTCTTCCCCATCGGCTACCCCGACCCCACCTACGAGCCGGCTCCCGGCCACACCTCCACCAAGGCAAAGGACGAGCTCGTCAGCTACCTGTAGGGCTTGTGCATCTCAGCAACCTACGGGATTCGCGCTCCATCTACCCGCGGGGTTCGCGACCTCAGTACCCTCGAGATTCACGCACAAGCAAGGGCGACCGTTCTATGAGCGGTCGCTCTTTTGGTCATCGCGACAACTATGCAACTCTGGGTCACCGCTCGCCGAGAGGGGGTGGGTGGAGAAGGGTTCGCCCCGTATACTTTGCACATTATGGGAAATTCGCAGCTAGTGAGCCTGCTAGCGGGCGATGCTGGAAACATCCAGCCAGGCGTTCAGGAGGAACCATGAGCTTTAAGAAGGTTGTTGTTGCTGGCGGCGGCGTGCTGGGCAGCCAGATTGCGTTCCAGGCGGCCTACTGCGGCTTTGACGTCACCATTTGGCTGAGGAGCGAGGGCAGCATTGGCCGTACGCAGCCCAAGATCGACAAGCTGCTCGAGACCTACCGCGAGGCCATCGAGGGCA
>CAVHWW010000022.1:0-14166 GCA_963639715.1 Acutalibacteraceae bacterium
GTAGAAAAAGAGCGCTCTTGGCGGGTGGGCAGGAGCGCTCTTATAAGGATTGCTGCTTAAAGCTCTAGCTTAGGCCTCGGCGGGCTGGGCGGCGGTTTCCTTGTTGAAGTGCTTGTAGACGAAGCTCGTGACGATGGGCGTGAGGATGGCGGTCACGATGGCGCAGGCGGCAACCTGGGCGGTGGCCACGGCGAGCACCTCGCCGCCGTAGAGGGCCTCGTCGGTGGCGGCCATGGCGGCCGGCGTGGCGACGTTGGCGCCGGCGCAGCTCGAGATGGCCGCACCCGCAACGCCCGTGCCACCCGTCAGGCGGTCGACGAAGACGGCCGGGATGGCAAAGACCACCGAGCAGATGACACCGAGCAGGATGCCGGGCAGGCCACCGGCCACGAGCTGGCCAAAGGTCATCGTGGTGCCCATGGAGAAGAACGTCAGCACGATGATGCCGGTGAGGGCAGGGGCCATCATCTTCTTGAAGCTCGGGAAGACGTTGCCCAGGATGATGCCCACGACAATGGGCAGAATGGCGCCCACGAGCGTCCAGCCGATGGAGGCCTGGCCGGCAGCGCCCAGCACGATCATGGTGACAGGCGGGCCAACCACGAGGGTGGTGATGGCAACGGCGCCGCGCTCGACCTCATTGCCCATCGTGCCCATAAGGCCAGCGTACATGGCGTTGTTGGCGCCGGTGCAGGCAGCCAGGATGACCATGGCGCTCAGTCCGCAGAAGTTGTTGCCGCTCACCAGCACGAGCATGGCCACGGCGATAACGATGATCTGCTTGGCGATGATGATGATCGCGCCGCGGGCAGCGGCGGCAGGAGCGCTCTTGAACGAGATGGTGGTACCGACGATAAGAAGGAAAGCGCCCACCAGCGGGCTCACGCCGTCCTGCGTCATGCCGAGGGTGAAGCTGCCCAGCGTGCTGAAGAGCTCGGGGAAGAGCGTGTTCAGCAGACAACCAAGCAACAGGGGCACCAGGATGGTGGCGCCGGGGATGGAGTTCATCTTGAAGAAGGGCTTCTTCTCCTGCTCCTGAATCTCTTCGCTCATATAAGACTCGCTTTTCGTGAGGGCGCGGGCCGTTTTTCGGCGCACGCCACGGCCCCGCCGCTATGGACGGGCCCGCAAGTTGCTATGACATTCGAGGTGGGGCAGCTATTACCCGTCGAGGACGATGCCGCCGTCGCAGTCGCCAATCTCGCCGTTGACGAAGCTCGCGGCGTCAGAGGCAAAGAACAGCACCATCTGTGCGGGCTCGGAGGCCTGCGCGGCGCGACCCAGCGGAATGCCGGCGATGATGCGCTTGGAGTTCTCGTCAGACAGGATCGAGGTCATGTCGGTGAGGGTGAGCGACGGGCAGACGGCGTTGCAGCGAATGCCGAACTTGCCGCCCTCCTTGGCCACCGCCTTGGTGAGGCCGTTCACGCCGGCCTTGGAGCTAGCGTAGGCCGCAGTGCCAAGAAGGCCGCCGCCAATCTTGCCGGCCACGGAGGAGACGTTGACGATGGTGCCTGCGCCAGCCTCCTTGAAGTGCGGGTACACGGCGCTCATCATCGTGAAGACGCCGTTGAGGTTGATGTCGATGGTGCGGCGCCACTCTGCGTCGTCAATCTCGTCGAACTTCTTGGTGGAGATGACGCCGGCGCAGTTGATAAGGGTGTTCACGTCGGGAACCTCGGCGAAGATCTGCTCGACCGTCTCGCGGGCCTTGGCGGCGTCGCTCACGTCGAGCTGGTAGAAGTGGTTGCCCTCGCCAAGCTCGGCCAGGGCAGCCTCGCCCTTGTCCTTGCTGCGCGCGATAAGCACGACGTGGCCGCCGCCCGCGACGATGCCGCGCGAAATCTCAAGGCCGATGCCCTGAGTGCCACCGGTGACGATGGCGGTCTTGCCAGTGAAGTCGAAGACCATGGTTCTCTCCCCTATCGAAGGACTTGCGCAATCGACGTGTCCCCCAAAGATCGCGGCCATGCCACGGTTGGCGCAAGACGAACGGGCGCAGGGCCACCCGAAATAAGGCGGCCCGGACGCGCACCCGCCCGGACGTCAAGCTCGAGACGGCGAGACTTCGGCGCCCTTGTCCCAAAGGGAGCCCGGAAGAAGCGTACGCAGGTTGCCCCTCAACCCACGACGCAGCTCACCGCAACAGCGACGGTCTTTCGAAAACGCGCCCCCATGCGCCTTTTCAGTTGGAGAGCATAGTCCGCTCATATTTCTTGTGGTTTGTCAAACGTAGAGTCTTCGCGAACGGTAGAAATCTCTCTGTGAACGGTAGACGGTACGGTTAACACCGTAAACGGTCGAAATGTACACGGATTACCGTACAATTTGTGGGCACCTCGTGAAATCCGGGGACGTATCGCGTCTGAGAGTGGCCCGCAGAGGCGAGGCCCCACGTCTGCGACTACGCCTGCGCCTCCGCCTGGCCCTTGCCCACGATGCGGTTCATGACCGAGCCGAAGACACCGGCCAAAATCTGCTGGAAGAGGGTGCCCATCATCACGGGGAAGACCACCTCGCCAGGGAAGAACTGGGCGGCGAGCACCGCTCCGGCGCTGATGTTTCGAAGGCCCGTGCAAAAGCAGGTGGTCACGAATTTGGGCTGGCTAAGGCCACGCAGCTTGGCCACCACCAGGCCCACGAAAAAGCCGAATGTGGCGTAAGCCAAAATGAAGAGGGCCATGCCCACGAGCTGCGGGTTGAGGTTGCGCATGTAGTCGCTCATCTGCGAGGAATTGGCGCAAATGATCACCACGAGCACGAGCTTGGAGGCAGGCGCCAGAGCAGGCGACAGCGTGCGCTGCGCCCAGCCGTAGGTGAGGTTGTTCACAAGCATGCCGGCAATGGCGGGCAGCGCGATCATGAACACCATGTTCGACATCATGCCAAGCACGTCCACCTCAACCGTGGCACCCAGCAGGGCCTGCAGCGTAAACGGGATGGTGAACGGCGAGATGACGGTAGAGACCAGGATAGTCGAGAGCGCCAGCGACAGATCGCCCTCATACATGTCGCACCACATGAAGCTCACCACGCCCACCGGCACGCAATACTCAAGCGTGGCGCCCGTGACGAGGTTGGCGTCGCCACCAAACAGCAGACTGGCGAGCAGGTAAGCGCCGATGGGCATGGCCAGCATGGTGACGGCCAGGATGAGGATGATGTCCTTGGGATGGGTGAACTGCCTGCCCACGCTCCTGAAGTCGTTGTTGAGCGAGCCCTGGAAGGTCATGAAGGCAAAGAGCGGCGAGACGAACTTCTGCATCGGCACGAACACCTGCGGCAGCATAACGCCGGCAGCCACGCACAACGGCGCGATGATGGGCATATGTGAGCCAATCGCGCGCCCGAGGGCCTTCCATCTATCCAAAACCAAGCCTCCATCTAGCAAAGGTGACGCAAACGCTCCCTATCCTAGCCCGCACAGGCGCTGGAGAGTCTCAGAACGACACGCGCTAAGTTCATTGCAACGGGCTTGAAATCTCCCGCGTGCGCAAACCGCCTACGCGGCATATCCGCACACAAACGTCCTCGCGGGCGAGGCTATGCCGCTAAACGAGGCTCTGGGCGCTGCGGAATGTTTGCTTAGCGGATATGCCGCTTCGGCGGCTGACGTAGCAGATGGAGCTTGATGCAATCGCAATCCGCCTGCTCGATGTGCCCGCACACAAACGTCCTCGCGGGCGAGGCTATGCCGCTAAACGAGGCAACAGGCGCTGCGGAATGTTTGCTTAGCGGATATGCCGCTTCGGCGGCTGACGGGGCGGCAAAAGACGCCCTCGAACAAAGGCTCTCAGCTGCGGGTTTTAAGTTAGCCATGAGTCACTTTCAAAAACCCACCACTTACCGGGCATTTACTGATAATCCCCGTTGGAGTGGGGTATTATCGACAAGGCTGTTTCCCAAGAGAAGGACAGAAGATGGAACACCTCCTTACCATTAGCGGCGTGAGCGCAAGCGCCGACGAAAAGCAGATCCTGCACGGCATCGACCTGGGCGTGAACGCCGGCGAATGCCACGTGCTCATGGGCCCCAACGGCGCCGGCAAGTCCACGCTCGGCCACGTCATCATGGGCGACCCCACCTACCGCACCACTGCTGGCACCATCACCTTCAACGGCGAGGACATCACCAGCTACTCCCCCGACAAGCGCTCCATTGCGGGCCTGTTCCTCTCCTACCAGGCCCCGGTCGAGATCCCGGGCGTGCCGCTGTACAGCTTCCTTCGCACCATCTGCCAGAAGCGCCCCGAGCTCAAGATGACGGCCAAGCAGTTCCGTCGTCGCGTGGGCGAGCTGTGCGAGCAGCTCGACATGGACTCGTCCTACCTCACCCGTGAGCTCAACGTGGGCTTCTCCGGTGGCGAGAAGAAGAAGGTCGAGATGCTGCAGCTGCTGCTTCTGCAGCCCAAGCTCGCCATTCTCGACGAGACCGACTCCGGCCTCGACGTCGACGCCCTTTCGGTGGTCTCGCGCGGCATCACCGCCTACCGCGAGCAGTGCGAGGGCGCCCTGCTCATCATCACGCACAACACGCGCATCCTTGAGCGCGTCGACGTTGACCAGACCCACGTCATGGTCCGCGGCCACCTCGTGGCACACGGCGGCTCCGAGCTCATCGGCCAGATCGACAAGAACGGCTTCGAGAGCTACGAGCGCGCCGAGGCCTCCCTCGAGCAGGCGGAGGCATAAGCGATGGCCGAGCCAAACAACCAGCAGCTCGAGGCCACGGACGCCATTCCCGGCGCCGAGCCCGAGCGCAAGCGCGCCGAGGTTGCAGACGTCGACCGCTCCATGTACGACTTCGTGAAGTCCGAGGCCGGCTACGAGCGCTTTGACGACGGCCTTTCTGGCGAGGTCGTCGAGCAGATCAGCCGCAAGAAGAACGAGCCCGACTGGATGCTGCAGATGCGCCTCAAGGCCCTCGAGACCTACGAGCGCATGGAGATGCCCAAGAACTGGGGCCCGGCCATCGGTGGCCTGGACATGAGCCGTATCTCGGCCTACGTCGCCAGCGGCTCCAAGCAGGCCGAGAGCTGGGACGAGGTGCCCGACGACATCAAGGACACCTTTGAGCGCCTGGGCATTCCCGAGGCCGAGCGCACGAGCCTGGCAGGCGTCGGCGCTCAGTACGATTCTGAGATCGTCTACCACAACATGAAGGACGAGGTGGCGAAGTCCGGCGTGGTCTACACCACGGTGGAGGACGCCATGCAGAACGGCTACGAGGACATGATCCGCGAGCGTTTCGGCACCCTCATCCCCATGACCGACCACAAGTTCGCGGCCCTGCACTATGCCGTGTGGAGCGGCGGCTCGTTCGTCTACGTGCCTGCCGGCGTGAAGCTCGACTTCCCGCTGCAGAGCTACTTCCGCCTGAACGCCGCCGGCGCAGGCCAGTTCGAACACACCCTCATCATCGTCGAACCCGGCGCTGACCTGCACTTTATTGAGGGTTGCTCGGCCCCTAAGTACAACGTGGCCAACCTCCACGCCGGTGCGGTGGAGCTGTTCGTGGGCAAGGGCGCGCGTCTGCGCTACTCCACGATCGAGAACTGGTCCAAGAACATGTACAACCTCAACACCAAGCGCGTCCGCGTTGAGGAAGACGGCAAGATCGAGTGGGTCTCGGGCTCCTTCGGCAGCCACGTCTCCTACCTCTACCCCAGCTCCATCCTGGCCGGCGCCCGCTCCACCTGCGAGTTCACCGGCATCACCTTCGCCGGCGCCACGCAGAACCTCGACACGGGCTGCAAGGTGACCCTGGCCGCCCCCGACACGCGCGCCAGCATCGACACCAAGAGCCTCTCCAAGGCCGGCGGCATCTCGACCTTCCGTAGCTCGGTGGTGGTCACCAAGAAGGCCGACCGCGCCCGCGCCTCGGTGAGCTGCAGCTCGCTCATGCTCGATGACATCAGCCGCTCAGACACCATCCCCGCGATGGACGTGCGCAACGCCACCGCTAGCGTGGGCCACGAGGCCACCATCGGCCGCATCTCGGACGACACGATCATGTACCTCATGAGCCGCGGATGCTCCGAGCAAGAGGCCCGCACCATGGTGGTCAACGGCTTTGCCGACCCGGTCTCGAAGGAGCTGCCGCTTGAGTATGCCGTCGAGATGAACAACCTCATCAAGCTCGAGATGGAAGGGGCGATCGGCTAATGGCCACCACGCTTTCCGGCGTCAACCAGACGCCCGCCCAGACCTGGAACTGGCTCAAGACCAACGAGTGCTCCCTGCTCGTGCCCACCGCGCCTGCCGCCGACCCGGCGGCCGAGGTGAGCGCCGCCGCCCGCCGCATCGCATGCGGAGCCGGCGAGCAGGCCACCCAGTGGCTCGACGCCTCGGCCACCATGCGCCGCACCGTCGTCGCGGCTGCGGGCAAGCGCGAGCACGTGAGCGTGTTGCTCGACAGCTCGCTGGGTGTCGTGGCCCAGACGAGCGTCTTTGCCCGCCCAGGCTCCGAGGTCTTCATCGACGTCGTCGTGGCCGAGGGCTACGGCGCCGCCCCCGCCGAGGTTGAGCTTCGCGAGCACGCAAGCGACAACGAGGCCGCGGCCCGCGAGACCGAGCAGCCCGCCGCCCCCGCAGACGCCCCCGCCACGAGCGGCCACGCCCTGCGCATCCACGCCGAGGCCCACAGCCACGTCCACGTGACCCTGCTCGTGGCCGCAACGGCCGGCGAGCAGCACCTCGACAGCCTAGGCATCGTGGCCGACGAGGCCGCCGAGGTGAGCGTGCGCCAGTACGTGATCGGCGCCGCCACCACCGCCCTGGGCACATCCGTTGAGCTGGCCGGCGACCGCAGTCGCCTCGACCTCTCGCTTCGCTACCTTGCCGGAGCGGGCGAGAACCTCGACCTCGCCTACTACGTGCCCGTGCGCGGCAAGAAGTGCCACGCCAACCTCGACATCTGCGGCGTGCTCTCCGACGACGCCAAGAAGGCCCTGCGCGCCACCATCGACCTCATCCACGGCTGCAAGGGCTCCAAGGGCTCCGAGCAGGAGACCGTGCTCGTCTGCGGCGACGACGTCGTGAACAAGACGCTGCCCACCATCCTGTGCGACGAGGACGACGTCGAGGGCTCCCACGGCGCCGCCATCGGCTCGGTGAGTGCTGAGCAGCTCGCCTACCTGCAAGACCGCGGTCTTTCCCTCGAAGAGGCCGAGGCGCTGTTCTCGCGCGCCATCGTCGACGACGCGGCCATCTCGCTTCCCGGCGAGGCACCGGCCGCCGTGGTCTGCTGGGCCAACAAGGTCCTGGGCAACGAGGCCGCCTGCGAGATTTCCGACATGCTCGAGGAGGCATAGGAATGGCCATAGACATCGCCACCAACCCCCTACAAGGCCGACTTCCCGCTGCTTGCGGCCAAGCCCGAGCTTGCGTTTCTCGACAGCGCCGCCACCGCGCAGCGCCCGGCGAGCGTCCTTGCTGCCCAGAAGAGCTTCTACGAGACCATGAATGCCAACCCGCTTCGCGGCCTCTACCAGCTCTCCGTTGACGCCACCGAGGCCATCGCCCAGGCGCGCTCCAAGGTCGCGTCCTTCATCGGTGCCGCCGATCCGGCCGAGGTCATCTTCACGCGCAACGCCAGCGAGGCGCTGAACCTCATCGCCAAGACGCTCGCGTCCACCGTGCTGCACGAGGGCGACGAGGTGTGCATCTCCATCATGGAGCACCACTCCAACCTCATCCCCTGGCAGCAGGCTTGCGCCGCAGCCGGCGCCACCCTGGTCTACCTGCGCCCCGATGCCGAGGGCGTCATCGGCGACGATGAGATTGCGGCCAAGATCGGCCCCAAGACCAAGATTGTCTCCGTCACGCACGTCTCCAACGTCCTTGGCGTTGAGAACCCCGTGCGAAAGATTGCCGACGCCGCCCACGCCCAGGGAGCCGTCGTCATCGCCGATGGCGCACAGTCGCTGCCGCACGTCCACGTGGACGTGACCGAGCTTGGCGTGGACGCCTTCGCCTTCTCGGCCCACAAGCTCGGCGGCCCCATGGGCATCGGCGGGCTGTGGGGCAAGCGCGAGCTGCTCGAGAGCCTGCCGCCCTTCCTCACCGGCGGCGAGATGATCGACTCGGTCACCGAACAGGGCGCCGTCTGGGCTCCGTTGCCTGAGAAGTTCGAGGCCGGCACCCAGGACGCCGCCGGCATCTATGCCACCGGCGCCGCCATCGACTACATCTGCGAGCACGGCCGCGCCGAGCTCGAGCAGCGCGAGCGCGAGCTTGCGGCCTACCTCTGCGAGCAGCTGCAGGCCCTGCCCTTCGTGACCATCATCGGCCCGTCTGACCCGCGCGCCCACATCGGTGCCGTCAGCTTCAACGTCAACGGCATCCACCCGCACGACGTCTCGAGCCTGCTCGACACCAAGGACGTCGCCATCCGTGCCGGCCACCACTGCGCCCAGCCCCTGCTCGCCTGGCTCGACGTCGAGAACGGCGCCTGCTGCCGCGCAAGCGTCGCCTTCTACAACGACAAGGCCGACATCGACGCCCTCGTCGAGGGCCTCAACTTCGTTTGGGGGATCTTCCATGGCTAACGCCAACGTCTACAGCCGCGCGCTCATGGACCACGTGAGCAACCCGGACTACAAGTACAAGATGCCGCTGGCCACCTACAGCCACGAGGGCATCAACCCCAGCTGCGGCGATGACCTGGTCCTGAACGTCCGCCTGGACGACGACGGCACCATCGCCGAGGTCTCCTGGACGGGCACGGGCTGCGCCGTCTCCCAGGGCTCTGCCGACATGATGAGCGACCTCATGGTGGGCGAGACGCCCGAGAAGGCCCGCGAGCTGTGCCACCTCTTCGGCCGCATGATTCGCGGCGAGGAGAAGGACGAGGCCGCCCTCGAGGAGCTCGACGAGGCCGCCGAGCTCATGAGCATCTCCCACATGCCGGCCCGCGTGAAGTGCGCCGAGCTTGCCTGGAGGACCCTCGACGAGATGCTTTCCGATCCCGAGAAGGATGGTGCCACCTCCACCGAGGACGGCACCGACGAGAACGGCAACCCGCTTGCCGCCGGGCAGGAGTAACCATGGCCTCCGGCATCTCCACCAAGGGCCGCTACGCCCTGCGCGTCATGGCTGACCTCGCCTGCGCCCAAGGCGACGACGGCTGGGTCTCGCTCGGCGACATCTCGCGTCGCCAGGGCATCTCTCGCAAGTATCTCGAGCAGGTCATGGCAAGCCTTCACAAGGCGAAGTTCGTCGTGAGCCAGCGCGGCAAGGGCGGCGGTTACCGCCTGGCCCGCGAGCCTCGCGACTACACGCTCGCAGAGATCATCCGCGCGGCCGAGGGCAGCTCGCTGGCGCCCGTCTCGTGCCTTGATTGCTCCAACGGCTCAATCTGCCCGCGCACCAAGATCTGCCCCACCCTGCCCATCTGGCAGGAGCTTGGCCAGCTCATCAGCGGTTACCTCAACAGCAAGCACCTAAGCGACATCGTCGCCGAGACCCCCGAAGACGCGAGCGCCACCCTCATGGCCCTCGACTCTTTGGGCGAGGGGCTGTGCAAGTAGGGCCTCGCATGCATCAGGGGTTCTAGCTCTCTTGCGCTCGACGAGGGCGAGAGCCTTGCCTCGCAAACGTCCTCGCTCACCTGCGCTAGGAATTTCATTCCATAGGCTGCTGCGGAATGTTTGCTACGGCAAGGCCCTCGCCCTCTGTTGATGATGCGGTAGAAAGATTGGGCAACGCGCTCGCTACGCACTCAAGGCAAGCGCCCCAAAAGGCTATTCGGACGCCTTCTCTTCCATCCTTGCAAGGACGGTGCGGTAGCCGCCGGCTTGGCCGTTGAGGCACTTAGAGACGCGGCTGACGGTGGTGGAGCTGGCGCCAGTGCGTTCCTGCACGGCGAGGTAAGGCTCGCCCTCGTTCAGCAGGCGGGCAACCTCAAGGCGCTGGGAGAGGTCCTCGATCTCGCGCGGGGTGCATAGGTCAACGAGGAAGGCGGAGACCTCCTCGGGCGACTCAAGCCCGGCAAGGGCGCCGACGAGCGCTTGGGCGCAATCCGTCTCCAACACCTCGCGTGCGTCCATATGCTCCCCCTCCGTGCGATCTAGCTCGATTTCCAAGGGTCTACTTTAGCCCATTAAAGTGCCGCCACACGAGAAGAACAGGCACCGGCGCGCTTGAAAGCGGGTCGGTACGCCTGGGTATACTCGCCCTCAGACGACTCAAAAGAAAGGACCATCATGGAGTTCATCGGAACTTGGCTCGTTGGCGCCATCGCGGTCGGCGTCTCAGTTTGGCTGGTGCCCGGTATCGAAGCCGTGGGCGGCGCCTATGCGGGCCCCATCTTCACCGCGCTGTTCCTGGCCATCGTCAACGCGTGCATCAAGCCGGTGCTGAAGGTGCTGGGCCTTCCCTTCACCATCCTTACGCTGGGCTTGTTCTCGCTCGTCATCAACGCCTTCATGCTCGAGCTCGCGAGCTTCTTGTCCCGCAACATCACCCACGCCGGCATCGCCATCAACAGCTTCGGCGCGGCCTTCATCGGCGCCATCATCATCTCCATCGTCACGATGATCCTCGGCGGCATCGTGAAGTAACGCTGGGCAAGATACGTGGACCCGGACCACTTCTCTACTTGGAGAGCTTGTCGATGACTCCGCCAATCTCGGCGAGCTTCTCTTCGCGCTCGGCATCGGTGCCGCAAGCGCAGGCGCTCTTCACGCAGCCCTCGATGTGGGCCTTGAGCACCGTGGCGTTTGTTTTGGCCACGAGGCTCTCGATGGCCATAAGCTGGTTTGAGATGTCGATGCAGTAGCGATCGTCCTCGACCATGCGAATCACGCCGTCGAGCTGCCCACGCGCCGTCTTAAGCAGGTTCAGCACGGTCTTCTCGTCTGCCATCATGGCAGGCTCCTCTCCCCTATTCGCAGGCCCCACCTGCCATGTTGCTCAGTAAGGCCGTCCGCGGCAAGCCCGGCATTGCGTCCGGCTCGGGCAGTCCTGCGCTCGCACGAAGGCCACATTAAGTGGCCTTCGGCTCATGCGGAATCTCGCCGGCCACAACACCGGGCTCACCGCTGCTCACCGTTACGTTTCCCAAACGAGCGCAGATTCCCGATCGGACGCAGAGCTTCTTCCGCTAGGCATCGCCGTTTGGCAAGCACCTTGAAGGCGCAATGCCTGGCCCGCCGCGAGCAGCCTTGCGCACGGCCCATCAGCCGAAAGTTACTCGGCCGTGACCTCGAGCACCTTGTAGGTGTCAGAAGCGGCCTCGATGGCAGCCTTGAGGACCTCGGCCTCCACGGCGTCGGCGCACTCGACGGTAACGACGTTGGTCTCGTGATCGGCCTCGGCGTCGGTCACGCCGGCGACGGCGAGCAGCGCGGACTCGACCTTGGCCTCACAGTGGCCGCACATGATGCCCTGAGTCTTGATGGTGTAGTTCATGGGATATCCCTTCTCGCATGGCCGCCCGCGGGCAACCGTTGTTGATTATCTCGCACGTATCGAAGCAAGCGCAGCAACACGCGCCATGAATCGTCGTCTTAGGCCCGTCACAGAACCGCCCCTACTCCAGCGGTGCCACCTTTGGACGGAAGGCGCGCAGACGCAGCGCGTTGGAGACCACGCACACGCTCGAGAGACTCATGGCCGCCGCGCCGAACATGGGGCTCAGCTGCCAGCCAAGCAGCGGGTAGAAGACGCCCGCCGCCAGCGGGATGCCGCAGGCGTTGTAGCACAGCGCCCAGAAAAGGTCCTGCTTGATGTTGCGGATGGTGGCGCGGGACAGCTCGATGGCGCGCGCCACATCGAGCAGGTCGGAGTGCATGAGCACGACGTCGGCACCCTCCTTGGCGATATCGGCGCCGGCACCGATGGCCAGGCCCACGTCGGCACGCGCAAGGGCCGGCGAGTCGTTGATGCCGTCGCCCACCATGGCGACCTTCTTGCCGGCCTGCTGCAGTTCGCGCACATGGCGCTCCTTGTCGGCAGGCAGGACCTCGGCGATGACGTCGTTGGCGCCAAGCCCCACGGTGGCGGCGATCGCCTCGGCCGTGGCCCGGTTGTCGCCCGTGAGCATCACGGCGCCCACACCCAGCTTGCGAAGCGCGGCGATGGCCTGCGCGCTCGTGGGCTTCACCTGGTCGGCCACCGCGATAGTGCCCATGAGCTTGCCGTTCTTGGCAAACATGAGGGCCGTCTTGCCCTCGCGAGAAAACACGGCCAGCCTGTCCTCGTCCAGCTCAACGCCAAGCTCGGCCATGAGGCGAGCGTTACCGGCGGCGATTACATTCTGCCCCTCGCGAGCCGTGACGCCCTTGCCGGGCACGGCGGAAAAGTCGGCAGCCTCACGAGCCACGATGCCGCGCTCGGACGCCAGGGCTATGATGGCCTCGGCCAGGGGGTGTTCGGAGTTTGCCTCGAGCGTGGCGGCAAGCTTAAGCAGGGCCTTCTCGCTCGTGCCCTCAGCGGGCACGATGTCGGTCACGGCAGGCTTTCCCTGGGTGATGGTGCCGGTCTTGTCGAGCACCACGACGTCCACGCCACGCAGGGTCTCGAGCGCCTCGGCGCTCTTGAACAGCACGCCCATCTCGGCCCCGCGACCGGTGCCCACCATAATGGCCACCGGCGTGGCCAGGCCAAGCGCACAGGGGCAGCTGATCACCAGCACGGCGACGCCGGCCGTGATGGCCTCGGTCACGCTGCCGGTCGTCGCCATCCACACCGCAAAGGTCACGACCGCGATGGCGATGACCGCCGGCACGAACACGCCGGCCACCTTGTCGGCCAAGCGGGCGATGGGCGGCTTGGTGGCATTGGCGTCCTCCACCAGGCGCACGATCTGGGCCAGACTCGTGTCAGCGCCCACGCGCGTGGCGCGGAAGGTGAAGCTGCCCGTGCGGTTGATGGTGGCCGCGCTCACAGCGTCGCCGGCGCGCTTCTCCACGGGGATCGACTCGCCGGTGAGCGCACTCTCGTCAATGGAGCTCGTGCCCTCCACCACCACGCCGTCTACCGGGAGCGATTCGCCGGGGCGCACGCGAATGAGGTCTCCGGGCTGCAGGTTCTCGGCCGCAACCTCGCGCTCGCTGCCATCGGCGTCCACCACGTGGGCCGTCTTGGGCGCCAGGTCGATGAGCTTCTCCAGCGCGCCGCCCGTCTTGGCCTTACTGCGCGTCTCGAGATACTTGCCAACGGTCACGAGGGTGAGGATGGTGCCGGCGCTCTCGAGGTAGAGGTTGTCCATCTCGGTCATCATGGCGCCTTTGACGTCGCCGGCGGCCAGCTGGTCGGCCATGACGAACATGGCGTAGATGCTCCAGCCGATGCTCGCCGCAGCGCCGATGGCGATGAGCGCGTCCATCGTGGGCGCGCGGTGAATGAGACTCTTGAAGCCATTCGTGAAGTAGGCGCGGTTCTCAAAAACGATGGGAATGAGCAGGAGCAGCTCGGTCAGCGCCAACGTCATGGAATGGGTGTGGTCGGAGTAGACGGCAGGAACCGGCCAGCCGAGCATGTGGCCCATGCCCAGGTAAAAGAGCGGGATGAGGAAGACCACCGAGACGATGAGCCTGCGACGCATGGCAGCAGCCGTGGCCTCGAGCTTCTTGGTGGGGTTGGCAAGCTTGGCTCCCGCTGCTGACGCGCCGGCAGTGGCGTCACCGGCGCCTGCGCCAGCACCGCCCTCGGGAGACGCGGAATAGCCGGCGCGGTCCACGGCGCGGCAGATATCATCTGCGGTGACGCTACCCTCATCAAAGTCCACGGCCATGGAGCCCGAGAGCAGGTTGACCGCAACCTCGCTCACGCCCTCAAGCCCGCGCACCGCCTTATCCACATGAGCCTGGCACGCCGCGCAGGTCATGCCGCCCACCTCAAATTTCATGTGCGCCATCTTCGCGCCTTTCCGCCGCATCCGCGACCATCTTTGCCGCACGCACGGCCATCTCAACCGCATGCGCGCTCGCTCCCGCCACATGCACGGCCATCTCAGCCGCACGCGTGCCCGTCTCAACCACACGCACGGCCGTCTTCCGCCGCACTTGCAGCCTTATTGCCGCATGCGCGGCCGTCATTGCCGCACGCGCTGCTGTCATTGCCACACGCACGGCCGTCATTGCCGCATGCGCCGCTGTCATTGCCGCATGCACGACTGCTTTCCTCCACACCCATCGCTCGCGCAACGGGCATTCAGCCATGT
>CAVHWW010000022.1:14261-19094 GCA_963639715.1 Acutalibacteraceae bacterium
GTTTCGATGGTCGGAAACCCGTTCTTAGAACGGCTTAAAGGCTCTATATGACTAGGTGCAAACTTGATTAAACCGCCTACCAGCGGTTTTAAAAAACGCAACGTATGTATCGACCCGCAAAAAGCCGCTTAGCTCGTTCTAGGAACGGCTTTCCGACCAAATCAGCCACAGCCATCTACGTAGATGCGCTGCAAAAGGCGTTTGTGGGCTAAAGCTCGGGCGCGTACATCGGATTTTCTGCAAGGGGCTCCTTGGTGAAGACCCCGGCAACAGCAGCTTTGTAGGTGTCGGCCGTCTTGGTCTTCCGGACGGCGCGCAGAACCGCAGCGGGGCGCTCAAAGGAGCACTTTGCGTAGGACCACCACTCCTTCATGCGAAAGACCGCATTGCCGCCGATCTCGGCCTCGTAGGCGCAGAAGAGCTTATCGTGGAACTCGTGCAGCTCATTGAGCGTGGCCGCGGGACCGCCTGCAATCTGGCGGGCAAGCGCAGGGTTAGCCAACAAACCGCGGCCAATCATCACGTGACGGGTCTGGGGATAGTCGCCTACCAGCGAGTTAAAGTCGGCAACCGAGAAAACGTCGCCGTTGAAAGCAACGGGGAACGGCGCCGTCTCGAGGGCCTGCCCATAGAGCGCACGGCGGGCACTCCCCTTGTAGGCGTCCTCGCGCACACGCGGATGGACAATCAGCTCCGCCAACGGAAAGCGGCAGTACAGCTCAAGAATCCGCTCGAACTCGTCGTCGCTCTCAAATCCCGCGCGCGTCTTTACCGAGACGGGCAAAGACGAGCGCTCGCAAATAACCTGCAGGAAGGCCTCGAGCTCATCGAGGTTGCGCAGAAAACCCGAGCCCTTGCCCTTGGAAACGACCGTCCCCGAGGGGCAGCCCAAGTTGAGGTTAACCTCGCTGTAGCCCATCTCGGCAAGCAGCTGCACGGCCCAGAGAAACTCCTCGGCGTTCTTCGAAAGCAGCTGCGGAATGACGTTCAGGCCCTCATTGTTGGCGGGGTCAACCTCCTTGAGGGAGCGCCCGACAAAACCGTGGCCCAGGCGCGGAGGCGGCAGGAAGGGAGTGTAGTAGCGGTCGAGTTTGCCAAAGCGGTGCGCATGCACCCCGCGAAACACATGCCCCGTAATCCCCTCCATCGGGGCCAACGACAAGATCAAGGCTTTCCCTTCCCAAGCGATTTTCCACATGGCATTGTGCCATGCCAAGGCGGCGCAGAGGAAGCGGCAAGCGCGTTTCCTCGTCAACACGCGACAGCAGCTCTCGGTTAGCTGCGACAACGCAGAACGAAACCCACGCGCAAACGCAGCGTAACGGCGAGGGCATCCCGCGGCAGGACTAAGCCCAGCCACTTCGAAGGTGGCCCAACAAAGAGAGATTCCCGCCGCCGGACAACGAAACGTTTCGTGGCAAGTACGTTACAAATATCCACGATCAGGGCCTTTGGTTCAAACGAGCGTAAGCTAGGAAACAACCAGGGGAACAGGAAGGCGATTGGAGCCGGAATGAGCAGGCAGAATAGCGCACAAACCGTTGAGTTCGGAGACAACGAGGCACCCGTAAAGCGATGGCTCATCTTTTTCGTCCTGTCCGTCATCACCGCGGATCTGTTCAAAGGCATTGCCACGGCCATCGAAGGGCTCGTGACGCTCGAGAATCCCTGGTCGTGGTTGCCCGAAACGCTTTCGTTACTCCTCGCCCTTGCCCTCTCATTCGTAGTCCAAAGCTTGCTGCTCAAGCGCATCTGCCGCACCTCGATGCGCGACCTCATCCTCAACCACGGCGAAACATTCAATCCCCGCATGGTAGGCATGGTCTTGGGCGCCTGGATCCTTGGATTTCTCCTCGCAACCCTCTTGCCCACCAGCAATGACGAGACCGTTTTGAACACCATCGGCATCGCGCCCATCGTGGCAAACGCCCTCATCTGCCTCGCCCTCGTTTGGATGCAGACCACCTGGGAAGAGGTCCTGTTCAGGGCCACAGTTATTCGCGCTACCTGCGGAGACAAGATTAGCCCCAACAAGGCCTGTATCGCGGGCGGCGTTGTGGTTAGCCTGCTGTTCATGGGAGCCCACCTGCTCAATACGGAGGTAACCTCGCAGACCAACATGGCGCTCACCTGCGCCATGGCATCGGTTTACTTCCTCTCGGCGTTCACCTGGTACATGCTCGACGTGGCCTTTGGAAGCTGCTTGCCTGGATGCGTCCTGCATCTCGCCAACAATCTCGTGGGGTTTGTGCTTATCTCCTCACCCAACAGCATGCTCTGCACGCCGACCATCCTGCTCAGCACCGCATCATTAACGGGCTACGCAGAGCTGGCAAGCGAGCTTCTCGTGAATGCCCCGGTTATCGCCCTTATCATCGTCATGTTCCTCCGCAGGCGCAAAGCGGCGTAAAGAAACGCAAGCGTCTACGGCCCTAGCACCTCGGATCGCGGGGCAGCGCGGGGGGCGCAGACACCTGCAGCCTCCGGGTGCAGGGCGCACGTGGGAGCAGACGCCTACAACCCCAGCGTCTCGGGGCGCAGGCAGCACGGGGCGCAGAAGCCTACAGCCTCCGGGTGCAGGGCGGCACGAGGTACAGACGCCTACAGCCCTAGCGCCTCGGGACGTAGACAGCACGGGGGGCGCGGACGCCTACAGCCCCAAGGCCTCGGGACGTAGGACGGCACGGAGAGCGCGGATGCTTGCATCCCAGTGCCTTGGGACGTAGGACAGCAAGGGGTACAGACGTCTACAGCCCTAGCGCCTCGGACCAGGTCTTTTCGTTGAAGCCGGGGATGGCGAAGGCATCGCCGACCAGAAGCGGACGCTTCACGAGCATGCCATCGGTGGCAAGCAGCTCGTAGCACTCGGCGTCGGTCATGCCGGCGTCGAGCTTCGCCTTGAGGCCCAGCTCGCGATACTTCATGCCGGAGGCGTTGAAGAAACGACGCACGGGCAGGCCGGACCGGGCGTGCCATTCCGCGAGCTCGGCAGCCGTGGGCGACTCCTCAACGATGTGGCGATCTTCATAGCAAACCCCGTGCTCGTCCAGCCACTTCTTGACCTTCTTGCAGGTAGAGCACTTGGGATACTCAACAAAAAGCACGCTCATAGTTGCCTCCTCAACAGAGCGCGGTCCATACCCGCGCCTTGAATCTCGAGCAGTCATCACAACACGGCCTAGCGTCACGACCGACAAACCAAGCTCAGCAACACCGCCTCCATAGACGCCGCGAGCCGGCAGCGTCTCGCCCACCAGCGTCGCAGCCCGGCATCCACCAGCGTCCCGTCCACCAGCGTCGCACCCGGCGTCCACCAGCGTCTCGTCCGTCAGCGTCGCAGCCCGGCGCGGTCTTGCGTCAGCACAAGGGTCCTCGAACGGTTATTATGGCCCCTTGTGGCGCCGCAACCGGCGACGTCTCGGCCCGGCGAGCCGCCGCCCCTTTTCGTCCGCGCTGTTCGGTTCCGATATCCAGCGCGTTATAAGCTAAAACCAAAGGAGAACTGGATACATGGTCAAAGAGACCCTCGAGGACTGCAAAGTCCTGCTCAGAAGCATTCCCGCTTCCACCGTCACCGTCTTCATCATGAGCGTCGTCCTCATGAACCTCCTTGCGAACAAGGAGCTCATCAGCCTTCCGTGGCTCGCGCTTGACTGCGGCTTCACCCTCAGCTGGGTGGCCTTCCTGTGCCAGGACATGATCTGCAAGCGCTTCGGGCCCAAGGCCTCCGTAAAGGTTTCCATCATCGCCCTGCTCTGCAACCTCGCCGTGAGCCTGCTGTTCTGGCTCATTTCGCTGGCGCCCGGCATGTGGAGCGCCTACTACAGCACCGAATCGCTCGAGGTCAACGCCGCGCTCAACTCCACCATCGGCGGCACCTGGTACGTGGTACTTGGCAGCTCCATCGCCATGCTGTGCTCATCGTTCGTGAACTCGCACGTTAACCAGTTCATCGGCCACCTCACCGACGACGGCACCTTCGCCAAGTTCGCCCTGCGCAGCTATACCTCCACCATCATCGGCCAGTTCGTGGACAACCTCGTGTTCGCCGTGGTCGTCTCGCACACCTTCTTTGGCTGGTCGTGGCTGCAGGTGCTGACCTGCTCCATCACCGGCGCCATCGCCGAGACCCTGTGCGAGATCCTGCTTTCGCCCGTGGGCTTCCGCGTGGCTTCTGGCTGGGAGCGCGAGGGCGTGGGTGAGGCCTACGTGGCCAAGCACGCCGCCGAGCTCGAAGCGAGGGCGTAATTGAGCGCGCACGACACGAGCCAGCCGAATCCCGCCGGCATGGACATCCTTATCACGGGAACGGCATCGGGCATCGGCCGCGCCTGCGCCGTGAAGTTCCTCGAGATGGGGCATCGCGTCTGGGGCCTCGACGTTGCGGCGTCCACCATCGAGCACGCAAACTACCAGCACTTTATTGCTGACGTACGCAAGCCCGAGACCTTCCCCACGCTCGAGCCGGAAATCCTCATCAACAACGCTGGCGTGCAGGGCTCCGACGACCTTGAGGTGAACCTTCGCGGCACCATCAACGTCACCGAGGCCTATGCGTTTACGGGAGAAACAACGTCCGAGCGCGGCGAGCTGGCCCGCACGCCGGCGCCCCGCATCCGCTCCGTGGTCAACATCGGCAGCGCGAGCGGCCACACGGGCTCGGAATTTCCCGTCTATGCGGCCTCGAAGGGCGGTGTGGCGGCCTACACCAAGAACGTAGCGCTTCGCCTGGCGCCGCAGGCCGTCTGCAACAGCGTCGACCCCGGCGGCGTCACGACCGAGCTCAACCGCCCCGTCATGGACGACGAGCGTATGTGGGGCCGCATCATGGAC
>CAVHWW010000023.1:0-2986 GCA_963639715.1 Acutalibacteraceae bacterium
GCATGTGGGCTAGACTCAGCAGTGCTGAAAACGAGGTGCAAGGCACCTGAGAGGGGAGTCCCATGTACAAAAATGTCCGCATGACCCGTCGTAGCTTCGTGGCTGGCCTCGGCCTTTCCGTGGCCGCCCTGGCCGGCTGCGGCTCAAGCGGCTCCGACGCCGCAGCGACCACGAGCGCCACCTCGGCCTCTTCTGCAGATTTGGCTACCACCGCATCGGGCGAGTATGCCAGCGGCACCCACCACGCCACCATCGAGGTCGCCGACTACGGGACCATCAAGCTCGAGCTCGATGCCGATTCCGCGCCCATCACGGTCGCCAACTTCGCCAAGCTCGCCAACGAGGGCTTCTACAACGGCCTCACGTTCCACCGCATCATCGAGGGCTTCATGATCCAGGGCGGTGACCCCAACGGCAACGGCACCGGTGGTTCCAGCGAGACTATCAAGGGCGAGTTCTCTGAGAACGGCGTCGAGAACAACATCAAGCATGAACGCGGGACCATCTCCATGGCCCGTTCGAGCGCCTATGACTCGGCAAGCTCGCAGTTCTTCATCATGCAGGAGGAGGCCACCTACCTCGACGGTCAGTACGCCGCCTTTGGCCATGTGACCGAGGGAATCGAAGTCGTCGACGCCATCTGTGAGGCGGCCAAGCCCACCGACAGCAACGGCACCATCTCCGCTGCTGACCAGCCCGTCATCACCTCCATCACCATGGAGGACTAGGGCCTGCGGGTTTTTCGCGCCTGCCTTCTGCGGCGTCGTCTCTTGAGGGCGGCGCCGTTTTTTTCATGGCGCCGCACGAGCGCCGAAGCGCCAGCCTGGGTGCCAAGACGCCTGGCGCAATCCGTGGATAAGGCCTTCTCGCCCGTCCTCGTTACTCGAGGACCTTCTTGCCGCCTGCCGCCGATGCTGAGCCGCCCGCCGCGCGGCTTGCGCGCCCGTAGCTTTGCCGGGGTATCACTTTCCCAATGTCTAACGCACCGTGCAGGGGTTGCGCGGCGGCTAAAGGAGGAAAGATGAAGCAGGCGCTTACCGATAGGCTTCTCTCGCGTGAAGAATCCGCTCCCGGCGCGGCTAAGGTCAACGTCGACCTCGCGCCGGCCAAGCTCGTCGAGGCCGCCCTTGCCAATGGCGAGGGCGTGCTTGCGTCTAATGGCTCGCTGGTAATCGACACCGGCGAGCGCACGGGCCGCTCCCCGAATGATCGCTTTGTCGTCGATGACGAGGCCATCCACGACAAGGTCTGCTGGGGCAAGGTCAACGTGCCCATCTCTCGCGAGAACTACGAGCACATTTGCTCCGGCGTTGCCGGCTACCTCTATGGCCGTGAGCTCTACGTGGTGCATGGCTATGCCGGCGCCGACCGCAACCACTCCCGCAAGGTCTGCGTCATTTGCGAACGTGCGAGCCAGGCCCTGTTCGTCCACCAGATGCTCGTGCGCCCGAGCGCCCGCGAGCTCGCAAGCTTTGGCGAACCTGACATCTACGTGCTTGCTGCCCCGGGCTATCGCTGCGACCCGGAGGCCGACGGCGTCAACTCCGGCGCTGCCGTGGTGCTCGACCTCGCCCATGGTGGCGTGGTGGTTGCTGGCACCGGCTACTCCGGAGAGATCAAGAAGGCCATCTTCTCCTATATGAACTTCCTGCTGCCGGTAGAGGACAACGTGCTTTCTATGCACTGCTCGGCCAACATCGACCCGCAGACCGGCCAGACCGCCGTGTTGTTTGGCTTGTCCGGCACGGGCAAGACCACCCTTTCTGCAGATCCAAACCGCCTGCTTATCGGTGATGACGAGCACGGTTGGTCCGAGCATGGCGTCTTCAACATCGAGGGTGGCTGCTACGCCAAGGCCATCGACCTCAGCCCCATTGCCGAGCCGGACATTTATGAGGCCATTCGCTTTGGCTCGGTTTGCGAGAACGTCATTCTCGACGAGGAGAGCCGCGAGCCCGATTATTCGGACGCCACCCGTACGCAGAACACGCGCGTGGCTTACCCGGTTGAGCACATCAAGAGCGTGCGCCTTGACGGCCGAGGCGGCGTGCCGAGCGTGGTGCTGTTCCTTACCTGCGACGCCTTCGGCGTACTGCCGCCCATTTCGCGCCTCTCTCGCGAGGCCGCGATGTACCACTTCATGAGCGGCTTTACTTCCAAGGTGGCCGGTACCGAGGTTGGCATTGCCGAGCCCACGCCCACCTTCAGCGCTCTGTTTGGCGAACCCTTTATGCCACTTGCGCCGAGTGTCTACGCCGACATGCTTGGCCAGCGTATCGACTCCACCAAGGCCCGCGTCTATCTCGTGAACACCGGCTGGCAGGGCGGCGCCTACGGTACGGGCTACCGCATCAGCCTGGCCGTCACGCGCTCGCTGGTGACCGCCGCGCTCTCCGGGGACCTCGATGTGGCCGGCTACGAGCATGACGCGCGCCTCAACCTCGACATCCCGCTCGATTGCCCGGGCGTGAGCCCCGCTGTGCTTAACCCGCGCAATATGTGGGCGTCGGGGGAGGCCTATGACGAGGCGGCCGAGAAGCTCGCCGCCATGTTCAAGGACCATGCCGCCGAGCGCTACCCCGACCTCGACCCGAAGGTCCTCGCTGCAGGTCCGAGGCCGCTGGGTTAAGTCCCTAAGACGGCTTCAATCATTGAGCCAACACAAAAGGGGCGCCGCAGCTCGTATGAGTGCGGCGCCCCTTCTTTAGGTGCCTTGTTTGTCGCGTGGAAGCCGGCCGTGGCCTAGCCTTCCCGAGACGCTACGAGTAGTTGTCCTACTCGGCCATCTGAGCCTGGACGGCGGTGATGGCAACGACGCCCACGATGTCGTCAGCGGAGCAGCCGCGCGACAGGTCGTTGACCGGCTTGGCGATGCCCTGCAGGACGGGGCCGTAGGCCTCGGCGCCACCAAAGCGCTGGACAAGCTTGTAACCGATGTTGCCAGCCTCGAGGTCGGGGAAGACCAGGATGTTGGCGTTGCCGGCAA
>CAVHWW010000024.1:0-6080 GCA_963639715.1 Acutalibacteraceae bacterium
GCCACTGAGGCCGCGGGCAGCGTGTCTGCTTCGGGCGCAAACGCCGCAGACGAGCGCCGCGTGCGCGTCATCGAGGTGAAACAGAGCGTATTCGCGAGCAACGAACGCGCGGCAGATGCCCTGCGCGAGGAGCTTAAGGAGCGCGGGACCTTCCTGCTCAACCTCATGAGCAGCCCGGGTTCGGGCAAGACCACCACGCTTCGTCGCACAGTGGCGGCCCTGTCAGAGCAGCTTTCCATTGGCGTCATGGAGGCCGACATCGACTCTGACGTCGACGCCCGCACCATGGCTGAGGCCGGCGTCGTGGCCGTGCAGCTGCATACGGGCGGCATGTGTCACCTGGACGCCGCGATGTGCCGCCAGGGTCTGGCCGAGCTTGATGCCGCCGCAACCGAGGCCGGCGTCTCCTCGCTCGACCTCGCCATTCTCGAGAACGTCGGCAACCTCGTGTGCCCGGCCGAGTTCGACACGGGCGCGAGTGTGAACGTCGCGATCCTCTCCGTGCCCGAGGGCGACGACAAGCCGCTCAAGTACCCGCTTATGTTCGAGGTCACCGACGTGGTGCTCGTCAACAAGATGGATGTGGCGCCCTACTTCGACTTCAGCCTTGAGCGCTGCATCGAAAATGTCCACCTGCGCAATCCCGGCGCCCTCGTGATTCCCATCTCGGCCAAGACCGGCGAGGGAATCGAGGAATTGACAACCTGGCTTGCCAGCGCCGTTGCCTCCTGGAAGGCAGGGACCTTCTCCAAGGCAACGCCGGCAAACTGCGACGCCCCGCACTACCCGGGCGAATAGAAGCGACCGCCCGCCAAGCGGGCTAGACCATAAGGAGAGACCATGATTCTCAACGGCCCCGGAATTTCCTACACCGAGACTGACATCGGCAGCGAGTTCGTGCCTGAGGTGCCTGAAAACCCGCGCCCCAGCATCGTGGCTTTGTGCAAGCACTGCACGAACCGCATGCTCGGCAAGGACGAGATCCTGCCCTACGAGTACTGGAGCTTCGCCGAGGCCGCCACTGATGAGCAGGCCGACATGCTCTGCAAGCTCAAGATGCGCGTGCCCTACACGCTCGAGGCCGCCGTCAAGGCCACCGGCATCCCGGCCGAGAAGCTCGAGCCCATGCTCGACGAGGTCTCCTACGTGGGCCTTCTTGAGTACAACTGGGAGAACCCCACCCGCACCAAGCAGTGGGTGCTGCCCATGCTCGTGCCCGGCTCTGCCGAGTTCCTCAACATGCGCTGGAGCCAGCTCGAGGAGCACCCGGTCTTTGCCAAGTTCTTCGAGAGCGCCTCGAAGGGCCCGCTGTCTAAGGCCACCCCGCTCGTCCCGCCCGGAGGAGCCGGCATCGGCATGCACGTCATCCCGGTTGAGAAGGCCATCGAGCACGAGAACCAGTCCATCTCCATCGAGCACATCAAGCACTGGCTCGACAAGTACGACGGCAAGTATGCCGCTAGCGCCTGCAGCTGTCGCATGAGCCGCCAGCGCATGGGCCAGGGCTGCGCCGACGACTTCAACGACTGGTGCATCGCCGTGGGCGACATGGCCGACTACGTGGTCGAGACCGACCGCGGCCGCTACATCACCCGTGACGAGGCCATGGAGATCTTCCAGCGCGCCGAGGACAACGGCTTTGTGCACCAGATCACCAACATCGACGGCGAGAACAAGATCTTCGCCATCTGCAACTGCAACGTGAACGTGTGCTACGCGCTGCGTACCTCGCAGCTGTTCAACACGCCCAACCTCAGCCGCTCGGCCTACGTGGCCCACACTGACGCCAAGAGCTGCGTGGCTTGCGGCCGCTGCGTGGAGGTCTGCCCGGCCGGCGCCGTGAAGCTCGGCCAGAAGCTGTGCCAGAAGTCCACCGGCGAGGTTCCCGAGTACCCGCGCCAGGAGCTCCCTGACGCCACGAAGTGGGACTACACCAAGTGGAGCCCCGATTACCGCAACAAGAACCGTATCGAGACCTACGACACGGGCACCGCTCCGTGCAAGACCGCCTGCCCGGCCCATGTGGCCGTCCAGGGCTACCTCAAGCTCGCTGCCCAGGGGCGCTACACCGAGGCGCTCGCCCTCATCAAGCGCGAGAACCCGCTGCCCGCCGTTTGCGGCCGCATCTGCAACCGTCGCTGCGAGGACGCCTGCACCCGTGGCCGTGTTGACGAGGCCATCGCCATCGACGAGGTGAAGAAGTTCATCGCCCAGAAGGATATGGACGCCGAGACCCGCTACATCCCGCCGCAGGTCCGCCCCAAGGTCAAGGGCGACTTTGAGGAGAAGGTGGCCATCATCGGTGCCGGCCCGGCTGGCCTGTCCTGCGCCTTCTACCTCGCCGAAAAGGGCTACAAGCCCGTCATCTTCGAGAAGAACGAGCGTCCCGGCGGCATGCTCACCTACGGCATCCCGGCCTACAAGCTGGGCAAGGACGTCATCCAGGCCGAGGTCGACGTCATCGCCGAGATGGGCGCCGAGTTCCACTACGGCGTTGAGGTTGGCCGCGACGTGACGCTCGAGCAGCTGCGCGAGCAGGGCTACAAGGCCTTCTACGTTGCCATCGGTTGCCAGGGAGGCCGCAAGGCCGGCGTCCCCGGCGAGGATGCGCCCGAGGTCGGCGTGGCCGTCGACTTCCTCCGCAACGTCGCTTCCGCCCAGCTTGACGGCGGCGTGGCCGCTCCCGTCTCTGGCAAGGTCGTCGTGGTTGGTGGCGGCAACGTCGCCATCGACGTAGCCCGCACTGCCGCGCGCCTGGGCGCCGAGAGCGTCGACATGCTCTGCCTCGAGGGCCGCAACATCATGCCCGCCTCCAACGAGGAGGTTGCCGAGGCCGAGAGCGACGGCGTGAAGCTGAGCTGCGGCTGGGGTCCCAAGGAGGTCCTGCTCACCGAGGACGGGCACGTGCGCGGCATCGTCTTCAAGCGTTGCACCCGCGTCTTCGATGAGGAGCACCGCTTCTCGCCGGTCTATGACGAGAACGACACCATCGAGCTTGCCTGCGACCAGGTCGTTATGTCCATCGGTCAGTCCATCGTCTGGGGCGACCTGCTCGCCGGCTCCAAGGTCGAGCTTGGCCGTGGTAACGGCGCCGTCGCCGACCCCAAGACCTACCAGACCGCCGAGCCCGACGTCTTCGTGGGTGGCGACGTCTACACCGGTCCCAAGTTCGCCATCGACGCCATCGCCGCTGGTCACGAGGCTGCCGTCTCCATCCACCGCTTTGTCCAGAAGGGCACGCTCACCATTGGCCGCAACCAGCGCCAGTACATCGAGCTCAACAAGGACGACGTGGACTTTGGCTCCTACGACGACACCGCGCGCCAGGAGCCCAAGATCGACCACGAGCTCGAGAAGAGCCATCCCTTCCGCGAGTACACCCAGACCTTCACCGAGGAGCAGGTCAAGGCCGAGACCGCCCGCTGCCTGGGCTGCGGTGCCTCGGTGGTCGACCCGAACAAGTGCATCGGCTGCGGTCTGTGCACCACCAAGTGCGCCTTCGACGCCATCCACCTGTATCGCGAGCGCCCCGAGTGCTCCAACATGGTGAAGTACGAGAAGAAGGTCCCGAGCCTGCTTAAGTACGCTGCCAAGCGCCAGGCCAAGATCATCTTCGGCAAGAAGAACTAGCGTGTGCGCCGCGCTCCCTCGCATGTGTGGGGGAGCGCGGCGGCCGCTTTTTTGGCGGGTGCCGTCTTGTGAGGTGGACCCGCCCTGCAAGGCAAGCGATTGCTTTGCGGCGCCACCAGCTCTTGTGCTGGTGGCAGGGCATTACACAACGAAGGCGGCTGAGCTGCGATGTGGGCGGCCGCGCCACAAGTGCGTTTCCGGGCGGCAAACACTCCGCCCAAAACTAGGTACGAAAGCGCCGGCACGGGGCAACCCTCGCGCCGGCGCATGAATGAGGAGCTATCTTGCACGAGCTGGGCATCGTCTTCTACATCATCGACGACGTGAAGGAGGCCGCCGCCAACGCCGGCGCCACCTCCGTCACTCGCGTTACGCTCGACTTGGGCGAGGTCAGCGGCGTTGTGCCGGAGTTTCTCCAGGATGCCTGGAAGTGGGCCGTGAAGCGCGAGCCGCTTATGGAGAACGCTACGCTTGAGGTGGAAGACATTGCCGCCGTGACGCTCTGCGAAAGCTGTGGCGCCGAGTACGGCACCGTTGAGCATGGCAAGACCTGTCCCGTCTGCGGCAGCGGGGCCACACACCTGCTGCGTGGCCGCGAGGTCATGATTCGCGAGATTGAGGCCTACTAGAAAGGACTGCTGCTGCGGTCCACTTGCCTTGGGATAGATAGGCTAAACGGGCTAGCTCATAGCTGTGGGCTAGCCCGTTTTTCTGTGGTGCGGGTGAGATCATGGGCGAACTCGCGGGCGCGGCTATGGGCGCGCAGCCTTGGACGCAAACCCAGGCGGAACCTTTGGTGCTATGCCTTCTGACGGCTGGCGAAGGTCTTGCTCGGGCGAATGACCATGGTTGCGATGAAGATGAGCATCGTGGTGAAGCCGAGGCTGATGGGGTAGATGAGCATGAGCCTCTCGAAGGTGGGCTCCATGGGGAAGACCACGCTTACCCAGAAGAATCGCCAGCCGCAGACACCGAGCGCCGTAAGGATGGCGGGCACCAGCGAGATGCCAAATCCACGCAGGTAGCCGCTCATGTTCTCGTAAGCCATGCTGAACATGTAGCTCGGGAAGATGGCGCACATGCGCAGGTATCCCAGGCTGATGACCGTCGGGTCGGAGTTGAACAACGCAAGAATCTGATGGCCCAGACCAAGCAGGAAAGCGAGTATGACAAGCTCGGCAACCTCTGCTTCGGCAAGGGTCGTGAACAGCACCTTCTTGCAGCGGGCGATATTGCCGGCGCCGTAGTTTTGCCCAACGAAGGTGGTGCAGGCCTGGCTGAAGCTGTTGAGCAGGTTGTAGACCACGTACTCGATGGATAGCACGGCCGAGCTTGCGGCCATGACCTCGGTGCCAAGGCCGTTGATGCAGGCCTGGATCACGATGTTGGCGAGTGCGAAGACGGCGCTCTGCACGCCGGCCGGCAGTCCGATGCGAATGACGCGCTTGAGCACCGGGCCATCAAAGTGCAGCTCACGTGGGTTAAGCCTGATGGGCGCGTCGATGTGGCAGAGCTTAAAGAACAGAAACACTGCCGCCACGGTGTAGCTCACGGCGGTTGCCGCGGCAGCACCCGCCACGCCCCAGCCCATCAGCGGGATGAAGACGAAGACGAGGGCGATGTTGATGAGGGAGGAAGCGGCCAGGGCCTGCAAGGGCATCTTGGTGATGCCGATGCTCCTGAAGATGGCGGCCTCAAAGTTGTAGAGCAGAATCGACGGCATGCCGAGCAGGTACACGCGCAAGAAGAGCAGTGCCTGGGGCATCGTTTCGGCCGGCACGCTCAGCAGCTGCAAGAGGGGAGCGGAGACCAGCTCGCCTAGGACGATGACCACGAGTCCGATGACCGACAGGGAGACCGAGCTGTGGACCGCCTTGTGCACCGTGTCCTTGTCGCCCGAGCCGATGGCGTTGGCGATGACGACGTTGCTGCCGAGCGCGATGCCGATGAACAGGTTGAGCAGCAGGCTCGTGATGGGCGTGTTGGAGCCAACGGCCGCCATGGCGGCAGGTCCCGCCTCGCCAGAGAGCTGGCCCACCATCATCGTGTCGATAAGGGAGCTCATCTGCTCGAGGATGCCGGTGAGTGCGACGGGTAGCGCGAAGACAGGGACGGTCTTCCAAAGCGAGCCGTGGAGCATGTCGAGCGTAGGCTTCTTGCTGTTCTTGCTCGAGGGGGCTTCGGGTACAGCGCCCGGCCCTGCGTTGTTGCTCTTCTCGGACTCGTTTTTGCTTTGGCTTGACGCGGTAATCTCGCTGCTCATTCGCTGGGCTCTTATCTCTTCGTGCATATCTTCGACCAGCACAGTCTAGTACCGCGAACGCAGCGAGTTCTTGCTCGTGCGCAAGTTGTCACAAATTGGGGGAATGCAGGTATGGCCATAACGCGCGTGCAACCTAGGCATTGCTTGGGGGCGCAGCCGTGGCCATAACGCGCTTGCAACCGAAGCC
>CAVHWW010000024.1:6125-19137 GCA_963639715.1 Acutalibacteraceae bacterium
GCCTTGATTCGTCTCTGGTTCGGTGCTTGCTCCTGAGGCCCGCCTCTCGTTCAGGGCACAACCTTGGTGCTCGCGAGCCTGCCTTCGCCTTAGCCCAGCGATTCAGTTGCGATGCGGACGAACTCGTCGACGACGTGCCAGCGGCTGCCAGAGGTCAGGCAGAAGCTGATTTGATAGCTCGAGTCTTGTCCGAGGTCAAAGGAGAGAAGCCCGCGCTTTTGCTCGGGCGTGGCCGTGGCGTCGAGCAGGTTCTTGGGGCAGATGCAGGCGCCGACGCCGCGAAGGGCCAGGGCGAGCAGCGTCTCCATGTTGCGCGAGCTCGCGCGCACGATGGGCTTAAAGCCTGCGCGGCTTACCAGTTCGAGGCCGAGGTTTCCCGTGATGTCTTCGGGCGGGTTCATGATGAACGGGCACGAGGCGAGCGGGGAGAGGTCGCAGCGCGAAAGCGGCTCCTTAAGCTCGCTGGGCTTAATACCGCATGCCTTGAGCAGGTCTTTATTGACAAGAATGACCGTCTGCTCGCGGTAGAAGGGGATGGTCTCGAAGCCAGGCATGGGCTTGCCCACTACACCTATGGCGAGGTCGGTCTTGCCCGCGGCGAGCGTGTCGAGAATGCCCTCGTTGCCATCCTCGATAAGCTCTACGGCCACGTTGGGGAAGGCCTTGCCAAAGCTCTCGACAATCGCGGGCATGACCACGCGCCCTCGTGTGAAGGCTACGCCGATGCGCAAGGTTCCCTCCTGGTACTCGTCGGCGCCGTTGAGCGAACGACGTAGCCCCGTCAGCTCGGTTTCGAAGCGCTCGGCATAGGCAAGGAAGGTCTCGCCCTCGTGGGTGAGCCTGAGCGGGCTGGTTCTCTCGAGCAAAGCACAACCAAGCTCCCTCTCCACGCCGGCGATGTGCGCGGAGAGCGTCTGCTGCGTCACGTGGAGCCGTTCGGCCGCCTTGGTGAAGCTCTTCTCCTGCGCGATGGCGCGGAAGTACTCCATGGTTTGGAAGTTCATGAGGGCTCCTTTGGGCGTGCCGACCCAACTTACGTGTGGGCTTGGCTCTGATGCGCTTTAAAACTCGAGCGGTCCATCGAGAGAAACCGTAACGGCGATAACGTCTCGTTGGGCAAGCTTATAATCACAAACTATATTTGTGTCAACAACCAATAGCAACAGTTTGTAATCGTGAGCTACGGAGACGATAGTAGTCCTCGTGAAGCGGCCTATCCCACACCCGCCGCTCACCATACGAATTGCTTGTCGCTCTATCCGTTCCGGCGACGGGCCTTTGGGCAGCCACGGCTGCCCATGTTGGTTTGGAGCGCCGAAGGGGAGCACATGCTCGAGCTGGTGATTCTGTCCGTCTTTTGTGCCGAGCTCATCGTTTGCGTCGCAGCCGGGCTGCCCATATCCGGCGCCCTCGTGGTGGGCCTCGTCCTGTTTTTGGGATACGGCGCCTATAAGGGCCACACGGCTCGCGAGCTCGCCCGCATGTGCGTGGATGGCATCTCGACTGCCAAGGGCGTGCTTGAGGCCTTCGTGCTTATCGGCATCCTTACGGCCTTTTGGCGCGCAAGCGGAACCATCTCCGAGGTCGTGGTGCTCGCGACGCCGCTCGTGACGCCTGCGGCTGCTCCGCTCGCGGTCTTTCTGCTGTGCTGCCTTATGTCGTTTCTCACGGGCACCTCGTTTGGCACGGCCGCGACGATGGGCGTCGTCTGCATGACGATGGCCAACTCCATGGGCGCAAACGCGCTTGCCTGCGGCGGCGCGGTGCTCGCCGGCGCCTACTTCGGTGACCGCTGCTCGCCTATGAGTTCGAGTGCTTTGCTCGTTCGCTCCATTACCTGCACCGATATGGGTGGCAACTTCCGCGCCATGATGCGCTCGGCCGCGGTGCCGCTTGCGGTTACGCTCATCGTTTATGGCGCGGCGGGCCTCGTCTTTTGCCCGGCGGGCTCTGCGGGCGACAACGAGACGGTTGCCATGCTTAGTTCGTTCTTTGACCAGGGCCTGGTGGCGATTCTGCCGACCATCCCCGTTCTCGTGCTGCCGCTGTTTCGCGTGGGCATGAAGCGCTCCATGGGCGTGAGCGCGGCAATTGCGGGACTCGTCTGCGTCTTTGCGCGTGGCATTGCGCCTGCGGAGCTGCTGAGCATCGCTGTCTTTGGCTATGCGCCGGCAGATGCCCAGATCGCTGCCCTCATGAGCGGCGGCGGGCTTGCCTCTATGGTCAACGTCGCCTTTATCGTCTGCCTGTCTTCGAGCTTTGCCGGCATCTTCCAGGCCACGGGCATGCTCGATGGCGTCCAGAAGCACATCGCCGCACTCTCCGAACGAATCACGCCGTTTGGCGCGATTCTCGTGGTGGTCATCCCTGCGAGCATGGTGGCTTGCAACCAGACGCTCGGCACCATGCTTGCTTACCAGCTTTGCTCCGACCTCGAGCCCAGCCGCCGCGCCATGGCGCTTGACCTCGAGGATTCGGTCATTGTGCTTTCGCCGCTCGTGCCGTGGTCCATCGCCTGCAGCGCCGTCGTCTCCATGTGCGGCGCCCCATCCGCCTGCTGGCTCTCCGCCATCTACCTGTGGCTCATCCCGCTGTGGCACCTCATCTGCAGCCTTCACGACCGTCGCGCCGAGCGAGCCACCAATTCAGCGCTCGCCGCATCGACTAGGTAGAGAAGCGCTCCCCATATATCCCGTCTCGCGAACAACCTGTTAAGCGTCTAGTGTCTGCTAGAATCCTAAACAGCAGGGCACTAAATACTTAACGAGGTGAGAGCATGGGTGACAACAACGAGCAGTTCCTTACCATGGGCGATGCCGCCCGTCGGTTGGGGCTCACCAAGGCTCGCATCTCTCAGCTTGCAGCGTCGGGCGCCCTCAACGCCTCGATGGTGGGCGGGCGCAAGATGGTTTCGCGCGATTCGGTGGAGTCTTACGCTTCGTCTCGCAAGGGTCCCGGCAGGCCCGCGCGCCTTGCGAGCGCAAGCCTCTACACGCTTATGTCTGCCGAGTATGAGGTCGCCCGCGTAGCCTATGACCCTCAGTTTGAGTATCCCTTCGACGTCCTAGAGGTGCTCGATGGCGACCGCGCGCCAATGGGCGTTGGCTTTGGGCCCGGCAGGGAGCGTAAGCGCTCGTTTAACACGTGGTGGGAGCATCGCTCGGTTCCCAACACCCGTCCGGGGATGTCTGCCAGGCTCGCCCAGCTCGGGCTTTCGGCAAGCTACGAGCTTCCGGTTGCGAGCTACGGCCTCTCGCTTTCCGACTGCTACTGGCTACGCCCCGACGAGCACGCAGACCTTACCTGGGGCGAGCTCAACTACTTCGACAACGAGTTCATCGGCATGAGGGGCGCGGGGCTTAGCCGCGCTTCGGATTCCTGGCTCCAAAACGTGGGCCTTGGCTCGCCTGACAACACCTCAGAGGGAGAGCTTCCCAAGAGCTGGGTCATCCGCGACGGCCAGCGCGTGCTCATTAAGGGTTGCGGTATGGATGACCAGCGCCCCTTTAACGAGATAGTTGCTACGGCACTGTTCTCGAGGTTGCTTGCTCCCGGCGAGTACGTGCCCTACGAGCTTGAGAGCGTGGGCGGCAGGCCCGCCTGCTCGTGTGTGGACTTTCTCAATGGCCGCGAAGAGTTCATCCCGGCAACCTATGCACGCTCATGGGGTAGCTCCGTGCGCGCCCAGACGGTCTACGACCGCTTTGCCAAGGCTTGTGGCCTTGCTTGCGGCAACGAGGAGCTCGTGCGTACCTGGCTTAGCAAGATGCTCGTCTGCGACTCGCTGCTTGCGAACACCGACAGGCATTGGAGAAACTTCGGCTTTGTCCGCAACGTCGATACGCTTGAGGTTCGTCCGGCGCCGCTCTTCGATACGGGCAACTGCCTGTGGTACTCCAAGAGCACCCAAGAGGTGGGGGAGGGCGACCATAGCTTCGCATCTCGTCCGTTCGAGGCCGACTCGCTGCGCCAACTCGGCCTTGTGGACCGCGTCGCGTGGTTCAGCGAGTCTGCCCTGTATGGCTTCGTCGACGACGCCATCGAGATTCTTGCAGGCAGCGAGCATGCGAGCGCGGGCGTTCGCCTCTCCTATATCGCCGAGGGAATCGAGCAACGCGTGCGCGAGGTATCGGGAGCCATGCGCATTCTTTCTGCGAGGGCGTAGCTGGGAGCGAATGCCTTGGGCAACGTCGCGCGGTTTGAGCGCTATACTCATTCTCTGTATGAGTTCTCAAGGGCGGCTGGCTTTGCGCCGCCGCTTTTTGGCGGGCGCCCGCTCGCCGCATGAGAGGAGAGACGCATGGCCAACACCATCTCCGGTACCCTCCGGGTCTCAAACGACGTCATCGCTGACCTCGCCGGCTACGCCGCGCTCGAGTGCTACGGCGTCGTGGGCATGGCCTACACCGACGCCCAGGACAACATCGTCCGCCTTCTTTCGCTCGGCAGCCTGCGCAAGGGCATCGACGTTTCGTCGGCCGACGGCCACGTCAAGGTCGACCTGCACACCGTGCTCGAGCAGGGCGTCAACATGGCGAGCGTCTCGCGCAACCTCGTGAGCGCAGTGCGCTTCACGCTCAAGGAGGTCGCTCAGATCGAGGGTGCCGAGGTCACGGTTCACGTCGAGGACCTGCGCGCCAACAAGTAGCTTCCTTCGCGGCCCGGTAGACGCCGGGCCGCAGTACGTAGCCCGCACCCGGGCTTGAGCGTGGCCACTTTCGGCCCAACGATTCGGAGAGTTTCTTCCATGATTGCCAATGTGATTCGCTCGTGCTTCCCCGTCGCCGCCCAGGCCGTGGCCGACAAGTCGGAGGACATCAACAAGCTCAACGTCTTCCCTGTGCCCGACGGTGACACCGGCACCAACATGTCGCTCACGCTCGGCACCGTCGTCCGTGAGGTCCAGGCGCTGCCGGCCGACTGCGACATGGCCGCCGTCGCCAAGGCCATCACTCACGGCTCGCTCATGGGCGCCCGCGGCAACTCCGGCGTCATCACCAGCCAGATCCTGCGCGGCATGGCCGAGGGCCTGGTTGGTGCTCACGAGCCCGTCACCACCGCCGATATCGCGGTTGCCTTCCGCAGCAGCATGAAGGTCGCCTTCAAGGCCGTCCGCAAGCCGGTCGAGGGCACCATCCTCACCGTCATCCGTGACCTCTCCGCTCGCGCCGACCGCTGCGAGAAGGAGAGGCTCAGCGTGGCCGAGACCCTCGAGGCCATCGTGGTCGAGGCCTACGAGAGCGTCGCCCGCACGCCCGACCTGCTGCCCGTCCTCAAGGAGAACGGCGTTGTGGACTCTGGCGCCTACGGTTTTGCCACCTTCGTCGAGGCCTTCGTCAACGCCGCCCTCGGTAAGAGCGGCGCCGGCATCGACTTCAACACCTCGGTCGACAATGCCGCTAGCGCCCACAACGTGGCCGACGCCCGCGTCCAGATCGAGCTCAACGATGACTGGGAGGGCTCGGAGTACCGCTACTGCAACGAGTTCCTCTTCAAGGCCGAGGAGGGCTTCGACGCCGACGCCGCCCTCAGCCACCTTGCCACCCTCGGTGACTGCGAGCTCGTCGTGGGCTCCTTCCCCGACTACAAGGTCCACGTGCACTCCAACGAGCCCAACCGCGTGCTCGAGTACATGCTTCAGTTCGGCCAGGTCTACGAGGTCTTCATCCACAACATGGACATGGAGGCCCACGACCGCACGGCTGGCATTGCTGCCGACCAGGCCGCTGCTCCCGCCGAGCCCAAGAAGCCGCTGGCCTTCGTGGCCGTGGCCGCCGGTGACGGCGAGGCTGAGATTCTGAAGTCCCTTGGCGTCGACGTCGTGGTCTCGGGTGGCCAGACCATGAACCCCTCTACGGCTGACATCCTCGATGCCGCCGCCTGCGCCAACGCCGAGCACGTCATTGTGCTGCCCAACAACGGCAACATCCGCATGGCCGCCGAGGCCGCTGCGAGCGCCTCTGAGGACTTCGAGATCATCGTCGTTCCCACCAAGAGCGTCCCGCAGGCCTTCGCCGCTATGTTCGCGGTCGATTCCGAGCTTTCCGCCGCCGAGAACGCCGAGGCCATGATCGAGGCCTTCGGCGCCGTCCGCGACGGCGAGGTCACTCACGCCGTGCGCGACTCCCAGGCCGCCGACGGCACGCCCATCCACGATGGCGACGTCATGGGCATCCAGGGCTCCGATATCGTGGTCGTCGGCTCCGACGTCACGCAGGTCACGCTCGACCTCATCGCCAAGATGCAGGACGAGGAGGAGGGCGACACCCTCACCATCCTGGCCGGTTCCGAGATGGACGAGGAGAGCTTCGGCGCGCTGTGCGACGCCATCGAGTCTGCCCAGCCCGACCTCGAGGTCGATGCCCACCGTGGTGGCCAGCCGCTTTACCCGGTCATCTTCTCCATCGAGTAGGCGCCTGCTCCCATGGCCGTTGCTGGCGCAGACACGCCCGCGACGGCGGGTTCGGTTCCAAACATAGGCGAGGCGTCCGCGCGCCTCGCACGCTCGCGGGCGTGGGACGGCGATGTCTCACGCCTGCGTTTTGCTCGCGGCACGAGGGTCGACGCCCTGGGCCGCATGGGCGTCAATACCGTTCGCGATGCGCTGCTTCACGTGCCCCATCGCTACCTCGACTTCACTCGCATCACCGAGATTGCGCGTGCCGACGTGGGTAGTGAGTGCACCATCTTGGGCGTGGTGGACAGCGTTAAGCTCAAGCGCCCGCGTCCCAAGCTGTCCATTGTTGAGGTGGCCCTTCTCGACAACACGGGCGTAATCATGTGCGCCTTCTTCAAGCAGCCGTGGCTGGCCGAGCAGCTTAAGCGTGGCGACACCCTGGCGGTCTCGGGCAAGGTGACCTTTGCCTATGGCTTTAAGCAGATGACACCGCAGTTCCACGAGATGGTGGCCCATGAGGGCGAGCAGGCGAGCGCCGCCGGCTTTGCACGCTTGCTGCCTGTCCACGGCGTGAGCGAGGGCCTAAGCGCCGCGTGGATGCGTCGCATTGCGAGTGCCGCCGTCTCCGACTGGGCCGACGCCTGCGACTTCATGCCCGCCGCGCTCGTGGCCAAGAACGGCCTTATGAGCGAGGGGCGGGCCATCCGCGAGGCGCACTTCCCCGCAAGCAAGGCGTCTGCTGAGCGCGCCCGAAGGCGTCTGGCCTATGACGAGCTGCTTTGCCTTCAGGCGGCGCTGCTCGCAAGGCGCCAGATCGAACTGGGTGACGTGGCTGCCCATGCCCATAAGACGAGCGGTCCCTACATGCAGGCCCTGCTTGCGGCCATGCCCTTTGAGCTTACGAGCGAGCAGCGCGCGGCGGCTGACGAGATTCTGGCTGACATGGCGGCCGAACGCCCCATGAACCGCCTGCTTTTGGGCGACGTCGGTACCGGCAAGACGGCCGTGGCCGCTGTGGCGCTTGCCGCCGTGGCAGACTCGGGCTCGCAAGCTGCCGTTATGGCGCCTACCTCAGTGCTTGCGCGTCAGTATGCCGAGAAGCTCGGCCCTTTGTTCGACGCGGCCCAGATCAGCTGGGCACTCGTGACGGGCGCCACGCCTGCCGCCGAACGCGTGCAGATTGCAGCCAGGCTTGCCGAAAACGAGCTCACCGTGCTCTTTGGCACGACGGCGGTTCTTGGCGATGACCTCGAATTTTGCGACCTCTCGCTTGTGGTGATTGACGAGCAGCATCGCTTTGGCGTGAACCAGCGGGCGAACCTGCGCTCTAAGGGCGCTGCCCCCGACCAGCTCGCCATGACGGCCACGCCCATCCCGCGCACCCTGGCCTTGAGCGTCTACGGCGACCTGGCCTGCTCGCGCATTCGCACCCGCCCGCATGCAGGCGCCGGTGTCTCCACCAAGCTCATCACGCCCGAGAACGCTGACATGGCCCATACTGCCATCGCGCAGGCCGTGGCGGCCGGGCAGCAGGCTTACGTGATATGTCCGCTCGTGGACGACAAGGACGACGGCTCCGAGCTCGACGACGTTCCCGAGGCCGAGCTTGCCCGCACCGACGCCAAGCTCCACTCGGCCCAGGCCACCTACGAGCGCCTGCGTGACCGCGTCTTTCGCGAGTGCAACGTGGGCCTGCTTACGGGCCGCATGAGCCCCGCCGAGAAGGACGAGGCGATGGCTGCCTTCAAGGAGGGCCGTACCCAGGTGCTTGTCTCCACCACGGTGGTGGAGGTGGGCGTGGACGTGCCCAACGCCACCGTGATGATGATTTGGGACGCCGACCGCTTTGGCTTGGCCACGCTCCACCAGCTGCGCGGCCGCGTTGGGCGAGGCGAGCTCTCCGGCGAGGTCTACCTCGTGAGCTCCGCGCGTGGCACGAGCCCGGCCAAGAAGCGCCTCTCGGCCCTCGAACGTACGAGCGATGGCTTTGAGCTGGCCGAGGCTGACCTGCGCCTGAGGCACGAGGGCGAAGTCTTGGGATACCGCCAGAGCGGCGGCGTCACCCTTAAGCTCGTGGACCTTGCGGCCGATGCCGACCTTGTCGAGGCGGCTCATGTTGACGCCATCGCCCTCGTGGAGGATGACCCTACGCTTGGTGGGGCGCGCAATCGTCCGCTCGCGCGTGAGGTGAGGCGCCGCTTTGGTGCATACTTCGAAGGCGAACGTTCACGCTGAGCCGGTTGTGTCGGCATCAGTTCAAGCACGAAGGCTCCGACGGGGCCATATGAAGTGGGGAGAGGCATGAGGATCGTAGGCGGAACATGGAAGGGCCACCCGATTGAGGCGCCCGAGGGTCGCGACGTCACGCGCCCGACGACCGATCGCGTGCGCGAGGCGGTCTCGTCCATGCTGCTCTCTGCCAAGGGCCTCTCGCTTGAAGGCCTGCATGTGCTCGACGCCTTCGCGGGTTCTGGTGCCCTCGGCCTCGAGATGCTGAGCCGCGGCGCTGCCCACTGCACCTTCGTCGACCTCGACGCCAAGGCTTGCGCGCGCGTACGCAGGAACGCCACTGCGCTCGGTGCCGCCCCGTCGAGCTTCACCATCACCCGCGGCGACACGTCCAAGCTCGCTGCATCGGGTCACGTGGCCGGCGCTCCCTTCGACATCGTGCTGCTCGACCCGCCCTATGCCACCGAAGCCGCCCTCGTGGCCGAGCTGGTGGAGGCCCTCGACCGGGCGGGCCTTCTTGCCGAGGACGCCCACGTGCTCTACGAGCGCAGCTCGAGCAGGCCGACCATCGAACCTGCAGGGTTTTACGCGGCCAAGCAAAAGCGCTATGGTCAGACGGCCGTCGACCTTTTGGGAAGGGAAGCTTAGGGCATGCAGACCACGACTGAGGACGTCATCGAGCACGTCGTCGTTCCGGGTACGTTCGACCCGATCACCTACGGCCACATCGACGTGGTGCGCCGTGCGCGCCGCATCGCCGGCCGCGTGACAGTTGCCGTTGCTGCCAGCCTTTCCAAAAACGGCACGGGTACCAAGTTCACGCTCGACGAGCGCGTGGAGCTGGCCCGCCTGGCCCTTGCGAGCGAGGGTGTCTCCGAGGGCGTTGAGGTCATGCCGCTCACCGGCCTTCTCGTGGACTTCTGTCACGAGGTTGGCGCCGGTGCGGTCGTAAAGGGCCTGCGTGCCATGACCGACTTTGAATACGAGCTGCAGCAGGCCGACCTCAACTTCCGCCTGGCTCCCGACGTGGAGAGCATCTTTGTGATGAGCAACCCGGCCTATGGCTATGTCTCGAGCTCCATCGTTCGCGAGCTGGCTGGGCTTGGCTCCGACGTATCCATGCTTGTGCCTCCCTGCGTGGCCGAGGCCCTCAAGGAGCGCTTCAAGACGGTGAGTCCACGCTGAGTTAGGCTGTGGTCCGAGTCTGGTCTCTAAGGCAGTTCGTCTGAGCCACCCGCATGTTTCGCTCGCCCGCTTCGCAAAGGTTCTCGCTCCACATACGGGTGGCCCCGGCTGCTTGTTGAGGCGCATGAGAGCTTGGCGCTGACTGTACCCCGTTTTCTTTAGCGTTGCGCAGTTACCTGGCCTGACAGCTGGTAGCCGGGGCCACGAGCGTGCGAAGCGAGGACCCCTGCGAAGCGGATGAGCGGAGCATGTTCGTGGTCCCGGCGTACAGCCGCAGGGATTGGCGCCGGTGCCGAGCATGTATGCCGAATCCCACGCTTCTTGTTCCATAAGCAGGTTTCATCCGATTTCGGACTAAGTGTTGTATTTATCCGAAATCGGACTATCCTTGGTCTAGTTAGTCTGAAATCGGACGAATGAGGACCAATGGATGAGAAGCTAGAGAGGGCGCAGGGGCAGGCGCCAGAGCTTGCTGAAGCCGCTCAGGAGCAAGTGTCTGAACTTGAGGAAGACGCGTGCGGCCAAGCATTCAAGCCTGCTGAGGCCACCCAGGGGCACGCGCCTGAGCTCGACGAAGACGGTTACGTTCGGCAGAACGTTTGGGCCCAGACCTTCGACAGGCTCTACAGAAGGACCGACCGCCTCTACTACGAGATGGCGCGCGACTGCGGCGTCCCCGAGACGGCCTACTGGCTCATGTACGCCATCTTTTCGCAGGGCGGCCAGATGCCGGTGAAGGACATCAGCGACTTTTACGGCTACTCAAAGCAGACGGTCAACTCGGCGCTTCGCAACCTTGAATCAAAGGGCATGGTTAAGACCAGTTTTTGCGAGGGGAGCCGCAAGGCCAAGCAGGTCAGCTTCACCGAGCTTGGCAAGCAGCTTGTGGACGAGAAGATCGTTCCTGCCAATAAGGCCGAGCGCCGCGCCTTCCAGGTTCTTACGGAGTCCGAGCAAGCCGAGCTGCTTCGTCTCATCGACAAGTACATCGAAGGCGTCGAGAAAGAAATCGCGATCATGAAGGGGCAAGTTTCCTAATGAGCGAGAACACCATAGAAAACGAGCTGCGTGCGCAGATGCGCGAGGGCGGCTTCAAGAAGGGGAGTGGCGCATCGTTTGCGCTGCTCAAAGAGCTGATCGCCCCGTACAAGGGGTTGGCTGCGGGCACGCTGTTCGCCATGGTCTTTGACCTTGCGGGCATGCTGCTTCTGCCCACGCAGCTCTCGGCCATGATCAACGTGGCCATCACCACGCAAGACAAGGGCGAGTTCATGAGCCATGCCGCTCTCATGCTGGGTGCTGCGCTCGTCGGCTCGTTCGGCTACATCATCTCCACCTGGCTGGCGGCGCGTCTGTGCGCCAACGTGGGCCGTGACCTGCGCATGCGCGTCTACCGCGCCTCGCTGGCCTTCTCGGGCTCTGACTTCTCGGAGTTCGGCACCGGCTCGATGATCACGCGCACGCTCTCGGACGCCAACGTCATCCAGCAGACGATGCTCATGACCATCCTCATGATCTTCCCGGTGCCCATCATGAGCGTCATCTCGGTGGCGCTGGCCTTCTCCACCGACTACGTGATGGGATGGGTGCTGCTGGGCGTCACGCTCGTGACGCTTGCCATTTCGGTTGCGGCCATCTTTGGCACGGCGCCCATCTTCACGAGGCTCCAGGGCTACATCGATGCGATGAACGCCCGCCTGCGCGAGGCCATCACCGGCGTGCGCGTGGTGCGCGCCTTTGGCAGGGAGGGCCAGACCGAGGAGCGCCTGAACGAGACCTTCGAGGTCTACGCCAAGAACGCCATCCGCGTGAACCTCATCTTTGCCGTGACTGACCTCATGACCTTCTTCCTCATGAACGGCGTGGAGTCGCTCATCATGTGGGTCGGCGCCGATCGTGTGGGCGCCAACGCCATGCAGATCGGCTCCATCAGCGCGCTCATCGAGTACGCCATGCTCATCATGTTCTTCATGATGATGGCGCAGTTTGCGATGCTCTCGGTGCCGCGTGCCATGGCCTGCCTGGGCCGTGCCTCCGAGGCGCTTAGCAAGCGCCCCGAGATTGCTGACGCCACCAGCTGCAAGGCGCTTCCGGCTGTGGGGGAGGATGGCGAACCCGCTGGTGAAGTGGCTCGTTTTGACCATGTCTTCATGCGCTTCCCCGATGCCGACGAGGATACGCTGAGCGACCTTTCCTTTGCCATCCGCCGTGGCCAGACCTGCGCCATCATCGGCAACACGGGCTCGGGCAAGTCCACCATCGCCAAGATGCTGCTGCGCTTTAACGAGGTCACGGGCGGCGCCGTGTTCTTCAAGGGCGCAGACGTGCGTAGCGTGGCCCAAGACGAGCTGCGCGCCCGCATTGCCTACGTACCACAGAAGGCCTGGCTGTTCAGCGGCACCATTGCTGAGAACCTGCGCTACGGCGCCCCCGAGGCCACTGACGAGGAGCTTTGGCACGCGCTCGACGTGGCCCAGGCGAGCTTCGTGCGTGAGCTTGACGAGGGGCTTGAGGCCCGCGTGGCCCAGGGTGGCACGAACTTCTCCGGCGGCCAGCGCCAGCGCCTGGCCATTGCTCGAGCGCTCGTTCGCAAGGCTGACCTCTACATCTTTGACGACAGCTTCTCGGCGCTCGACTTCAAGACCGACGCGGCGCTTCGCCACGCCCTGGTGCCCGAGCTTGCTAGCGCGGCTGTGCTCATCATCGCCCAGCGCGTGAGCACCATTCGCGACGCCGCCCAGATCGTGGTGCTGCAGGACGGCCGCCTCGTGGGCCTTGGCACCAATGACGAGCTCATGGAAGGCTGCGAGACCTACCGCGCCATTTCCGAATCCCAGGCCAGGAAGGGGGCCATCAGTGAGTAACGAGAAGTTCGAGAACGGCGGCCTCGTTCCTGAGGCCGAGGGCTGCGAGCGCGAGGTTTGCTCGTCTGTGACCGGCGGCCGTATGGATGGCAAGGCCTCGCTCGAGACGGCTGCCTCCGTGGGTGCTGCTGACGGCGCTGCGGCCTGCGGCGCGTCTGCCCAGGGCGCCGCCGCGGTTTGCGCGCCTGCTGACCAGGGCGCCGCTGTTGACGGCGCTGCGGCTTGCGCGCCCTCGGCCCAGGGTGCCGCTGCTGCGGTTTGCGACCTGTCTGCCCAGGGCGTCGCGGACGCCGTCGCCCCCGCCGCCCGCAAGAGCATCCTCGCCTCATACGCCGAG
>CAVHWW010000025.1:0-5160 GCA_963639715.1 Acutalibacteraceae bacterium
GTGCCGCTCTTCGCCGATCTTCCGCGTGACGTCCCCTACGTGGGCACCCATGCCTGGCCGAGCCAGGCCGCCGTCCACGCCGGCATGACGCACGTGGTCAACGCCATCCCTGATAACTGGCCCATGGCGCTTCACCTGGCCGAGGGCTCCATTCACACCGTCCAGACGCCGGGCGCCTACCTTGGCTACAAGCAGCTCCGTGGCATGTGGGAGGGTCGCGCCCTTAAGCCCATGCCCGACGGGGCCATCGCCTACACCGGTCACTACGTCGACCACGAGCTCGTCGCCAATATCGAGGCCGACTGCGCCGCCCGTCGTGCGCGCGTGCTCGGTGGCGGCCCGGTGCGCTACCTGCTCTCCGTTGGCGGCGCCGGCGCGCAGGCCGACCTCTTCCGCGCCATTTGCGAGAAGCTCCTGCCCTATGTAAAGCGCGGCGAGGCCGTGCTGTTCGTGAACGTGGGCGACCACCGCAAGGTCTGGAAGGAGCTTGCCAAGAAGGTCGACGGCCTTGAGGCGACGGCCCAGCTCCACTTCGATGACTTTGCCGAGACGCGCGCCTTTGCCACCGAGGCGCTGGCCGGCGAGGCGAGCGGGGTCCACGCCTTCTGCGACGATGACATCTTTGCGGCCGTCTACAGTTCCAACCTGCTTATGCGCTGCTCAGACGTGTTGATTACCAAGCCGTCCGAGTTCAGCTTCTATCCCGTGCCCAAGCTTATGATCCACCGCGTGGGCGGTCACGAGGCCTGGGGCGCCATCCGCGCGGCCGAGGTGGGTGACGGCACCTACGAGATTGACGATACGGCCGAGGTCCTGGGCATGCTCGATTCCTTCCAGGCCGACCGCACCCTCATCTCTACCATGTGCGACCGAATTGAGGACGCCAACCGCATCGGCATCTACGACGGAGCCTATAAAGTCGTCGAGCTGGCGGTAAATGGGGCGGTTAAGTAGCGCGCCGCCGAGTTTGATGGCAATCTATGTGGGCTCGTCCGGGCTTTTTGGTCGAAAACCCGATTAGAGAACGACCTGGAGGGCCCGCAAAAATTAGTTCCAAAGTTGATTAACGCGCTTATCTCGTCTTTTAAAAGGTCGCTATGATGGAGCGTCCTCAAGGGACCGATTTGGCCTCGGTTGCTCGTTCTAAGACGGGGTTTCCGACCAAAAAACGGGGCCGCCTCCACGTAGATTGCGTGAGAGACGGCCCCGATTTGCTGTAGCGGCTGTTTTCGCCGCTTATCTTGCAACTCCTAGCAGCAAGCAAGCGCCTGCTCGATGTCGGCGATGAGGTCGGCGGCGTCTTCCAGGCCGCAGGACAGACGCACCATGTCGGGGCTGATGCCGCAGGCCTCGAGCTCGGCGTCGTTCATCTGGCGGTGCGTGGCGTTGGCCGGGTGCAGGCAGCAGGTGCGGGCATCGGCCACGTGCGTGGCAATCTGGCAGAGCTTGAGGTTCTTCATGAAGGTCTCGGCCGCGGCACGCCCGCCGGTGAAGCCAAAGCTCACGACGCCGCAGGTGCCGTTTGGCATGTATTTCTTGGCGACCTCGTAGTACTTGTCGCCCTCAAGCCCGGGGTAGCTCACGAAGCGCACCTTGGGGTGGGCCGAGAGGAACTTGGCGACGGCCAGGCCGTTCTCGCAGTGGCGCGGCATGCGCACGTGCAGGCTCTCGAGCGAGCTATTGAGGAAGAAGGCAGCCTGCGGGTTCTGCATGGGGCCGAGGTCGCGCATGAGCTGGGCAGTCGCCTTGGTGATGAAGGCGCCCTCCAGACCAAACTTCTCGGCGTAGGTGACGCCGTGGTAGCTCTCGTCGGGCGTGGTGAGCCCGGGGAACTTGTCGGCGTGGGCCATCCAGTCAAACTTGCCGGCGTCCACAATGACACCGCCGAGGTAGGCGGCGTGGCCGTCCATGTACTTGGTGGTGGAGTGGGTCACGATGTCGGCACCCCACTCAATGGGGCGGCACATGACGGGCGTGGGGAAGGTGTTGTCGATGACGAGCGGCACGCCGTGGGCGTGGGCGGCGTTGGCGAAGCGCTCGATGTCGAGCACGGCGAGGGCCGGGTTGGCGATCGTCTCGCCAAAGACGAGCTTGGTGTTGGGCTCAAAGGCGGCCTCGAGCTCCTCATCGGAGCAATCGGGAGCAACAAAGGTGCAGCTCAGGCCCATGCGTTCCATGGTGTGGGCGAGCAGGTTGTAGGTGCCACCGTAGATGGCTGAGCTCGCGACCACATGGTCGCCGGCGCCCGCGAGGTTAAAGACGGCCAGGAAGTTGGCCGCCATGCCCGAGCTCGTGAGCATGGCCGCGGAGCCACCCTCCATCTCGGCGATCTTTGCGGCAACGAGGTCGCAGGTGGGGTTCTGCAGGCGGCTGTAGAAGTAGCCGGCTTCCTCGAGGTCAAAGAGCTTGCCCATGTGCTCGGAGGTGTCGTACTTCCACGTCGTGGACTGGTAGATGGGCACCTGTCGCGGCTCGGCGTCGCCGGGTCGGTAGCCGCCCTGTACGCAGGTGGTTCCAATGTGCTGCTCGCTCATGCGCTCTCCTTTGTTTGGGGGTACAGCCCCAAAGATACGCGCGGGCGGCCGCTGCCTTCAACCTAGCATTTCACTAGGTGTTAGCAGGGAATTTAGATAAAAAAGGACGACCGCGGGAAAACCCTGCGGCCGCCCTTTGGCGCTATGTCTTGGCGGGCTCGCTAAGCTGACCCTGCGCGGGTGCCCTACAGCTGGCTGGTGAGGCCACCGTCGACGTAGAGGGTCTGGCCGGTGCAGTAGGTGTTGGCCTCGCTCGCAAACATGAGCATCTGCGGAACGAGCTCGGCCGGATCGGCGAAGCGCTTGAGCACCGTGCGGTTCTTGAGCACGAGCGAGCCCTCGGCCTCGAGCGCGTCGTGGGTCATCTCGGTGTCAAAGACGCCCGGGGCGATGGCGTTCACCAGCACGCCGCTCGGCGCGAGCTCGGCAGCCAGCGCGCGTGTGACCTGGAGCACGCCGCCCTTCGCGGCAAAGTAGCCGATCTGCATGGCGCCGGCCTGGATGGCGCCGACGGAGGCGATGTTCACCACGCGGCCGTAGTTCTGCTCGCGGAACAGCGGGGCGACCTCGCGCGTCATGAGGAAGACGCTGGTGAGGTCGGTGGCGATGACCTTGCTCCACTGCTCGGTGGTGTGGTCCTCGAGCAGGCCGTATTCGCAGACGCCGGCGTTGTTGATGAGGACGTCGATGCGGCCGTACTCGTCCTTGACGGTGGCAACGGCGGCCTTGATGGACTCCTCGTCAGAGACGTCACACGCCACGGGCAGGCAGCGCACGCCAAAGGCGCGGCACTTCTCGGCGACGTCGGCCAAACGGTCGGTGCGGCGCGCGAGGATCGCGAGGTCAGCGCCCTGCTCGGCCAGGCCGAGGGCAAACGCCGTACCCAGTCCCGAAGAGGCGCCGGTCACAACGGCAACGCGTCCCTTGAATCCAAGATCAAACATGTTTCCTCCTGTCGTCGAAAACGCAACCACACGCAGCATCTCACAGCAAAGCTGCTGCTCCTTCGTCCTATCGACAGGCGGTGTCTTCAGCTCTTTGGAGGGTTTGCGCTACTCGGTAGATTCGGCCGGCAGCTCGGAGCCGCAGTGGCAGCAGCGCGTGGCGCCGGGCTTGACCTCCTCGAGGCAGAACGGGCAGGTGGGGGCTGCGGGCGCTTCCTCTTCCTTCTCACCAAAGGGAAGCTTGTTGCCCAACGCCTTGGCCCTGTTGACGAACCTCACGAGCAAAAAGACGACGAACGCGACGATAAGGAAGTTGATGACGGCACCGATGAACTTGCCGAAGTCAATCTCGGTGCCGGGAACCACTAGGCTCGAGACGGTCTCGGTGCTGCCGCCAGAAATCACCTTGATGAGCGGGGTGATGATGCTGTCGGTGAGTGCCGTGACGATTGAGGTAAAGGCGCCGCCGATGATGACGCCGACGGCCATGTCCATCACGCTGCCACGGTCGATGAACTCGCGGAACTCCTTGAGAAATGCCTTCATGGGGCCTCCTTCGTGTCGGCCGCCTCTTCGGGATTTGCGCCGAGCGGCTCTTTTGGCTGTCTGACGCGCAACAGGATACCTGCCTCTTGCGGCCTCTCGTGCGGCATGGCGCAAACGTTGCCCGCCACTCGCCTTTTGTCCGAAGCTCGCGACGCGGCAAGGGGTATAAGGAACCCATTGGATTCGACGGCGCCGCCGGCGCCTAAAGGGGGAGCAATGGCACTGGGCATCTTTGGCAAGGACAAGGCCGAGGAGAAGAAGAACGCGATGGGCGCCCCCGCAACGGGCGTCGACCTCGTGCTCGAGGGCGGCGGTATGCGCGGCATCTTCACGGCTGGCGTTCTGGACGTCCTTATGGAGAAGGGCGTCTACGGGTTCGACACCGTGTGGGGAACGTCTGCCGGAGCCATCAACGCGGCGAGCTACCTCTCCCAGCAGCAGGGACGCTACATGCGAGAGACGCTTGCCTTCCGCGATGACGACCGCTTCATGAGCATCAAGTCGTTCGCGAAGACGGGCGACCTCACGGGCGGTGACTTCCTCTATCACACCATCCAAGACGAGCTCGACCCGTTTGACTACGAGGCCTTTGCCCAGCGTCGCAGCCGCTACGTGGCCGTGGCAACCAACGTCGTCTTCGGCACGCCCACCTACTTTGAGATTAAGAGCATGCCAGAGGACGTGGACAAGGTTCGCGCCTCTGCTTCGCTGCCGGTTATCTCCAACATCGTCGAGATCGAGGGCGGCCGCTACCTCGATGGCGGCACGGCAGACTCCGTGGCCGTTGAGCGCGCGATCGAGGAAGGCGCCGAGAAAGTCGTCGTCGTGCTCACCCAGCACCGCGAGTACGTGAAGAAGGGCGGCTACGAGCTCCAGGCCCTGGCGGATGCCCGCTATTCGGACTTCCCCTACTACCTCGAGGCCCTGCGCACCCGCGCCGAGCGCTACAACGAGCAGCGCGAGCACATCTGGGAGCTCGAGCGCCAGGGCAAGGCCGTGGTCATCGCTCCGCCCGAGCCCGTGCCTTTTGGCAGCACTTCCGGCTTCACCGGCGAGAACCTCCTCAAGCTTTACCTGCAGGGTCGCACCCAGGCCACCGAGGCCCTCGACGCCATCCGCTCCTTCGGCGCCTAGGC
>CAVHWW010000025.1:5456-9210 GCA_963639715.1 Acutalibacteraceae bacterium
CCGTGAGCAAATCCAAGCTATTCCGCGCGCTTAGTGGCGCGCTTCTCGTTCTGATGGTCGTCGCTGCCGGTATGGCGGTGGCGCCGCGCTGCGCGTTGGCGCAGTCAATTGAGGTCACCGACTCCATGGCGGGCGACGATGGCGTCATCGCGCTTGGCGAGAGGGGCGCGGACTACGAGGTCAACGAGAACCTCACGCACCCTCTTCTCATCAACGTGAGCTGTACGCTCACCTTCAACGACGGCGCCTCGCTCACGGTTCCCGCCGACGCCGAGGCCGATGCAATCAAGGTCGTTTCAAGCGGAAGCAAGATGTCGACCGTTACCATCAAGAATGCCAAGGTTGTGCAGAACAGCCCCTCCTATCGGGCACTTTACCTCAGAGAGACGTATTTCACGTTGGAGGACAGCGACTTCACGTCGGCAGGCCCCACTTGTGTTGAGGGAGAGGTCCTGAGCTATCTGACCGTGAACAGCGGCTCTCTTAGTTCAACCTCGACCGCCAGCGGTCCCCTGATTAAGAACCCCTTCGAGCTCACAATCAACGGCGGCACCTTCACGCCCTCTACGGGTGGCATCACGCTCACAAAGGGTATAGCCGCTTCGGCGACGGTCAATGGCGGAACCTTTACGTGCCCCGATATCGCCGCGCGCCTCGCCGACGGCAAGATTTTTGAGAAGACGGAAGCGGGCGCCTGGACGGTCGTGGACGATAACGGCGCTCCCGATGACGCCCTCTATCGCGTTGCAGTCAACGGGCGCACGGTTGCCTATTTTGCCGATAAGGACGAGGCCGAGGCCTTTAGTGCAAAGGCCGACGGACGGGTTGCAGAAATTACCTACGCCGTCTCCTTTGATGCCGACGGCGGCACGCCCGAGCCCGAGAGCCAGGACGTCATCAAGGGCGGCAAGGCCACCGAGCCTGCGACTCCTTGTAAGAAGGGCTACGAGTTCGTAAAGTGGGTCGACACCGCCGGCGCGTCAGACGTCGCCTTCGATTTCGATTCGACCATCGCCAAACCCTATAACCTCAAGGCCGTCTACAAGACCAACGACACAACCTACAACGTGACGTTCCATGCCAACGGCGGCGTCTTTGCCGACGGCACGGCCGAAAAGACGCTCACCTTTACGTATGGCGAGACTCTTTCCATGCCCGCCGACCCCACGATTTCCGGCAAGTACTTTGACGGCTGGACCACCAAGGATGGCGCGGCGTACGACACGAGCCAGGCGGTAACGGACGAGCTTGACCTCTACGCTTCGTGGGTCGGGGCCGCTGCCACGTGTGACGGCGTCGAGTACGGAACGCTCGCAGAGGCGCTTGGGGCCGCCACAGATGACAGCGTCGTAACGCTTTTGAGGGACGTTGAGGTTGATTCCGCTCTGTCGAAGACGAGCGTCAAAAACCTGACAATCGATCTTGGCGGCTACACACTGAGCACGGAGAACACAAGCATAGACGAGGGCCTTCTCACTGTTGCTGACTGCGACGACGTGGCAATCAAGAATGGAAAGATTCGTTGCGCCAATGGCCTCGGTCTGACCCTGTACGAGTGCGACGGCTTTAGGCTGAGCAGTCTCGACATTCAGATGACGACGTCGAGCAGCCACGGCTATGCGGTCGCCGCTGGAGTTTCGTCCGGAACGATTGAGAGCGGCATCTACTCTTCCAAGAGCCAGAGTGGCGCCGTCGCCCTGTATGACTGCCCGTCGGTAACCATCGAGAACGGTACGTTTACCTGCATTCCCGGAAGCGACGACGACCCCTCCGCAGGTGCCGCCGCAGTGTTGGTATCCAACAGCGGATGGGGAGAGGCCTCTAACACCCTCACCGTCAAGGGCGGCACGTTTACGAACTACATCCTTCCCAGGTGGAGGGGCGACGGTGAGGTCAAGATTTCCATCAGCGGCGGCACGTTTGGCTCCGACGCCAACAGGTTTGACCTGGCCGATGGCTATGCCATGCTGGTGCGAAAGGGCGCCGGCGAGCGCTACGAAGTGGTGCCCGCCGACGACGAGGGTGTTCCCACCGACGCATGCTGGTCGGTTTCGGTAACCGATGCCACTGACGAGAGCTACAACTTCGTTATCTACTTTGAAGATGAACAAGACGCGAGGGCTTATGCCTCAGAATGCGAATCTGTCGAGGAGACGGTGGTTGTCTCTAAGCTTCGCTACACGGTGAGCTTCGAGAGCCAGAAGAAGATTGTCTCGACCAAGACCGTGCGCGCCGGGAAGGCTGTCGGCGATTTGCCCGAGGGCGAGAAGGTCGCGGGCTACACGTTCGATGGTTGGTATGCGGGCGATACCAAGGTAGACGCTACGTATGTTCCGGCCGACGATGTGACGCTCGTTGCCAAGTGGGTCAAGAGCGACTCTGGCGACGACGACACGCCCGTGGACCCGGACGACGACCCCAGCGGCGACACAGACGATGGTTCCAGCGACGGTTCGGGCAACAAGGGAGCCGATGACAAGGACAACGGCAAGAACGCTTCTGGTTCCGATAAGGAGCTGCCCCAGACCGGCGACGACACGAATGCGTTCATGGCCTTCGCTCTCGCTGGACTAGGGGCACTTGCGCTCGCAAAGGGCGCTGCGACCAAGGAGTAACCGGGTCCGCGTTCCCCGTCGCGAGGGCCCGAGGCCGCGCGCGAAGCTACTGCGACACCTCTTTGCCCTAACACGCCAATTCATTTGCACGGATCCATCACGGGGCCACCAAAAAACTTGTGCGGATAGCTTGAACTTTGGATTCCGTGCGCTACAATTTCAAAGCTTCTTTTGCGCAGCCCCGTAACCTCGCATAAGAACAAAGCAACACGTAAGCACACGGAGGAGTCCAATGAAGTCGACTCAGTACGCCAAGCCCGGAGAGGTCACCCGCAATTGGGTCCTCATCGATGCTGAGGGCGCCACGCTCGGCCGTCTCGCCACGAAGGCAGCCATGATCCTTCGCGGTAAGAACAAGCCGCAGTACACCCCCCACACCGATACGGGCGACTTCGTCGTCATCATCAACGCCGATAAGGTCCAGCTTACCGGTGTCAAGGCTGACAGCAAGCGCTACTGGCGCTACAGCGGTTGGCTGGGCGGCATGAAGTTCGAGAGCTTCAAGGAGGCCATGGAGAAGCACCCCGAGCGTGTCATCGAGCACGCCGTCAAGGGCATGCTCCCCAAGACCACCCTCGGCCGTCAGCAGTTCACCAAGCTTAAGGTTTACGCTGGCCCCGAGCACCCGCACGCCGCCCAGAACCCCGTCCAGATCGATTGGAGGGCCTAACCAATGGCTGACAACACCGCTGTCTACTATGGCACTGGCCGCCGCAAGGAGGCTGTCGCCCGCGTCCGCCTCGTCCCCGGCACCGGCAAGGTCACCATCAACGGCCGCGACGCCCTGAACTACTTTGGTCGTCAGCAGCTCGTCGACGACGCCACCGCGCCCTTCAAGGTCACGGACACCGTCGAGCACTTTGACGTCATCGCCCTCTGCGATGGCGGCGGCATCACCGGCCAGGCCGGCGCCGTTCGTCTCGGCATTTCCCGCGCCCTTCTCGAGGCCGGCGACTACCGCGCCGAGCTCAAGAAGGCTGGCTTCCTCACCCGTGACGCCCGCGCCGTCGAGCGCAAGAAGTGCGGCCTGAAGAAGGCCCGCAAGCGCCCGCAGTTCTCCAAGCGCTAAGTCTGGGATATATGCACTGCCAAGGTCCGTCGGTTATCCGGCGGGCCTTTTTTCTTATGTTTGTAATGGG
>CAVHWW010000026.1:0-10774 GCA_963639715.1 Acutalibacteraceae bacterium
CGATGGCGAAGGCGATGCGGGCCACCATGCCGCTCGAGTAGTTCTTGAGCGGCATGTCCATGAAGTCACGGAGCTCGGCGAACTCGACGATGTCATCGATGTGGGAATCGATGAACTCCTTGGTGTAGCCAAGCAGCGAGCCGTTGAGGTAGATGTTCTCACGGGCGGTAAGCTCGATATCAAAGCCGGCGCCCAGCTCGATGAGCGGCGCAATGTTGCCGTGGACGCGGACCTTGCCCTCGCTCGGCTCGAGCACGCCGGCGATGATCTTGAGCATCGTTGACTTGCCGGAGCCGTTGGTGCCCACAAGGCCGAGGACCTCACCCTTCTTGACCTTGAACGAGACGTGCTTGAGGGCGTGGAACTCCTCGAAGAACAGCTCGCGCTTCACGAGCTTGATGAAGTATTCCTTGAGGTTGTCGAGACGCTCGGAGGCCATGTTAAAGATCATGGTGACGTCATCGACCTCGATGGCGTACTCGTCGCTCTTCTCGAGTTTGGTGTCTTGAGCCATGCGTGAGCTACCTTTCGAAGGGCCTCGAACTTAGATGTAGAGGATGAACTTGTGCTGGAGCTTGCGGAAGACGGCGTAGCCGATGGCGATCATGGCCACGGCCCAGAAGGCGCACATGCCGATGGTGATGAGCTCGGGCACCTGGCCGTTCAGCAAGATCATGCGCATGAACGTGACGTAGTTGTACATGGGGTTGGCCAGCATGATCACGCGCATGAAGCCATAGGGCACCTGGGCGATCATGGACACGGGCCAGAACAGCGGCGTGACGTAGCTCCAGGCCATGAGCACAACGCTCCACAGGTGAATGATGTCGCGGAAGAAGACGGCCAAAGAGGAGAGCAGCAGGCTCATGCCGATGCAGAAGCCCATGAGCAGCACGAGCAGGACGGGCAAAAGGATGATGGTCCAGTTGACCCACACGCGCTCGTAGAGCATGACGAGGAAGACCGCCACGAGCGAGAAGGCGAAGTTCACGAGGCTGAACAGCACGCGCTCGATCGGGAAGACCGTCTTGTTGATGCGGACCTTCTTAAGCAGCGGCGCGGCATCGAGAATGGACGTGACGCCCTGGTTGGTGGAGTCAGAGAAGATCTGCCAGATGGCGTTGCCGAGGATGAGGTAGAGCGGGTAGTGCTCGATGGAGTCATACCTGAGGAAGAAGCTGAACACGAGCGACATGACGATCATCATGAGCAGCGGGTTCAGGACGCTCCAGGCAACGCCGAGGACGCTGCGACGATACTTGCGCTTAAAGTCCTTGCCGACGAGCTGGGCGAGGATGAAGTTCTGCTTCTCTCGGTCGGTCTTGGCAAACGCCTCTGAGGCGGGAACGGTGGCCGGAACCGCCGCGGTCTGGTCTTGAGACAATGCAATCTCCTTGCGAAAAGTTGGGCCGACTGGCCGCTCTTTTGCCCTTGTCCGCTCGCATGCGCCCGCGAACAAGGAATTACTATACCAGCGCCCGCGCTAGGAAAGGATGCCCTGCACGGCGCGTTCACCAAATACGGACTGGTACGGCACAACTCCGAACTGACCGCCTGCGATGACCTGCACGTAGGTCGCCGCCGCCCAGGCGATAAGAATCACGACGAACGCCACCTTGCGAAGGCGAACGTCTATGACGCGCTCGAGGCACCTCGGCATGGCCAAGATGAGCACCGGGGCAAAGTAGCGGGCCATACGGTCGACGATATGCGGCAGGTAGAAGGTGGAAACGAACAAGGCCAAAGCGATGGTTGCGATGACGATATAGGCCGAGTCCATACGCGTGCACGAATCTCCCCACGGCTCCTTCTCAACCAGGCCACAGAGCGTCACTACCGTAAAAGCCCAGGTGACGCCATAGGTGATGACGGCATTCAGGCGAGGTTGCGGACCCACGTAGACATCGCTCGTGGGGTCAAGATAAAGCCCAAAGCGCGTACCTGCGAGCACCACGCAAGCGACCTTCTCGGCCACAAACGACAGGACAACGAAGGCCACTGCGAGAAGAGCTGCCTTGCGGACGTTCATCCTGAGGTTGAGCAAGGGCCAAACAACCAGCCAGATGAGGCAGCTCAGGTGCATAAGAGAACCCGCGATGACCCAAGCCGCATATCGGGCAAAGGAGCGCGCAGACGGGCCTTCCTCTCCCCCAACCCACGCCAGGCCGTTCAGCACGCAGGCGATGGCCACCCACTGGCGAGCGATGTTGAGTGACTCGAAGTAGAACCCGGCCACCAGAAACAAGGCGACAGAGAAGACGGGGTCGCAGGAAAGGCGACGGCAGGCACGCAGGGTAAGGCCACACGAAAGCGCGCTTAGGGCCGCAAACATCCACTGGGGGTTATCGGAAAAGAGATTGAGGGCGCGAATAAGCGCGTAGAAGCCAAGGTCCATCCCGGGCGCCGGGGCCTGGCTGGCATAGAGCTGGTAGAGCTGGTAGTAGCCAAGGTATCCGGCGCTCTCCATGGTGGCGCTGTAGTCAACGCCAATGTCGTAGCGAAGGGCGGCCGGAATGAAGAGGGCCATAAAGCAAACGAACCAAAGGGCGCTGGCCACCTTAGGACGTGGGCCCTCGACGGCTTTGGCCGCAAGAACGGAGATAAGGGCCACGGCGCCCGAGAGACAGTAGACGAGCAAGGCTATCCCTTCTGCTCGTGGACAGATAAAGAAAAAGCCCCGGTTGCCCGGGGCTTGCAAATTCTGGCTCCTCGAGTAGGACTCGAACCTACAACAACGCGGTTAACAGCCGCGGGCTCTACCATTGAGCTATCGAGGAATCTGGCGTGCCGAAGCACAGGGATTAGTATACAAAACCGACCGCTCGTGACAACCCACAATTTTGAAAAAATTTGTCCGACTAAAAACAGAGCTTCAAAAGGGCGTCCTTGAGCGCGTCGGTGGTCTCCCAATTGCCGTCGTCATCTTGGCTGATGTAGACATCTGCCTCGGAGCTTGTGGCCTCGGCGTCCTTAACGATCGAGAGCAAGGTGGCCTTCGCGTCGTCCGTGCCACCTATAGTTGCGAGCACATATGAGCCCACAATCCCCGAAACCGAACGGCACTTTAGCTTTACGCGGGCCATGGCGCTCGTCCCGTTTATGGTGACGTCTCCGACCTCGTACTCAAAGCCATCAAGGTAGACGTCTAGAAGCTCGTCATCGGAAAGGCCCATCTGCCGCAGCTGGTCGCCCACGTAACTATCGAGGGTGTCCTTGGTGATCTGCGCCCCCTCGCCGGAATTGGTCTTAAGCTCCTTGAGGCTCGTCTCAAGGCTCTGCTTTATGGAAGCCGCGTCCTCAGAGGCGCTTTTCTGCGAGCAGGCACAAAGGGCGCCCGTCCCAACAAGCACCAGACAAGCTGCCGCAATGAAGCATGCGGCCCTTTTGACCAGGTTCATACAGATCCCTCCAAAGCGAATGGCACGCTCCGCAAAGTCGTAGGTGACCCGTATCCTACCCGTAACCAACGGACTGACGGCTATCGAATAACGCCTTTGTCCTAGGCCTCCTCGCGAGCAAGGCGCTCGTCTTCGGCATCCAGGCGCTCCTGCTCGGCGCGACCAAAGATAGCGCGGAAAATGGCCCTGGCAAGCGGACCTGCGATGATGAGCTGCAACGGCAGGGCCATGATGAAGTTGCGACAGTAGGTCATGATGTAGTCAGGCAGAATCTGGCTCGTGAAACCGTAGCCATGCCACACGCCGAGGATTGAGGCAAGCGCCACCTGGAACACGACGGTGAAGACCTGGATGGCCAAAATCACGTAGATCTGGCGGTCACCGGGGCGAACGACCTGGAAGGCATAGTGCTTGGCTGCCGGGCTCGAGATGAAATAGGCGCACAGAAAGATTAGAACGTACTCCAGCCACATGCTCTGCAGGGCAATGAGGAAGCTGCGATTGGTGAAGCTGCCCATGGCAAGCACCGTGTTGTACAGGGTCATGAAGTAGACCATGATCCAGGCGGTGATGGCCGTGAACACGACGGATTCTAATTTGGTTTGGGGCATACGCTTGTGCTGCATTGCAGGCGACTCCTTTCGGCCTTCTGGCCGCTCGGCGCCCCTAAACACAAAAATGCCGCCCCTCCGTCTGACAGTGGAAGGGCGACATTTAGTGTCTAGGTGGCGCTTATGTAATGACACGCCCCGCGCGCGCCGCGCGAGACCTGAAGACTATACCGCAAGCATAGAGGCTAGCTGAGCAAATCTTCATGAAAACGCCCCGCACGAGACGGGGCGTTAAGAAGCAACTATGAGCGGCATCGCAAAAAACGGACGGCGCTAGTCCTCCATGTAATCCTTGAGCTTGCCGGAACGGCTCGGGTGGCGAAGCTTGGCCAGAGTCTTGGACTCGATCTGACGGATACGCTCGCGCGTGACGCCAAACTCGCGACCAACCTCCTCGAGGGTGCGGGGGTGGCCGTCCTCAAGACCAAAGCGCAGCTTGATGACCTTGCGCTCACGGTCAGCAAGGCCCTCGAGCACCTGGTCAAGCTGCTCGCGCAGCATGGAGTCGCTCGCAGCCTCGGGAGGAGCAACAGCCTGGGCATCCTCGATGAAGTCGCCAAGCTGGGAATCCTCTTCCTCGCCGATGGGCGTCTCGAGGGAAACGGGCTCCTGGCTGATCTTCTGGATCTCGCGAACGCGCTCGGCGCTCATGCCCATCTCCTCGCCAATCTCCTCGGGAGTTGGGTCGCGACCGAGGTCCTGGAGCAGCTGGCGCTGCACGCGGACGAGCTTGTTGATGGTCTCGACCATGTGGACCGGAATACGGATGGTGCGGGCCTGGTCAGCGATGGCGCGCGTGATGGCCTGACGAATCCACCAGGTGGCGTAGGTGGAGAACTTAAAGCCCTTGGTGTAGTCGAACTTCTCGACGGCACGGATGAGGCCGAGGTTGCCCTCCTGGATGAGGTCGAGGAAGAGCATGCCACGACCAACGTAGCGCTTGGCGATGGAGACGACCAGGCGCAGGTTTGCGCTGATGAGGGCCTGCTTGGCCTCGAGACCAACCTGCTCGACGCGGTTGAGGCGGCGCAGCTCCACGCGAGAGAGCTCAAGCTCGCCGGCCTCGTAGGCCTCGAGCTTCTCGGCGGCCTCGGTGCCCGCCTCGATCTTCATGGCGAGGTGCACCTCTTCGGCGGCGGTCAGAAGGTCGACCTTGCCGATCTCCTTCAGGTACATGCGGACCGGGTCACCGGTGAGCATGACCGTGGCGGCGTCCTGGCGACGGCGATTCTTGAGGCTCGAGCCCTTCTTGGAGCGCTTGGGAGCGGCAGGGATGGCCGGGATCTTCTCGACGGGCATGTCGTCATCGTCGAGGTCATCAAGGGCGTCATGGCCGTTGTCCTCGTCGTCATCGTCATCGGAGTCGTCGATGTCGTCGGCGCCGTCAGCGTCCTCGTCGGCAGAGACAATCTCTACGCCACGGGAACGAAGCGCGCCATAGAGGTCCTCAAGCTCGTCATCGTCAGCGTCGACGTCACGAAGGGCGAGCTGGATGTCATCCTCGGTTACGCTGCCGATTCCCTTTGAGGACTCGACGAGCTGACCGAGGGCGCTCTCGAGCTCGCTGTTGAGCTTGGGTTCGTTCTTAGCCTTCTTACTAGTTGCCACAGGCTTCCTCTCGACATTTCGGCCGATGCACAGATGTTGTGTATATTACCCTGCTTCGGCCTATCTACACACAAAATTTGGCAGCAAGCGATATGGGGCGTGAGCTTTTTTGGGCGATGACGCACCGCGACTCGCCCATCGCCACGTCCCTTCGCGACCGCAAGCCCCTACTCGAGCGGCTGGGCCGCCCTCAGCTCGTCCCTATGGGCGCGCAGCTCGGCAAGCTCATCAAACGCAGCGCGAGACGCCTCGGCGTCAAGACCGGAGCTCAAGCTCGCCGTCAGCTGGCCGATGCGCCTGTCAAGCGAGCGAATCTCCGCTTCGGACACCACGAACTCGACGTTCTTCTCGAGGTCCCAAGAACTCGTTGACGAGAAGGCGCTCGAGGAGAGTATGCGCGGGGCCTCGGGGCAGGCCTGGGTCGCAGCAGTGACGGCCTCGGCGGGCGTGGTGCCGGCCGGCGTGGCGAGGATGGCCCAAGCGATGGCCTCATGGCGCGAGTCAGCCCAAGCAAAGGTGGAGATGCGCTCGGCGTAAGAGCGGAAGGCATCGGGATGGTCAGCCATCATGGAAAGCAGGGTTCGCTCGGCCCTGATCTGGGTGCGGTCCTCGGCTGACAGGGCCTCAAGCGAGACGGAGGCGCCCTGCGCAGGCTCGTTTGCCCAGGAACCCGCAGATTCGTCGTCGTAGGGAACGTAGTCTGCCGGCGCATAGTCGTCAGGTGCGTACTCGCTCTCCCAACCAGCCGTGGAGTTGCTTTGGTCAACCGGCTCCTCAACAGCCGTAGAACGAATCTTGGCCTTCGTGGCCTCAAGGTCGAGACCGAGCCTGCTTGCCACCTGCTGGGCATAGCCGTCGAGCAGGTAGGAATCCTTGAGCGGGGCCAGGATCTTTGCAAGCTCATCGAGGGCCAAAAGCCTAAGACCCGGGCTCGAGAGATCAAGCTGCTCGAGCTTCTTCTCAATGACGAACTCAATGAGAGGACGAGCGCCCTTGAGCTGCTCTTCCATGGCCTCGGCGCCGTATTGCTTAAGGAACTCGTCCGGGTCGAGGCCACCCGGCAAAACCACGCAGGAAAGCGCGGCCTTGGTGCTCTCGACATAGCGAACGGCCGCCTCGGCGGCGTGCTGGCCGGCCGCGTCGCCGTCGAACATGCAGACAATGGTCTTGGCGAAACGCGAAAGCGTGCGGACATGCTCAAGCGACAGCGCCGTACCAAGGGCGGCGACCGTATTGGTGAAGCCGGCCTCGTGCATGGAGATGACGTCCATGTAGCCCTCGGTGACGATGGCGTACCCACGAGCGGCGATGCTCTCCTTGGCGTAGTCGAAGGCAAACATGTGCTTCGACTTGTGGAACACGTTCGTCTCGCGTGTGTTGAGGTACTTGGGCTTGGCGTCCGACATCACGCGGCCGCCAAAGGCAATGCAACGGCCCTGCTCATCGTGGATGGGGAACATCACGCGGTCGAAGAAACGGTCCCGAAGGCCTCCGTTGCGAGAAACTGCGAGGTCAGCAGCCTCAAGCTCGGCACGAGAGAAGCCCACTTGCTGCAGCTGGCGAACCACCGAGGCAGACGGGCTGGACTCGGCGTAGCCCAAATGCCAGCGCGAGCAGATATCCGAGTTGAAGCCACGGGACTTGAAGTAGGCGCGAGCCGCGGCGGCGCCCTCGCTCTTGCCGCGCATAAGGCGCGTGGCATAGGCAGACTGCGCGGCCTCGAGCGCGTCGATGACGCGCGTTCGCTTGGGCCCGCGGGCGCGATTGGCCGGGCCTTCCTCGATGTCGATGTGCGCGCGCTCGGCGAGATAGCGAATGGAGTCGAGGAAATCGAGGCCCTCACGCTTCATCACGTAGTCAAAGACGTCGCCGCCCGAGTGGCAGCCAAAACAGTGCCACAGGCCAGTTGCAGGCGTCACGTGAAACGAGGGGCTCTTCTCCTGGTGGAAGGGACAGCAACCCCAGAAGTCGTTGCCGCGGGGGCGCAAAACGACCGTCTCAGAGACGAGGTTGACGATGTCGGTGGCCTCGCGGACACGCTGCTTGTCTTCGTCGCTGATCACAAAACCTCGCCCTCCCCCACGTAGGTGCGGACCCATTCTACGTTGCCGAGCACCACGCGCTCCAGCTCCTCAACGCTCGAGAAACGCCTCGGCTCGCGCAGCCACTCGATGAAAGAGACGGCAAGCGGCTCGCCATAGAGGTCACCCTCGAAACCGAGCAGCGTCGCCTCGATGAAGCGCTCCCCCGCCTGACCGCCAAAGGTGCGCGGCGCGCCAACGTTCACCGCGGCAGGCCACGCACGTCCGTCGTATGTGACCAGCGCAGCATAGACGCCTTCTGCCGGAAGGCAGACCTGACCCCCGACGCGGACGTTGGCCGTAGGGAACCCGAAGCCAGAGCCCTTTCCCCTGCCGTGCTCGACCACGCCGCGGACAAAGTGTGCACGACCCAGAAGAGCCATAGCATCACCCACCTTGCCCTCGCAAACGAGTGCCCTGATGCGCGTGGCGCTCACCGGGGCGCCGTCACGCAAGACAAGCTCGTGGGCGGTAAGGTCGATGCCGAGGCCTGCGGCATACGAACCGATTGCCTTTGCGGTACCGCTCCCCTTGGCCCCCATGCGGAAGTTCGAACCCACGTGTATGGAGAGCGGCGCCACGGCAGAAACGAGCACGTCGGAGACAAAGTGCTCGTAGGACATGGCAGCAAGCTCTTCTGTGAAGTCGATGACAAGGACGGCATCCACGCCCAACGTTGAGAGCGCGGCAATGCGATCCTCGACGCACAACAGCTCCTCCTGCGGGCACTGTTTGCCTACCACGTGGGAAGGATCGGGGGAAAACGTCACGGCAACCGAGGCAACGCCACGCTCGAGGGCATCATCCCTCATGGCATCTACGAGTTCGCGATGGCCCATGTGAACGCCGTCAAAGGCGCCGATGGCACAGCAGCATCCTACGGCAGTCGTCTGAGCGAGCCGATGTCCCTTATCCGTAAAAGGCATGAGCGTCGCGAACTCCCCCAGCCTCACCTGCTCATAACGAGACACGATTCCCTGGGGCACGGAGTTTCGCAGGCCCCTGAGCTCGAGGGGAAGAAGCGGACGCTCCCACGCAGGCCCAAGAGGTGCAGCCTCACGCGTCATCGAGCGACTCCGCTCACACCAGCGGGAAAGTTCGTGTCGCAGACAAGACACGCGCCCTCGCGACGCCAGATACCAAGAAGGGAGCCTTCGCGCACGAGGCTCACGAGCCCGCCGTCATCGGGCGTAGTGGGTACGCATCGGCCGAGCTCGATCTTCCTGCCACAGGCGGCATCGGCGGCCTGGTCCTCCGTAAGCTCACGAACCGGATAACCAAGGGCTGCGACCGGGTTAATTGCATGGGCATCAAGGACGGCGACGCCTTCGCGCTCAAGCTCCTCCAGGCTCACGCAGCTCGTGAGGTCAATGTTTCCCGAGAAGGTACGCCTCAGACCCGCAAGATGCGCGGCGCTATCGCAGCCGCGGCCAAGGTCGCGGGCGATGGAGCGGATGTAGCACCCCTTCGAGACATCGAAGGCAACGAGCCACGCAGGCCGGCCCTCGACTTCTTGGATAGCAATGAGCTGGGCGGCGTAAATGGTGACGGGCCTCGCAGGGAGTTCGACATCCTCGCCGGCACGGGCGCGAGCATAGGAGCGAACGCCGTCGACCGAGATAGCAGAATAGGCAGGCGGAACCTGCATGGCATCACCGACGATGCCAGCAAGGAACTCGGAGACACGAGCCCCGTCACGAGCCCAAACGGGCGCCTCCGAGCAGCGCGTCACCTCGCCTTCTGCATCGTCGGTCGTAGTCTCGCTGCCAAAGCAAACGAGGCCAAGGTAGCCCTTGCGCTCGGCCGTAAGCTTGCCCATAAGGCGAGTGCCCTGGCCCACGCCGACCACAAGCACGCCGGAAGCGTCCGGGTCGAGCGTGCCGGCATGGCCCACGCGCCTCTCCCCCAGCGCACGCCTTACGCGAGAGACGACATCATGCGAGGTCATGCCACAGGGCTTGTCTACGCCGATAAGTGCGTTGATTCCGCTCTGGCCTCGCCTCACTTGCCATCTCCTTTGCAAAGCTCAAGTTTAAGTTGAGGGTTAACCGGCTCGACAAAGCCATGGTCACCCGCATCGAGAACGGCTTGCAGCTGCGGCAGCACCGCAGCGAGCGTGGCGTCGATGCCGCATTCAGACGTGAAGCCAGCAGCTGCCTTGTGGCCACCGCCGCCCATGGCACGGGCAACACCTGAGATGTCGAGGTCGCCCTTGGAGCGTAGGTTGCCGCGCACCTTGCTGTCGGCAGTCTCCTTGAGGAAAAGCGCAAGCTCAGCACCGTCAACACTGCGGACGACATCAATGAGGCCGTCGCACTCGTCTGGAGAGGCGCCCGTGCGCTCGAGGTCGGTCCGCGTAGCGTAGCTATAGGCGATGCGACCGCTGCTGAAGGTCACGATGCGACCCATGACCACGCTCTCTAGGTGAAGGTAGGCAAGTCTAAAGCTCTGGTAGACATAGAGAGAAATCATGGACGGCGAAGCACCTGCATCGACGAGCATGCTCGCGCATTCGAAGGCCTCGGAGTCGGCGTTTTGGAACTGGAAGCGCCCCGTATCGGTAACGATGGCGCAGAACAAGCAGTTGGCGATGTCGGGCGTGATGTTAGCGCCGAGATAGAGCGCGAACTCAGCGATAACGACACCGGCCGCAGCTGCGTCGGAACGGATGAGTGCGACGTCTCCGAAGCCCTCCCCATCCGGATGGTGGTCAAGAACGGCAACGTGCTTGGCGCGCTCAAGCACCTCCTGTGCCTTGTTGAGCCTCGACTTCACGGAGAGGTCAACCACGATGAACAGGTCGGGGTCGCCCTCGTACTCACTGGCGCGAACAAAAGAGTCGGCACCAGGAAGGAAGCGATAGAGGCGAGGCACAACGTCGTCGTCGGCAAGCAGATTGGTGACGTGCTTGCCTTCCCAGTGCTGGTTGATGATCTGGGAAAGCGCAAGCTCGGAGCCCAAGGCGTCGCCATCAGGGTTGGTGTGCGCGCAGATAACAATCTCTGTGGCCGCCTCGATGAGCTCGCTCACCTTGGCGAACTTGTCACGCTGCTCTATGAAGAGAAGCTCGTCGCCC
>CAVHWW010000027.1:0-2547 GCA_963639715.1 Acutalibacteraceae bacterium
GGAGAAGGCATGACGACCCTTGAGATTCTTGCGTTACTTGTCTGCGCCATGAGCGTCATCGTGGCCGTGCTCTCGCTTGTGAAGGGGTCACGTCGCGGACCGATGCGTGACGAGCTGGGCGAGAAGCTCGACGAGCTCTCCGAGCTTGTGGGTGAGCTTTCCGAGCGGCAAACCCGCTCCGTCGCGGCCACCAACGCCACACTCGAGGCGGTTTGCCGCAACGTGGAGCAGTCCGGCACCCGCGTGGATACCATGCGTCGTGACGTCACGAGCCAGCTTGTGGAGAACTCCCAGAACATGGCCCAGCAGCTGCAAACCAGCAGCAAGGCCATGAACGAGCAGTTGCAGGCCAACTCCCGCATGCTCAACGAGCAGCTTCAGGGCAATACCAAGACCATGAACGAGCAGCTTGGCCTTATCCGCCAGGACAACCAGCGTCAGCTCGACGAGATTCGTGCCACGGTGGACGAGCGCCTTACCAAGACGCTCAACGACCGCCTTTCGGTCTCCTTCCAGCAGATCAACGAGAACCTCGAGGCCGTCTACAAGGGCCTGGGCGACATGAAGAGTCTGGCCGCTGGCGTGGGCGACCTCAAGAAGACCCTCTCCAACGTGAAGACGCGTGGCATCTTGGGCGAGGTACAGCTTGGTGCCATCCTGAAGGAGCTACTTACGCCATCGCAATACGAGGAGAACGTGGCCACCAAACCTGGCAGTGCGGACCGCGTGGAGTTTGCCGTGAAGCTGCCGGTTGAGCAGGGTGAGCCAATCCTTCTGCCCATCGACGCAAAGTTCCCCGGCGAGCTCTACTCGCAGCTTAGCGACGCACTTGAGGCAGGTGACCCCGACCAGGTGAAGGCCCTTCGCAAGCAGCTTGAGAACCGCATCAAGGGTGAGGCCAAGGACATCTCCACCAAGTACATCAGCGTGCCCGACACTACGAACTTCGCCATCATGTTTTTGCCGTTCGAGGGCCTGTACGCCGAGGTCGTGAACATGCCCGGCCTTGTGGAGTCGCTGCAGCGCGACTACCGCGTGAACGTGGCCGGCCCCTCCACCATGTCGGCGATCCTTGGCAGTCTGCAGATGAGCTACCAGACCTTTGCCCTGCAGCGCCGTACCGACGAGGTCCTGCGCGTGCTCCAGGCCGTAAAGGCCGAGCTGCCCAAGTACCAGGCTGAGCTCAGGAAGGCCAAGAAGCAGATCGACACCGCGAGCAACACGGTGGAGTCCATCATCACCACGCGCACCAATGTCATGGAGCGCAAGCTCAAGGGCATCTCCGATGGCCTTGCCGACGATGATGCCCTAGGGCTTCCCGAAGACATCGACGGCGAGGAATAAAAGGCATCGAACGTAGGGGAGGTGTCGGCTGACGTTCCCTAGCCCGTTGTCCTTGCATTCTCTTTATGGTGCGAGCCGTTGTCAGCCGGAACGGCGTCAGCGCACTTCTCGACCTTGCGAGCGATCGCGCCATGCTCACGCGATGGGTGGCTGATTGCATCGTGCGGCACGGATGGCCCGTTTGTTTCTTGGCGCGTTCCGATGCCCTGACGGCATGTGCGTTAGGGGTATGCTCTCGGCGCTATGTCTTGGGGAGGGGGAGCGCGTGGCGGGTCGTTTGGAGTCGAGGTCGCTTGATGTCACCGAGGGCAAAATTGGCCGACAGCTATTGCTGCTGTGCGTGCCCGTGTTCTTCTCGTCTTTCTTCCAAGAGGCATACTCGCTGGTAAACACCTTTGTGGTTGGTCAGTTTGCCGGCAAGGCTGCTCTTGGCGGAATTCAGGCTACCGCGTCTTTGGTGGACCTCGCCGTGGGCTTCTCGGTGGGCATGGGAACCGGATTTTCCGTCGTATGCAGCCAGTACTTTGGCGCGCATGACGATGAGCGTCTTAGGGCGTCGGTGCACACGGCGATGACCATCGCTTTGGTGGGCGGAGTCGCCGTCTCGGTGCTGGGAGGTCTGCTTGCGGGCCCCATCCTTGAGCTCATGGGTACGCCAAGCGACCTTATGGGCGAATCTTTGGCCTTTGTGCGCATCTACTTTGGCGCCATGGTCTTCTCGATCGTCTACAACACGGGCTCGGCCGTGCAACGCTCGGTGGGCGACACGCGTTCTCCTTCAATCATCGTGGCGTCTACCTGCGTTGTGAACATCGTGCTTGACCTCGTGTTTGTTGCGGGTCTCCACATGGAGGCGACGGGAGCCGGTCTTGCCACGGCGCTTTCGCTTGTGTGGGGCTGCGTTGTCACAGTCGTCCGTCTCACGCATGTTGAGGGGCCGTGGCGCCTCGATGTGCGCAAGCTCGGCATTGACCCCGGCATCTGTCGCGCCATGCTGTGCACCGGGCTTCCGTTGGGGTTGCAGTCCTCGTGCTACTCCGTCTCGAACATCATTACGCAGTCGACCATCAACTCGTTTGGTTCCACCGTCGTGACGGCGTTTGGGCTGTGCGGGCGCATCGACGCCATCGTGTGGATGGTCTCCGAGGCGCTCGGCGTGGCGGTGACCACCTTCAGTGCGCAGAACTTTGGCGCGAGAAACTA
>CAVHWW010000028.1:0-4389 GCA_963639715.1 Acutalibacteraceae bacterium
ACCTTGCGGCCATCATCGAGGACGTAGAAGGTCTCACAGCCGACGGCCTTCTCGAGCGCTTCGGTCTGCTCGGGCGTGGCCGTGACAAAGACCTGGTTGCTGGTCGAGTTGCCGTAAAGCTCGTAGCCGGCCCCGGCAAGACCCTGGCGCAGGGCGGTTGCGCACTCGTTGGCGTGACGGGCGAGCTTCCAGTAGAGCTGCTCGCCGTCCTCGTCCGCGGCAAAAGCCGCCTCGAACTGGGCACCCAGCAAAAAGCCCTTGGCCAGCAGGCCGCCGCGCTCCTTCTGCAAAAAGCCGAAGGCCTCGCGCAGACGAAGGGCGTGCGCGCTGTTACCGCAGATGACGATGGCCTCGCCCATAAGCATGCCGTTCTTGGTGCCGCCGATGTAGAAGGCGTCGACGCGGCTGGCGATGTGGGCCAGCGTGAGGTCGTTGCCCGGCGCGGTGAGGGCGCTGCCCAGGCGGGCGCCGTCCAAAAAGATGCCGAGGTCGTGGCCGCAGGCCCAGTCACAAATGGCGTCGAAACGCTCGCGGGTCCACACGCCGCCAAGCTCGGTGGTGTTGGTGATGTAGATGGCGGCCGGGCGCGTCATGTGGCGGCCGGTGCCCATCTGGAACTGGTAGACCTTCTCGGCCGCCTCGGGCGAAAGGAAGCCGTCGGTGTCGTGGGTGGGAAGGCAGGTGCGGCCGGTGGCGGCCAGCGCGCCCGTCTCGTGCACGACGATGTGAGCGTCGGGCGTACAGATGACGCCCTCCCAATCGCGCAGCATGCCGTTCAGGCAGATGACGTTGGCGCTCGTGCCGCCGATGCAGAACTCCACCATGGCGTGGGGGCGCTCGCAGGCCTCGCGGATGAGCGCTCGGGCGTGGTCGCAGTGGACATCGCCCTCGGTGTAGCCCACGTTCTGCTCGGCGCAAACGGCCGAGATAGCCTCCATGATCTGGGGCGCGGCGCCCTCGGAATAGTCGTTGCGGAACAGGTGCATGTCTCTCTCCTCGCTACATGGCCAGCCGGCCCCCGAATTCCGCGTGCCATGATAACGCCCGCCGGCAGCAAACTTAGTGACTCAACTTTGAGAAAGGCCGTCAGCTGTGGAAGGGTGACTCCCGGTGTTGGCGTGAGGAAGTTCGGGAAGCAGTGGGTTGTGGCCCGTGACGCCATGGAGCGGGAGCACGGGACGCCCGTCTAGGCGGTATACTCATCCGGTTGATTAAACGAGTGAGAGGGATGCCACATGGCGAACAAGGCAGAGGGAACCGAGGACCTGTTCGGCGCGCGCATGCGTGCCTGGGAGCGCATGCAGGCCGTGGCGCACGAGACCTTCGCGCCCTATGGCTTTGACGCGATTGAGACGCCCGCGATGGAGCAGGTCTCCACCTTCGTCCACGGCATCGGCGAGTCCACCGACGTGGTGCGCAAGGAGATGTTCCGCGTGTTCTCCGGCGCTCTGCTCGAGCGCATCTTCGAGGCGGGCGGCGAGAGCGGTCTCAAGCCCAAGCAGCGCCTTGCCATGCGTCCCGAGGGCACGGCCGGCGTTGTGCGCGCCGCCGTGGAGAACAACTTCGTGCCGCAGGGCGGCGCCCCGGTGAAGCTGTGGTACGCCGAGCCGATGTTCCGCGGCGAGCGTCCGCAGAAGGGCCGCCTGCGCCAGTTCCACCAGGTAGGCCTCGAGTGGCTGGGCGCCCCCGACGCCGCGGCCGACGCCGAGTGCATCATCATCCTCATGGACTTCTACCGTGCGCTGGGCATTGACCCGTCCCACCTGCACCTGGCCATCAACTCCATGGGCGATGGCGCCTGCCGTCCGGCCTATCGCCAGAAGGTGCGCGAGTTCATCCTCGATCACGCCGACGAGATGTGCGACGAGTGCCGTGAGCGCGCCGAGATTAACCCGCTTCGCGCCTTCGACTGCAAGAACGCCCACTGCCACGAGGTCATGGCAGACGCGCCGCTGGCTAACGAGAACCTGTGCGAGGATTGCGCCGCCCACTATGAGCAGGTGAAGCGCTACCTCGACGAGGCGGGCATCGCCTACGAGGAAGACCCGACGCTCGTGCGCGGCCTGGACTACTACACCCGCACCGTGTTCGAGGTCGACTACACGCCCGATCCGGCCATCGGTGCCATCGGTGGCGGCGGCCGCTACGACGGCCTCATGGAGCTCGAGGGCGGCAAGCCCACGCCGGGCATTGGCTTTGCCGTGGGCTTCGAGCGCATCATGCTTGCGCTCGAAGCGGAAGGTGTGAGCCTTGGCGGCGAGGAGCCGGGTTGCGTCTACGTGGCCGGCACCGAGGCCGAGCTGCGCCCGGCGGTCTTCTCCGCCACGCTGGCGCTTCGCCGCGCTGGCATCCGCACCGAGGCCGACTACCAGGGCCGCAGCCTGAAGGCCCAGTTCAAGCAGGCCGACAAGCACGGTGCCACCCTGTGCGTGGTCATCGGCCCTGACGAGGTGGCCGCTGGTACCGCCACCATCCGCGACATGGCCAGCCACGAGCAGACGAGCGTGCCGATGGCCGAGCTCGCGAGCGCCGTGGCTGCTCGCCTGGCCTAACGGCTGAGCCCGCGCGGCGTGACCAACAAGATTGACATCGCTTCCGACGGCGCTGCGGGTGGGGGAGAGTCCCCGTCCGCAGCGCCGCTCGGCGTTGCCGGGGCTTCGTGCGCGGGGTCGCATACGACGACCGGCATGGACGTACGCGCGGGTGCGGCGGCCGTTGCCGGCGTGCAGGACAACCTGAATGGGGGAGAGCCCTCGTCCGCAGCGCCGTCGCTCATCCTCTACGAGGACGAATGGCTCCTTGCGGCCAACAAGCCGGCGGGCATCATCGTTCACGCTGACGGCACGGGCCAAGAGACGCTCACTGACCTCGTGCGCGAGCACCTGCTCGCGACGGGCCAGACGAGTGCGGCGCGCGAGCTGCAGGCTGTCCAGCGCCTCGACCGCGAGACCTCCGGCGTGGTGCTCTTCTCCAAGAGCAAAGATGTCCAGCCCAAGCTCGACGCGCTGGTGGCCAGCCACGACGGTATCGAGAAGCGCTACCTCGCCATCGTGCGGGGCAACTTCCCCGAGAGCCTCAGCCGCATCGATGCCCCGATCGCCCGCGACCGCCATGACGCGCGCCGTATGCGTACCGACCGTGCGGGCAAACCGTCGGTGACCCTTGTGCGGATGCTTGCCAGTGCGGGCGCCCGCGGCAAGCGCCTCTCTCTTGTGGAGTGCACCTTGCGTACCGGTCGCAAGCACCAGATCCGCGTCCATCTCGCAAGCCAGGGGTTCCCTATCATGGGCGACGCCCTCTATGGTGTGCCGGCAGACCGTGGCGGCAAGACGCCCCTCATGCTCCACGCCGCCTCCGAGACGCTCATGCACCCCGTCACCGGCGAGACGTTCCGCATTGCCTCCTGCTATCCATCTCGCTTCGCCAAGTTCTTCCCGTTCGGAGGCTAGGGCTCTTGCCAAGGCACCTCTGCCAAAGTGCGAGGCAGGACATCTTGCCGGGGCGTTTTCCTCGAAGGGCCCTTTGAATTCGAACGAAAGTCGAGCGTGAATATGAAGCTTCTTCCTCACGTCGGCCATCTAGCTAGCTATCATAGATTTGGAAGTTGATGCGAGGCGTTTCTTGGTGGACAGAGCGGACGATTGCCGAGGAGCTCCCTTCAAAGGCTGCGTCCCTGCTTGTGCTCCCGGGGTTGCCTGCACATCTTTGGCGTTTTCGGTGAGAGCGGTGCGGGGCCCTCGCGCTTCTTGTGGCTGCGCACCTGTCTGGCAGGTCTTAAGGAAAGGAGCCCAACATGACCGTTGACGAATTCAGGGCGGCGCTTGAGGCTGATCCGGAGAAGGCAAGGCTCTTTGAGGAGAGGCTCGTCAACATGAAGCCCGAGGAGGCCGCCAGTAAGGCTGAGGCAATCAGTTTGGCCGCGGCTGCCGTTGATCTGGAGCTTTCGCCCGAGGAAGCTGAGCGCTTCTTTGCCCTGGGCCTTGAGGTCGATGATGCCGAGCTTGAGGGCGTCATCGGCGGAAATAGCTACGACACCGACAAGGAAGGGCGTGATAACAGCTGCGTTATTAATTGGCACTGCTACTACGCCTTCCTTCACAACACAGACAGCAACGATGACAGCTATACCGAATACACCAATTGCTGGAACGACCATAACTGCTATTCCTCTTTGAGCAGGAACTGCATTACCTACGTGCCGGTGCACAGCTGCATCGCGTTCTGGAAGCACTAGGGGCGCCCGCTGGGCCTCGGGTGAGGGACTTGGATCTGCTGCCGGCTCCAGAGCGAGGGGCTTGGATCGTCTGTTGGGTTTCGGGTGGGAGATAGCGGTGCCCACCCGGGTTCCGGGTGGGGATTAGTGACATTTGCGGGGTCCCTAACGAGGGC
>CAVHWW010000029.1:0-2629 GCA_963639715.1 Acutalibacteraceae bacterium
ACAGACAAAAAGCGACCCGGCTCGTACATTACGAACCGGGCCGTTACCTGCGAATGAAAGCCGTTGGCTAGCCAATAACCACGAGGTCATCGAGGTCGATGTCCTCTTCCTCATCATCAGTGGCCGCGGCGTTCTCCTCAATCGGCTTGGCGATGAGGGCGTAGACCACGCCAGTGACAAGCACGTTGGTCACGATGGCGGCGAGGCCGGCATACCAGTATGCGCCCATGGTCGGCAGCATGAGGAAGCCGCCGAAGGGAACGGTCGCGCCAGCGCCGTTGCCAAGCGTCATCAGAACGGCACCGCCGGCCGCACCGCCAGCCGCAGAGGCAATGATGCCACGGACCAGGTCGTTCATGACGATGGGGATAACGCCTTCGACGATGTTCACCACACCCATGGGCACGGCGGACTTGAGGTTCTCGAGCTCCTCGGCGTTGAAGATGTTGCGCTTGAGAACCCTGGAGACGAGGTAGGAGAAACCAAAGCCGATGGGCACGGCGGTGTTGGCGAGCTGCAGCGCGGTGACCGGGCCGTTGACGCCCTCGGCCTGCAGGGTCAGCGTGAACGCGTAGACGGTCTTGTTGATGGGGCCGCCGAAGTCAACCACGGACAGGCCGCCGATGAAGGCGCCGAGCACGGTGTTCGAAGCGCCGCTCATGCTGTTGAGCACGCCGGTGAGCCATTCGGTGAAGATGGAGACGGGCGTTCCGACGATGTAAATCATGATGAGGCCGGAGAGCGTGCAGGCAATGAACGGCACGATCAGGGTCGGCATAAGGCCCTTGGCCCACTGCGGCACCTTCACGTAGTGCAACACAGCAATGGCGAGCCAGCCGGCGATATAGCCGCCGATCATGCCGCCGATGAAGCCAGCGCTGATGGCGATGGCCACAAGGCCTGTCACGAAGCCCGGGGCAATGCCGGGCTTGCCGGCGATGGAGAAGGCGATGCCCGTGGCGATGATCGCCGGGAGCATGCCGAGGCCCTTGCCGCCGATGGTGGCGAGCGCCTGCCAGAAGGTGAACTCGCCCATCACGAGCGAATCCTGCGAGGTGCCGCCCATGGCCATGCCGATGGCGATAACAAAGCCGGCGCCGCAGACGATGGGCACCATGTAGCTAATTGCCGTGAGAAGGTGGCCCTTGAAGTTGGCCTTCTTGAGGAATTCTCCCATAGGTCATTTCCCTTTCAGACTTTGATTGCGGTCTTGAGCTGCCCTTATATGGGGCAGTCGAATGGCGCGTCGTTACTTGCCGGCAAGCTCGTGGAGCTTGGCGATGAGCTTCTTGGGTGACTTGATGGCGGTCTCGGTGGGGACCTTCACGCACTTCTTGCCGGCGAAACGCTCCTCGCCGCTCACCTTCACGTCCACCGCCAAGATGACGATGTCGGCAGCGTCAATCTCCTCCTGCGTAAGGGCGTTCTCGATGCCGATGGTGCCCTGGGTCTCGATCTTGCACTCATCGCCCGCGGCCTTGGCCGCATCCTGCAGCGCGGTCTGGGCCATGTAGGTGTGGGCGATTCCAACGGTGCAGGCGCTGATTCCTACGATCTTCATGTGCTCTCCCTTAATTACATTGTCTTGTTTGGCTGTATTTCGCGGCTGCTTTGCGCGGCGGCCGGCCTCTCGCTTTAGCGCCATGGGCGGCATTGTGTGAAGTTCTTTGCGCAGCTGCCCTACTTAATCGTCTTGCTCGGCTGAACGCTTGGCTGTGCCGCACGCTCCAGCGAGGGCGAGCGTTTTGCCTGGCAGCGACCTTGTGGGCGCCACGCGCTGCCACCAGGCAGCTTTGCATCTAGCTTGGTGACCGGTCACGCCCCCACAGCCGCACGGCTCCGCGCGCGGGCGGCTTTTCGTCCTCCCGCGTTGGTCAATCAAGTAAGAAACTTGCTGCTAAAGCTCGATGCCCGTCTCGGCCTTGAAGTTGGCCTTGTACTTGTCGATGGCCGCGGGCAGGCTCTCGTCCAGCGAGAAGAGGCCCGAGTTGCCCACGATGAGGATGTCGGCCCCGGCGTCGTTGAACATCTTGAAGGTGGCCTGCTTGATGCCGCCGTCGACCTGAATCTTGAAGTGGCAACCGCGCTCCTCGCGCAGCTCCTTGGCCGCCTCGATCTTGGCGAGCGTCTCGGGGATGACCTTCTGGCCGGCAAACCCCGTGTCGATGCTCATGATCGTGAGGATGTCGATGCGCTCGCAGATGGTCTCGATGTTGGAAAGCGGCGTCATCGGGCTCAGCACGATGCCATACTTCACGCCCAGCTCGCGCGTGCGCTCATACAGGCGGAAGGCGTTGCGCTCGACGGTCTCGGCCTGGTAGGACAGGCAGTCCTCGGGGCCGAGCTGGAACATCTCGGTGAACATGACCGGGTCCTCGACCATCAGGTGCACGTCCATCGGCAGCTTGCTGTGCTTGCGCAGCACGTTGGCGAACTGCGGCGTCAGCGCCATGTTTGGGCAGAAGTGCGAGTCCATGACGTCGACGTGGTACAGGTCAAAATGCTCGTCCATGACCTTGACGTCTCGCTCGACGTTCATCGGGTCCATGCACATGAGCGAAGGTGCCATAAGCGGCTTGGCCATCTTGCGCGCTCCTTTTGCTAGCCAACTTCTCTTGCGTGTCCCGCC
>CAVHWW010000030.1:0-21674 GCA_963639715.1 Acutalibacteraceae bacterium
GAACAGCCCCCAGCAATGGGGGCTTTTCTTTTGCAAAAACAATCCCGTGCGCCCAGTCTCGATATACTCAGATGGAATCGAGACCACGGCCGTGCGGGCCGTTTTGTGCAAGGGAGCCACTATGAACAAGAGGATCAAAGGCGTGAACCTGTCCGGCTGGTTCATTCCGGAGCCCTGGGTCACGCCGTCGCTTTTTGCGGCGACCGGCGCCTCCAACGCCGAGGAGCTGCAGGCGGCTCTCGGAACGGCGGAGTACAACGAACGCATGCGCCAGCACTACGAGTCGTTCATGACCGAAGACGATTTTCGGCGCATCGCCGCAATCGGCCTCGACGCGGTGCGCCTGCCCGTTCCGTGGTATGCGTTTGGCTCGCAGGAGGAGGATGCGTCCTATATCTCTGTTGTCGACTACATCGACCGCACCATGGAATGGTCCGCCAAATACGACCTCAAGGTGCTTCTCGACCTCGCCACCGTCCCCGGCGGCCAGGGCGACTCCAACGAGCAGTCGCTGAGCGAGTTCACCGCCGAATGGCACTCCTCCACGAGCGGCCGTCACACCGCGCTTAAGACCCTCGAGCGCCTAGCAGAGCGCTACGGCACTTCCGAAGCCCTGCTCGGAATCGAGCTGCTCGACTCTCCGCAGATGCGCTTGCGGCAGGGTCTCTTCGATATAACGGACGGCATCCCCGCCCACTACCTGCGCAACTTCTATCGCGACGCCTATAAGCTCGTGCGCCTGCATATGCCGGCCGACAAGATGGTCGTCTTCTCGTCGTCGGGCCATCCGGGCGCGTGGAAGCGCTTTATGAGCTCGTCGCGCTACGAGAACGTGGCCATGGACGTCCATCTCTACCATTACCAGGACGAGTTCTCGCAAGACATCACGAGCCCCGACGGTCTCGCCAAGGCGATTGCGCGCAACAAGAAGGTCCTCAAGGAGGCCGCTTCGTGCGGGCTGCCGGTGATCGTGGGCGAGTGGTCGGGGGCGGCCGTCTTTGCGAATACGTCGGTGACGCCCGAGGGTCGTGCCGCCTACGAGCGCATCTTCGTAGCGAACCAGCTCGCGTCGTTCGCGCCCGCCTACGGCTGGTTCTTCCAGACCTGGAAGACCGAGAAGCGCATCCCGGCCTGGGACGCGCGCGCCACGCTTGGAACGTTCGAGAAGGCGATGATCGACTAGATGGCGACTGCGAACACGACCCCCGCTCAGATGTCCTGCGGGCGCCTCTACGTGGTGGGCACGCCTATCGGCAACCTGGGCGATATGAGCCCCCGCGCCGCCGAGGCTTTTGAGGTAGCCGATGCTATCTGCTGCGAGGACACGCGTGTGACCTCAAAGCTCCTCGCGCACCTCGGCATCTCAAAACCACTTGTGCGCTGCGACGAGAACGTGATCTCCTCGCGCGCGACAGGGCTTGTCGGGCGCATGCTCGCGGGTGAGACGCTGGCGTTCGCCTCCGATGCGGGTATGCCGAGTGTCTCGGACCCGGGGCAGGTCCTTGTCGACGCTGCGCGCGCGGCCGATGTGCCCGTTGAAGTCGTGCCCGGCCCCTCCGCCTGCGTGACGGCGCTCGTTGCTTCGGGAATTCCGTGCGAGCACTTCTTTTTTGAGGGATTTTTGGGCCGCAAGCACGGCGAGCGCGTGCGACGACTCCGCGAGCTTGCGGCCGTGCCCGGTGCGCTCATCTTCTATGAGTCGCCGCATCGCATCGTGGCCACACTCGAGGCGGTGGCGGAGGTCTTTCCCCAGCGCGAGGCCGCCGTCTGCCGCGAGCTCACCAAGCTGCACGAGGAGGTCGTGCGCGACGCGTCCCCGCAGCTGCTCGAGCGCATGCGCGAGCGCGGCGAGGTGCGCGGCGAGATCGCGCTCGTGGTGGCGCCGCCGACCTCCGAAGAGCTCGCGCGCTATGCGGCAGCCCTTGCGGCCGGTGCCCCGTTCGTGCCCGGCGGGGACGCTCCCGACCCCGAGCAGGCGCTCACGGAGGATATCGCGGCGGCGATTGAGGCGGGGGAGCCCGCGTCGGCTGCGGCCAAGCGCCTCTCGCAAAAGCACTCGCTCAAAAAGCGCGCCGTCTACGAGCGCATACTCGCTATGCAGCGCGAGTTCGACTCCTAGCGTGCGTCGCTCGCGAGCGCTAGAATAAGCCCTTGTCAGCGCGGCCGTCATGGGGCCGCAAGCTACACCGTACGAAAGAGGTCCCATCGATGAGCCAGACCAAGCCCTCGTTTTTCATCACCACGCCCATCTACTACGTGAACGCCGACCCGCACCTGGGTACCGCCTACTCCACGATCCTTGCCGACGTGCAAGCGCGCTACCGTCGCTCGGCCGGCTTTGACGTCAAGTTCCTCACGGGCATGGACGAGCACGGCGAGAAGGTGGCCGAGGCCGCGGCCAAGCACGGCATGTCGCCGCAGGAGTGGACCGACTCCCAGGCCCCGCACTTCAAGGAGCTTTGGAGCAAGCTCGAGATCTCCAACGACGACTTCATCCGCACCACCGAGCCGCGCCAGCACCACGCCGTCCAGTATCTCTGGGAGCGCATGAAGGAGTCGGGCTACCTCTACAAGGGCAGCTACGACGGCTGGTACTGCGTGCCCGACGAGACCTACTTCACCGATACCCAGGTGCAGAAGGGCGACGAGGAGTACGGAAGCGAGGGCCAGCATCTCTGCCCCGATTGTCATCGCCCGCTTGAGCGCGTGCAGGAGGAGAGCTACTTCTTTAAGCTCTCGGCCTTCCAGGATAAGCTTCTGGCGCTCTATGACGAGCATCCCGAGTTCGTGCAACCCGACTTTCGCATGAACGAGGTCCGCACCTTTGTCGAGGGCGGCCTCAACGACCTCTCCGTCTCGCGTACGAGCTTTGACTGGGGTATCCAGGTGCCGTTTGACGAGGGCCACGTCACCTACGTGTGGTTCGACGCCCTGCTCAACTACCTGACCGCCATCGGCTACGGTGTCGATTCCGACGAGGCCCGCGCCGAGCTCGCGTTCCGCTGGCCTGCGCAGTACCACATCGTGGGCAAGGACATCATCCGCTTCCACTGCGTGATCTGGCCGGCCATGCTCATGGCCATCGGCGAGGCCCTGCCCGAGCATGTCTTTGCCCACGGCTTCCTTACCGTGCGCAACGCCGAGACCGGTGCCGCCGAGAAGATGTCCAAGAGCCGTGGTAACGCCATTGCACCGGCCGACGTCATGGAGCTCCTCGGCGTGGAGGGTTACCGCTACTACTTCATGACCGACGTGGTGCCCGGCACCGACGGCGCCATCTCGTTCGAGCGCATGGAGCAGGTCTACAACGCCGATCTCGCCAACAGCTGGGGCAACCTCATCAGCCGCTCCACCAACATGAGCATCAAGTACTTCGAGGGCAGCTCTCCGGTGCGTCCCGCCGCGCTCGACGCCTTTGAGAACCCGCTCGCCCGTGCCTGCGAGGGCATCTATGAGCGCTACTTCGATGCCATGAGTAAGGTTGACTACGTTGGCGGCAAGGACTGCGCCATGGAGCTCATCCACGCGGCCAACCACTACATCGAGGACTCCGAGCCCTGGACGCTCGCCAAGGATCCGGCTCGTGCCGATGAGCTCGCCTTTGTCATCTACAACCTGCTTGAGTCCATCCGCATTGCCGCGCACCTGCTTGCGCCCTTCATGCCCGAGACGAGCGCCGAGGCCCTGCGCCGCATCGGCTGCGCCGACGAGGCCGGTTCCGACGACCTGCGTGCCATGTGCGAGTGGGGTCGCCTGGCTGGCGGCGCTGCCGTTGAGAAGGGCGACGCCCTCTTCCCGCGCCTGCAGAAGTAGCCGATGACCACCTCACCTCTGGCCTCGATGGCCGCCACGAGGGCTCTGCTCGAGGAGTTTGGTCTTGCGACCAAGCACCGCCTCGGGCAGAACTTCCTCGTCGACAACCATGTCATCGAGCACATATGCGAGCTGGCAGAGCTCAGTGGGACAGAACGCGTGCTCGAGGTCGGCCCCGGCATCGGGACACTTACCCTGGCGCTTCTCCAAGAGGCGTCCCAGGTCGTCTCCATTGAGGCCGATCCCGAGCTCGAGCCGGTGCTTGCGCACCACGCAGACGAGCGTGACGGTTTTGCCTACATCATGGGTGACGCCCTTAAGGTAAGTCCCGAGCGCATTGCCGAGGTCGCCGCTGGCGAGCCGACCGTCTTCGTGGCAAACCTGCCCTATAACGTCGCGGCAACCATCATCCTGCAGTTCTTCCAGACGATGCCTGCGCTCGAGCGCGCCGTGGTCATGGTGCAGAAGGAGGTGGCCGATCGCATCGCGGCCGCTCCCGGCAACCGCACCTATGGCGGCTACACTGCCAAGCTCGCACTTTATGGCAAGGTGACGGGCCGCTTTGAGGTGCCGCCGCGCTGCTTCATGCCGGCGCCGCATGTTGACTCTGCCGTTGTGCGCATTGAGCGCAGCGAGCTTGAACTGCCCGAGGGCATGAGCCATGAGTTTGTGTGCTCGGTCATCGACGCGTCCTTTGCCCAGCGCAGGAAGACCATCAGGAACTCCATGTCGGCAAAGGGCTTTGACAAGGCCGCTCTCGACGCTGCCTTCGCGTCTTGTGGCATTGAGGCGACTTGCCGAGCAGAGACGCTGGAGGCCGCGGACTTCGTTCGTCTTGCCTCAACGCTCTCGGGCTTCGGAGCCACCCAGGAGAACGCGCGATGAGTCATGCCGCTAGCGTCATCACCGATGCGCTCACGCTTGAGGACGGCCAGCTGTTCCACACCAAGAAGGGCAAGGTGCGCGAGTACCCCAAGTCCCTGGCGCCTCTTGCCGACACGCATGGCCATCTCACGGTTCTGCGCTCGCATGACCCAGCCATGGCCGTGGCGCGAGCCGCCCTTGCTGGCGTGAGGCTGCTCGTGGTGCCCATCGATCCGGTGGGGGATTGCGGCTATGACCCAACCGACGACATGCCTATCCGCAGCGCCGCCGACATCATTGCGTTTCTCGACGACGCCGCCGAGCTGGCTTCGGGCCTCCTTGGCGAGTTTTCCGAGAAGGGCCTTGTTCCTCCCGTCTTCGAAGGCTTTGATGATGCTTGCGGATGCACTGAAGTTTTGCCCATTGACCTGCGCTTTGTTGTGGGGTCTCACCCTTATAACGCCCCCTGGTTCGATGATGGGGCCACGTCGCGCATGGGCGAGCTGCTTGCCTGCGAGCGTTGCGTGGGTGTGGGGGAGATTGGTCTTGACTTCGGTCCCTACAGCGAGGTTGAGCCAGAGCTGCAGCTCGAGATATTCCGTAAGCAACTCTTGATTGCCCACGAGCAGAACCTGCCCGTTGAGCTGCACGTCCGTGACGCCGCAGATGACGATGCCGCTACGGCCCACGCCATGGCCGCCCAACTCTTGCGTGAGGTTGGCGTTCCCGCGGCGGGGTGCGACTTGCACTGCTTCACCTCCGGACCGGAGGTGCTCGAGCCCTTTGCTGAGCTTGGCTGCCACATTGCCTTTGGCGGTGCGGCGACCTTCTCCAAGAGCGACGACATACGTGCTGCGGCCGCCCTTGTGCCAAACCACCTCATCGTTACCGAGACGGACAGCCCCTACATGGCCCCCGTGCCGCTTCGTGGCGAGGAGTGCGAGCCCGCCATGGTTGCCTTTACGGCCTCATGCGTGGCCGACGTTCGCGAGGCTGCCGGCGTTTCAAGCAGGGAAGACACCTATCGCTATCTTTGGGATAACGCGCTCAACCTCTTTTCGCTTCGATAGCTGCGTGTCTCATTACTTGCATACCGACCTTTCGGTATCGAGGCTTTCCGCCTGCTTTCATCTCCACTTGTCTTGATATGGGTCTTGCGCCATTTGCGATGAGTTGGTCAAGTGGGCCATGGCTGGCTGCTACGATGGATATCCGAATGTTCACGCGGGTGCGCCCGCGCAATGATTGGAGTGACCATGGCCCATTCCCTTCGCGTCGCCGTTCTGTTTGGCGGCACCTCGAGCGAGCATGACATTTCCCTGCGTTCGGCTACCAACGTATTGGGTGAGCTCGCAAAGCTCGACTACGAGCTCACGCTTGTCGGCATTACCCGCGAGGGGCAATGGCTGAACTACACCGGTGACATCGCGGACGTTTGCGAGGGCGACGCTTGGGCTGCCCACGACACCTGCCCCGTAGTCGTTGTTCCCGGCGGCGGACTCTGCCGTCATGAGGCCGACGGCACCCTGTCTCGCCTCGATGTCGACGTGGCCCTGCCGGTGCTCCATGGCCAAGGCGGCGAGGACGGCATCACACAGGCCCTGCTCGAGAGCGCCGGCGTGCCCTACGTGGGCTGCGGCGTGCTTTCGAGCGCCGTGTGCATGGACAAGGACGTCTCCCACCGTCTGGCTGGCGCCGCTGGTGTGCGCGTCCCCAAGTGCGAGGTGCTCTACCGGGGCTCTTCCGAGGCCGACATCGCGGCTGCTGTTGAGGCGTGCGGCGGCTATCCCGTCTTCGTCAAGCCCACGCGCGGCGGCTCCTCCTACGGCGTCTCCAAGGTTTGCGACGCCTCTGAGATGGCAAAGGCCGTCTCCGTTGCTCTCGAGCTCGATCCGAAGGTCTCCGTCGAGGAGGCCATCGTGGGCACTGAGGTGGGCTGCGCCGTTATCGGCGACACAGTAAGTGGCCTTGAGATGGGCGTTGTCGACGAGACCGTCGTCACCGATGGCGGCTTCTTCCACATCCACCAGGACCAGACGGCCGGCGCCCAGGCGAGCTCCATGAACTCGTCGCTTCGTTGCCCGGCCCAGATCTCTGAGGCCGACATGGAGCTTGTCCGCAAGACTGGCTTTGAGGTCTACCAGGCTCTTTGCTGTTCCGGCTTTGCTCGCGTGGACCTGTTCGTGACGCCTGCGCACGAGGTTGTCTTCAACGAGGTCAACTCCATCCCTGGCCTTACGCGCTACAGCCGCTTCCCCGAGATGATGAAGGCCTCTGGCCGTGAGCTTTCCGAGGTCCTGGCCCGTCTCATCGACACGGCCGTGTCCGGTCAAACCCGCTAGTTTGTGCTTGGACTCTTCTGCTAACAGCTCTCGTTTCAAAACCATGCTGCACGGCGCGTTCGGCGCCGTGCAAGAACTCGCCTGGCCCACTCGCTGCCTTGTCTGCGATGAGCCAGGCGAGCTTTTGTGCGAGGGGTGCCGTGCGGCCCTCTCGTGGATTGACCAGCGCTGGGCATGCCCAAACTGTGGCGCCCCCAACGGCTGGCTTGCCTGCACTGAATGCGGCCGGACTAAGGGTGATCTATGGGAGACTCGCTCTTGCGTCTGCGCCCTTCCGCTTGAGGGCGCGGCGAGAAAGCTCGTCGTTGGCTACAAGGACGCCTCCGAGCGCCGCTTGGCCCCCGTCATAGCTGCCGCAATGGAGACGGCCCTGGTGGAAGCCTCCTGCTGGCCAGCGGACGACGGGGCTGCCCGCTTTGACGTTGAGGCAATTGATGCGGTCTGCTTCGTGCCTGCCACGTCGGCCGCCTATCGTCGTCGTGGCTTTGACCACATGGATGAGGTCTCTCGCTGCCTTGCCTCGTTTCTCGGCCTTCCCGTGGCCGACGTGCTTGCCCGCCCGCAGGCACAAGACCAGCGCGAGCTTTCCCGCGAGCAACGCGCTCTCAATAGCGAAGGTACCTTCGAGCTCGTGGGAGACGTGAGTGGCTGCTCGCTCTTGCTGCTTGACGATGTTGTCACCACGGGCGCTTCCATGCGTTCGGCGGCGCGTGCCCTGCTTGCGTCTGGCGCCGAAGAAGTTGTTGCCTGCGCCCTGGCCAGGGCCTGGTAGCTACATAGCTTCACCATCTCCGAGCTGCTATAATTCAACAGTCTCATTCAGGTCTGTGGTTGCGGGCCGGTGGGAGCGTCTTGGAGCGCGGCTAAAGTGGCCGCGTTTTCATTGCGCGCCCTGCGGGCATGCGTCCGCCGCCGGCCCTAGTCCATGCCAGACGAGGGCAAAGGGATCCACGTAAGCGTTGGCGTGCGCGTCTGCGCGAGCATGGCTCGTCCTAGAGGTAAGCCGCACCGTCCGTCATATGAGGGGCATACCGTCCCGCGGGCGAGAGGGTCAGTAGTGGAGGGGGCCGCGGCTCCCAAAGCAACCGCCCCGGTGCGCGAGTGTGGGGTCAAATACCAGGTCAGCTGACTGAGACGAACTGACATTTTCCGGGCCACGAGCCCATGCACGCCCGGGCGACTCGCCCCCGACACGAGGAGACTCGATGACCCGCACGATGGCAGCTAGGTGCACCGCCTTGCTCGCAGCCTCCGCGCTTGCCCTTACCGGCTGCGCCAACCCTATCGATACCGTCACGTCCGCCATCTCTTCTCCAACGGTGGCCGAGGGTCTTGCCGCTCGTGCCGCGAGCGTTACGACGAACCTGAGCGCTCCGGCGCTTCTCGAGGACGGTACGCTGACCGTTGGTCTTGATGCCTCTTCGAGCGCCCCCATGTGCGTGACCGGCACCGATGGCTCGTACCAGGGCTATGACGTCGATATGGCCTATGCCATTGGCGCCCAGCTCGGTCTTAAGGTCAAGCTCGTGTCCGTCTCTAGCGCCCAGGCATCCTGCGGCGTCGACTGTGACATCGTCATGGGCGCCAACAGCACCCGCTCCGGCGGCGTGTCCGTGGTCGGTTCCTATGCCGAGGACTCCACTGCCTTCTTCTATAAGGGCGAGGAGAAGGTCAGCGAGCGCGGCGAGCTTCTCGGCAAGAGCTTTGGCGTCCAGGACGGTTCCTCGTCTATGCAGATTCTCAAGCGTAGTGACCTCGATGCTTCCGTCACCACCTTCGAGAACCTCAACGACGCCTTCGACGCCCTCGAGCAGGGATCGGTCGACTACGTGCTGTGTGACGCCAACTCTGGTGCCTATCTCGCTGGTGAGTACGGCGACATTGCCTGTGCCGGCACCATCACCACGCCCGAGTCCATTGGCGTTGGCGTGGCTTCCACCAACACTGACCTCCAGAACTACGTCAAGGAGGCCGTTGACGCCGTTTCTTCCAACGGTGTGGGCGACATCATCCGCGCCAAGTGGCTTGGTGGCATGAGCCCGCTCACTGACAGCTCTATCGTCGGCAACATCCAGATTTCGGCCGGTACGGTCGAGGGAGCCAGCGACACGGCAAACGTCTCCGACGGTGCTTCTGGTGTCCAGGACGGCTCCACGGCCGGCGCCAACGCCGCCACGATTTCGGACTAGCTCACGTCTTGATAGGGGAGTGGCCGCCTTCTCTGTGAAGGGTCTAATCGGCGGACGGTCAATTCTTCTTTCTGCGCTTCTTTTTGTCCCTAATGGGTATCAGGGGCGTAAGGGGTTCGTAGTAATAACCCCAGACGTGCGTAAAGCTCGATGGTTGGAGGCTCTATGGACATCAAGATTTCCGGTCGCAAGGTTACCGTTACCGATGCGCTGCGCAGCTATGTTGACGAGAAGATCGGCGACGCCCTTGGCGTGTTCGACATTCAGCCCATGACGTGCGATGTCGTTCTTCGCGTTGAGAAGAACCGCTCTAATCCCGAGGCCGCGGTTTGCGAGGTCACGGTTCGCGTTCGCGACAACGTGGTGCGCGTCGAGTCGGCTGACCCCGATATGTACGCTGCCATCGATATCGCAGCTGACAAGGTCACGCGTCAGATTCGCAAGTTCAAGACCAAGGTCATCGATCGCCGCCAGCGCACCCAGGGCCTGCCCGTCGCTCCCATGACCTCCGACCTTGCCGATCTCATCGAGGGCGAGCCTGAGGATGACGAGCTTGTCCGCGAGAAGATTATCGACCTTGCTCCCATGACCGAGGAAGAGGCTCTCGTCCAGACCGACCTTATCGGTCACGACTTCTATGTCTTCACTAATGCCACCACCGGCCTTGTGAACGTAATCTACCGTCGCCACAACGGCGGCTACGGAATCATCAAGCCCAAGATTGAGGAGCCAGATGAGTAGCGATAACGCTGACAACAACAACCTAGAGGCCGCGGGCTTTTCGGAGCCCGCGGCCGTCGCATGCGAAGGCGACGCGGATAACGGCGATATCCAGGGCGTCGCAGAGATCGCCCGCGAGGCCTCCGCGAGCTATCGCAGGGATGGCCAGTGTCGCATCATTGTCGATTCTTGCGCCGATTTTGCACCCGAGGTCGCGCGCGCCCTCGGCGTCGAGGTCGTTCGTTTCCCCTTTGTCATGGAAGACGGCGAGCACTATGACGACCTATGGCAGTCGATGAGCGCGCACGAGTTCTACGAGCGCATGCGTAAGGGCGAGCGCGTCACCACGTCTGCGGTGACCATCGGCTCTTACCTTGAGGTCTTCGAGCGCGCTGCCGCCACTGGCGTGCCGGCTGTCTACCTGTCTTTCACGCGTGGCCTGTCCTCGAGTGTCGACGCTGCTCGTACGGCCGCCGAGATGGTCATGGAGAGCCACCCGGGTTACGAGATGTATGTCGTTGATAACCTGTGCCCCTCTGCAGCCGCCGAGCTGTTGGCCATTGAGGCTGTTCGCCAGGTGGGCAACGGCCTCACGGCCAAGGAGCTCGTGGGGTGGGTCGAGGAAGCCCGCTACTACATCCAGGGCTACTTCACGCTCGATAGCTTCGAGTCCCTTGCCCGCGGTGGCCGCATTCCGCCTGCCGCGGCTACGGTGGGCGGCAAGCTCGACATCAAGCCCGAGCTCTCCTACGACCTCAGTGGTTCTCTGACGCTCCGCGGCATGTGCCGCGGACGCAAGAAGGCCCTGCGTGCCATCATCGCCGACTTCAAGGCCAACTACATAGGCTCGGATGGCGTTGTGACCCACATGCCCATCGGCATCGTTGACTCTGACGCCGAGAAGGACGCTCGCTGGCTGGCAGACCAGATCCGCAAGGAGCCGGGATGCCAGGACATCCCTATCATCCACAGCTCCGTCTCTCCGACCATCGGCGCCCACACCGGTCCCGGCATGGTCGCCTGCGTGTTCTGGGGCAAGGATCGCAGGGAGTCGCTCTCCTTCACCGATCGCCTGGCCCGCAAGGTCAAGGGCAATTAGGGCCAGGAGACGATTTCGGCTTCTTCCCGTGTTAGCCCTGCTTTTGAGAGTTCTTGCGCTGAAAGGCTGAGGTCATCGCCTCTGGCCGGCCTCGCCTTTGAGCGTACGTTTTTGTTCGATATTTGCGCTGCATGTGCGGCGCCAGAGAGGAATTGCATGGCAACTACCGACAAGCCCAAGGTCGCCTTTATCGGCACTGGCATCATGGGCGCACCCATCGCCGGCCACATCCTTGACGCTGGCTATGATCTCGTGGTCTACAACCGTACCAAGGAAAAGACCGATGACCTCGTGGCCCGCGGCGCCACCTATGCGTCCAGCCCGGCCAAGGCCGCTGCCGACGCCGACATCATCTTTACGATGGTCGGCTACCCTTCTGACGTCGAGGAAGTCTACCTCGCTGGCGAGGGCCTTCTTCGCGCGGCCAAGAAGGGTGCCTGGCTTATCGATCTCACCACATCCTCTCCGCAGCTTGCCCGTGACATCCACGACGCTGCCGAGGTCGAAGACAAGCACGCCTTCGACTGCCCCGTGACCGGTGGCGAGTCTGGCGCCATCGACGGTACGCTCACGCTCATCGCCGGCATCTCTGAGGCCGAAGCTGAGCCTGTGGTCGAGGTGCTCAAGACCTTCTCTTCTAAGATCTTCTTCTTTGACAAGGCCGGCGCCGGCCAGACGGCCAAGCTCTGCAATCAGGTGTCTCTCGCCGGCTGCATGGTCGGCATGGCAGACGCCCTTGCCCTGGCTGAGCAGGGCGGCTTGGACGTCGAGCGCATGCTCGAGATGGTTGGCTCTGGCATGGGCGGTTCTCGCGCGCTTTCGAGCCTTGGCCCCAAGGCCCTCGAGGGTGACTACAAGCCCGGCTTCCTTGTCGAGCACTTCCGCAAGGATCTCGGCCTTGCCATCGAGCAGTCTGAGGACCTCGAGATCACGCTTCCGGGTGCCGAGACGGCCTATACCCTCTATGACATGCTCACCCAGATCGGTGGCGCTCGTATGGGTACCCAGGCGATTCGCCTTCTGTACTGTGAGCAGGCCGACGCTGTCGCTGCTGGCCTCGATTGGGACCAGCTCGACCTTTCTGCCTTTGAGGGTGACGGCGAGCATGAGTGCGGCTGCGACCACAACCACGGTGAGGGCCACGAGTGCTGCGGCGGTCACGACCATGATGGCGAGTGCGGCTGCGGTCACGACCACGACGAGCACGAGTGCTGCGGCGGCCATGGCTGCTGCTCGGAGGAGTAGCTCGTGGCTGATGGTTTCGGCATTACCGTTGTGAGCCTTCTGTTTGCGGTCTTTGGCATCGTCATTGGCTTTCACCTTGGCGAGGAGGGCGGCTCTCGTGTTGAGGGGGCTGGTGCCTTCGCCCTTGCCAACATCTGCGCCATCCTTGCGGGTGGCGTGCTGTTCATGTTTGTCTGGGCCACTGGCTACGTGGTGCTTGGCATGTTCTCCATCGGTGCTGTTGCGGGCGCCGTGGCCGGTCTTAAGTTTGGTTACGGTGACTCGGTTGGTCCCTGGAAGTTCGTCGACAAGCTTATGACGCCCGCCGCTCGTCAGCGCGATCGCGAGCGCGCTCAGGCTCGCAAGGCCAGCAGGCGCCGTGCCGCTTCCGGTGAGGCTGAGCCCGAGCTTATGAGCGTCAAGGGCACCGACAAGAAGCCTGGGGAGAGGTAGGCCATGGCTGAGCTTTCCCGTGACATTGCGACGGCTCCCCAGGGCACTATCGCCGTGCTTATCGACTACGAGAACCTTGCGCTCGGCACTGGCAAGCGTACGAGGGGCGGCCACCAAAAGCCTGGTCCTGCGCCAGACGTCAAGAAGATCCTTGAGCGCCTTGTAGACAAGGGCCGCATCGTTGCCAAGCGCGCCTACTGCGACTGGCAGCGCTTTGACGATGCCGTGGCGCCTCTGCATGGCCTGGGCGTTGAGCTTATCGAGATTCCCGACCGCGCCTATACCGGTAAGAATTCGGCCGATATTAGGCTTGCGGTCGATGCGGTGGAGATGTGCCTTACCAAGAACCACATCGACACCTTCGCGATCCTCTCTGGCGACTCTGACTTCTCGCCGCTTGTCTCTAAGCTTCGCGAGTTCAACAAGACCGTCATTGGCGTTGGCATGCGAGAGGCCACGAGCGCGCTTCTCACCGAGGTCTGTGACGAGTTCATCTTCTACGAGGACATCGTGAGCGCCGGCGGAATTCCCGTCTATGAGGATAAGGTTCCTGCTGAGAAGCTCGCTTGCTACAAGCTCATGCTCGAGACGGTCGACGCGCTGCAGCGCGAGACCGATGGCCTCATGCGGGCGTCGCTCATCAAGGACACCATGAGGCGCAAGCAGCCGCAGTTCTCTGAGCGCACCTATGGCTATCGCTCGTTTACGGCTCTTTTACGTGAGGCCTCTTCGTTTGGCCTCATCGAAATACATACCGATCCACGCAGCGGCACGGCCGTGGTGGATGGGTTCTGCGAATAGGGAAGGACTATCTATGACTGAAACCAAGGATAAGGCCAAGTTCGGCGCGGGTAAGATCACGGAGCTCGACCGTCTCATCGACGAGCTTTCTGGTGCCGTCCGCCGCACGCGCCAGGAGGCCTCGCACACCATCTGCGTGATGCTGCGCGAGAACCCCAAGGCCGCTGAAGGCCAGGAGGCGCGTCTTGCCGAGGCCCTTATCGACGCGCTCTTCCGTCCCGAGGCGCAGACCCGCTGGGAGGCACTCGATGCCCTTCGCGAGCTGGCCGCCGTCTCGCCCGAGCTTGTCGATGACGCCTATGAGGGCGCCGAGGCCTCGCTGTTCGACGAGAACAACTCCCGCGTTCGCATTGCCGCCTTCTGCCTGCTGTGCCGCATGGCTGCCGCTTCCGAGGAGGCTTCTGACAAGGTGTGGCCGCTGCTTGACGAGGCAATCCAGTGCTACCACGGCGACCCCGGCTACCGCGACATGCTCCTTGGCCTTCTCGAGCTTGCCGAGGGTAAGGCGAGCGATGCCACCAAGCAGGCGCTTTGCGAGCGCATTAGCTTTGATGCCGAGAACGGTCGTGGCTATGTACGTGAGCGTTCGACCCAGATTGTCGCCGTCATTAAGGGCGAGTAAGTTTCGAGGAAGTTTAACTTCCATGCTTTTGCGCTTCGCGCGGCCGGCCTTAAGGCGAGAATAACCCGAAGGCTGGTCGCGCGTCTTTTTTGGCGCGCCTGCGATGAGGAGTTTAGATGAGCCATCTCGTTACGCTTATTCCCGGCGATGGCATCGGTCCGGAAATTTCCGAGGCCATGCTCGAGGTCGTTGGCGCCACCGGCGTTGACATCGAGTGGGTGAGGCAGGAGGCCGGTGCTCACGTTATGGAGCAGGAGGGCACCCCGCTGCCCGAGCGTGTTCTCGACTCCATCCGCCAGACGGGCACCGCCATCAAGGGTCCTGTCACCACGCCGGTTGGCTCTGGCTTCCGTAGCGTCAACGTGGCCCTGCGTCGCGCCTTTGACCTCTACGCCTGCGTGCGCCCTTGCCTTTCTATGCCGGGCGACGGTAGCCGTTATGATGACGTTGACCTCGTCATTGTTCGTGAGAACACCGAGGATCTCTACGCCGGCATCGAGTTCGACGAAGGCTCTGAGGGAGCGGCTGCCATCATGCGTACGGTCGAGGAGGCCGGCGCCGGTTCCATCAAGCCCGATTCGGCCATCTCGCTCAAGCCCATCAGCGTGAGCGGCTCTGAGCGCATTATCCGTTACGCCTTTGACTACGCTCGCAACAACAGTCGCCACAAGGTCACCGCCGTGCACAAGGCGAACATCATGAAGTGCACCGACGGCCTGTTCCTCCACACTGCCGAGCGCATCGCCGCCGACTACCCCGATATCGAGTTCAACGCCAAGATCGTTGACGCCACCTGCATGGGCCTCGTCCAGGATCCGAACGACTTTGACGTTCTCGTCCTGCCGAACCTCTACGGTGATATCGTGAGCGACCTGTGCGCCGGCCTCGTCGGCGGCCTTGGCTTGGCTCCGGGTTCAAACATTGGTGCCGAGCAGGCCATCTTTGAGGCCACGCATGGCAGCGCCCCCGACATTGCTGGCAAGGACATCGCCAACCCCACGGCCATGATTCTCTCTGCGGCCATGATGCTCGATCACCTTGGTGAGGCGGGCGCGGCCAATTCGGTGCGCCAGGCCGTTCGTGAGACCCTTGCCGCGGGTGAGCAGGTTACGGCTGACATTAAGAAGCAGCTTACTGGCAGCGCCGATGGTTGCGTGGGCACGCGTGCTTACGCCGCCGCCGTGGCCGCCCGAGTGGCAGAGCTCGCCTAACGAGCTGAGGTCGGCCGCTGGGCGCCCTGGGCTTGGCGGGGACCGTATTTGCCCCTGCCATGGCGCGGCCCTCGTTGCAAGAGCAATACGGCTTCCGGCAAAACGGGAGCCGTATTTTCTTTTATGTCTTGTGAAGTGCGCGAGATTGCAGCGATTGCGTTGTAAGCTTTAACAATGTGTTCGGCCGCCATCAGTTGCCGAGCGGAAGACAACGGGCGCGTGTCGCCCTCGTACACCTTGGAGTCTTTATTCATGGATAGGCAGTCTCACATGTCCGGGGCCCACGCCAACCAGCCTTCGCGTATGCGTCAGCCCATGCCTGAACCCCGTCGCTCGGGCGTCGCTGTGCCCATCGTCGCTGGCGTGGTCGTTGTTGCCCTTATCGTCGGCGTTCTTCTTGGCCACTTCGTGCTTGGTGGTGGTTCGAGCGTGAGCGCAGCCTTCCCTGGCGCCACCACGGCCACCGAGGATGAGCTCGATCGCGTGATTGCCACCTACACCATCGACGGCAAGACCGAGTCCATCACCGTTCGCGATGCCATCGAGTCTCAGTCCTCGCTCGACAGTGCCAAGGATTCTGACGGCAACTACACGCTGCCGAACGCCGACTCCGCCTTGGCCGTTGCCCGCAACAAGATCCTTGCTCAGAAGGCAAGTGACGAGGGAATTACGGTGGAAGACGACGAGCTCTCCAGCTACGCCGAGCAGATTCTCGGCACCTCTGACCTCTCGAGCCTGGCCTCGCAGTATGGCCTTACCGAGGACCAGACCAAGGAGATCGTGCGCGAGAGCGCGGCTATGTACAAGCTCAAGGATAAGGTCTGCTCCACCACGGTGAGCGACATGCCCGAGGCTCCCGCCACTCCTGCCGAGGGTGAGGAAGAGAACGCCACGGCCGATTACGGTGCCTACATCGTCAACCTGCTTGGTGACGAGTGGGATAGCACCAACAACACCTGGGCTCGCACCGATGGCTCCTACTACGAGGCACTGAAGGATGAGACCTGGTCTCCCGATTCGGCCACGTATTCCCAGGCTCAGATGGCCTATTCGGTGGCCTACAAGGCCTATGCCGAGAGCGCTTCCACCTCTAGCAGCGAGTGGACGAACTACGTGAATGGCGTCCTTTCCCAGGCCACCATCACCATTTGCACGCTTGGGGCATAAAGCAGGCTATTCGCTGTGAACATCGTCATTAGCAGATGTCTTTTGGGCGAGCGTTGCCGTTACGACGGCGGCGCTCGCCCTTGTCATGCGGTGCAGGCGCTTGCAGCAGCCGTGGAATTTCGCGGCGGAGAGGTGGTGGCGGTCTGCCCTGAGGTTGACGGCGGCCTTCCCACCCCTCGTCCACCTGCGGAGATTTGCGGCTCTCGCGTGCTTACCCGCGAGGGTGATGACGTGACGGATTGCTACGAGCAAGGGGCCTCTATAGCACTTTCTCGCGCCCGTGAGGCCGCGGCGCCGCTCGCCGTACTCAAGGCAAAAAGTCCCTCGTGCGGCAGTGGTCTCGTCTACGATGGAACGCATACGCAAACACTCGTGAAGGGCACGGGTATTGCCGCCGCAGCCCTTCAGAAGGAGGGGATCGTTGTGGTTGATGAGAAGGTTGTTGAGGAGTGCCGCGCCAGCGTTGAGCACCCGGTTGCCATCGTGCTCGGAAGCGGCCTGGGCAAGCTTGCTGGCCTTGTGAAGCCCGTTCGCCGCATTCCCTACGATGACATCGAGGGCTTCCCGATGGCGGCTCGCCCCATCGCGGGCCATTCCTTCGAGGCAACCGTGGGTACGCTCGATGGCGTGCCGGTTGTGGTGTATCCCGGTCGCGTCCACCTCTACCAGGGATTTGATGCCGCTCAGGTAAGCTCGCTGGTGCGTCACGCCCACAAGCTCGGCTGCAAGGACATCATCTTTGCTTGCGCCACCGGCGCCATCGCCGGCCATGCTCACGTTGGTCTTGGCCTCATCACCGACCACATCAACCTCACGGGCACCAACCCGCTTCTTGAGGACGAGGACCTTGCCTGTGTGGACTCGCCCTTTGTGGGAATGACCGATGCCTACACGCCCTATCTGCGCGAGCTTGCCGCCGGCGTTGCCGCCGATGCGGGCATCGAGCTGCAGCAGGGCGTCTACGCCGGCCTGCTCGGCCCGAGCTTCGAGACCGCTGCTGAGGTCGCAGCCCTCGGCGCCATTGGCTGCTCGTTTGCGGGTATGTCGCTTGTGTGCGAGACCATCATGGCCCACGCGCTTGGCATGAATGTGCTTGGTCTCACCCTTGCGGCCAACATGGCCGGCGAGGCCGGCGTTACCCACGATACGGTGCTTGAAGTGGCGGCAAATCACGAGGACGATTTCGAGCGCCTCGTGCGTGGGGTGCTTGCCCTTCTCAAGTAGGGGCGCTATTAGCCGGTATTGCGCCTGGGCCGGCAAGGGGCCTCTGGCTTCTTGACCTGCTTGGCTGGAAGGGCTAAACGCGCTACCTGCATTCTATCCCTCTCGTCAATTGACTTTTTGTTGGGCGGTCGTCATGGTCGGCGACCGCCTTTTTTCGTCAATAAAAATGGTTCACCTAGGTTGACTCGCTATAGAGTTAGTCACATACTACTTTGAGTTAGACGCAGACAACTCTTCGAGGAGCATCTATGGCAAATATCGCGAATGGCGCCCAGCTTCCGCTCGCCATGGCCCATGAGGGCGAGACCGTCCGTGTTGTGAGGGTCAGCGGCAACACCGAGATGCGTCGTCACCTCGAGAACCTTGGCTTCGTCGAGGGCGCCGAGGTCAAGGTCGTCACGCAGAGCGGTTCCTCGGGCACCATCGTCAACGTCAAGGGCGCCCAGCTTGGTGTGGACCACACCATCTGCATGCACGTCTACGTGAACTAACAGCCATTTCGCTTTTCGGCATTTTGCCGCCCGCCCGGGGCTCCGGGCATTTTGTATGTCGTACCACGCCGGGAAGGCCCGGCTTGAAGAGGAAGAGAGGGTACAGGTGACTACGCTCAGGGACATTCCCGTCGGCTCCTCCTGCACGGTGAAGGCTCTCACCGGCACGGGTGCCGTCAAGCGCCGCATCATGGACATGGGCATCACCAAGGGTGCCAAGGTCACGGTGGTCAAGGTGGCCCCGCTTGGCGATCCGCTGGAGCTCAACGTCCGCGGCTACGAGCTGTCCATCCGCAAGGATGAGGCCGAGAAGGTCGAGGTCGAGCCCGCCTAGGCGAGCAAACCCTAGCTGGCTTATCGCCGGCTGCGCTCCGCATTGCGGAGGGGCACGGTCTCACGGGGACCTCCGTGCCACGAAAAGACGTCCGACAAGGACAGGGGGCCGACCCCGCCCCCAGCATCAACCATAGAAAGGGAGTCATGGAAGACCGCATGTTCATCGCGCTCGCAGGTAACCCTAACTGCGGCAAGACCACGCTGTTCAACGCCCTCACGGGCTCCAACGGCTATGTGGGCAACTGGCCCGGCGTCACGGTCGAGAAGAAGGAGGCCAACTGGAAGAAGGACAAGTCCATTACCTTCACCGACCTCCCCGGCATCTACTCGCTGTCGCCGTACTCTCCTGAGGAGGTCGTCTCTCGTGACTACCTCATCAAGAACCGTCCGGCGGCCGTGATCGACCTCGTCGATTCCACCAACCTCGAGCGTAACCTCTACCTCACCACCCAGGTCCTCGAGTGCGGCCTGCCCGTGGTGCTCGGCCTCAACATGCTCGACCTGCTCGAGAAGAGCGGCGACAAGATTGACACCGCCAAGCTCTCCGCTGAGCTCGGCTGCGAGGTCGTCCAGGTTTCCGCCCTTCGCGAGACCAACACCGATACCCTCGTTGAGAAGGCCATCGCCGCCGGCAAGGCTGGCAAGGCTTCTGCCCCCGCCCACGTCTTCTCCGACGAGGTCGAGGCTGCTCTCGCCAAGATCGAGGCTGGCATCGCTGGCAAGTGTGAGGCTAGCCTCAACCGCTGGTTCGCCATCAAGGTCTTCGAGCGTGACGCCGCCGCCATCGAGCCGCTTGGCCTCACCAACGCCGAGCTCGAGGCCTTCGAGGCCGACATCAAGGCCGTCGAGGCTTCCCGCGAGGACGACGCCGAGTCCATCATCACGTCCGATCGCTACGAGTGGATCGCCCGCGTCATGGACGCCTGCGTGGTGAAGGCCCCCAAGAAGCTCACCACCTCCGAGAAGATCGACAAGGTCGTCACCAACCGCATCCTCGGCCTGCCGATCTTTGTCGTCGTGATGTTCCTTGTCTACTACATCGCCATTTCCACCGTCGGCACCGCCGGCACCGACTGGGTCAACGACAACCTCTTCTCTGACGGCTTCTTCGTGAACTCCGCCAGCGAGGCCCAGTACGAGGAGGACACCGAGGCTTGGTCTGACAACCACTACGCCGACCAGGTCAGCGGCTACATCGCCGCCGCCCAGGAGGCTGGCGTTGTGACCGAGGACGAGGGCACTGAGGTCTCCGACGCCGTCGACGCCATCGTCGAGGATTCCGAGGACACCGACAGCCAGGCTATCGTCGACGAGTTCGCCGGCAAGGCCGAGGCCGCCAAGGTCGTCGCTACCGACGTCGTCATCACCGACGAGGACGGCAACGACACCGACGAGACCATCGCCTCCGTCGACGTCGCCGACTTCCTGTCCGCCGTCGCCGGCAGCTCCGAGGAGCCCGATGCCGCTGACTACGAGGGCCACATCGACTCTATCCCCACGGCCGTTGAGAACTGGCTCGACAACGCCGGCGCCTCTGACGTCGTGAAGTCGCTCGTCATCGACGGCGTCATCGGCGGCGTGGGTTCCGTGCTCGGCTTCATCCCGCAGATGTTCGTCCTGTTCGTGCTTCTGTGCTTCCTCGAGGACTGCGGCTACATGAGCCGTGTTGCCTTTGTCATGGACCGCGTCTTCCGTCGCTTTGGTCTCTCCGGCAAGTCCTTCATCCCGATGCTCGTTAGCTCCGGCTGCGGCGTCCCCGGCGTGCTTGCCACCAAGACCATCGAGAACGAGAAGGACCGTCGTATGACGGCCATGCTCACCACCATGATCCCCTGCGGCGCTAAGCAGCCGATCATCGCCCTCGTTATGGGCTGCCTCATCGGCGGCTCCGAGGCCTGGTGGGTCGCCCCGATGTTCTACTTCCTCGGCGTTGCCGCCATCATTGTCTCCGGCATCATGCTGAAGAAGACCAAGGCCTTCGCTGGCGAGCCCACCCCGTTCGTCATGGAGCTCCCGGCCTACCACTTCCCGTCCCTCAAGTCCTGGTGGCTTCACATCTGGGAGCGCGTGAGCTCCTACATCAAGAAGGCCGGTACGATCATCTTCGCTGCCGCCGTTGTGGTGTGGTTCCTCTCCAACTTCGGCTTTGACAACGGCTCCTTCGGCTTCCTGGCCGACGGTGACGTCGAGAAGTCCCTGCTGAAGGTCCTGGCTGGCGCTGTCTCCTGGATCTTCGCCCCGCTCGGTGCTGACAACTGGATGGCCACCGCTGCCTCCATCAACGCCCTCATCGCCAAGGAGAACCTGGTCTCCACCTTCGGTACCCTCTTCGGCCTGGGCGACGCTACCGAGAACTCCCTCAACATGTGGACCGGCTTTGCCAACATGTTCGCTGATGGCAACGGCATCATGCACGCTGGTGCTATGTGCGCCTTCGTGGCCTTCAACATGCTCGACGCGCCGTGCTTCGCTGCCATCGGCACCATCCGTCGTCAGATGGATGACCCGAAGTGGTTCTGGGGCGCCATCGCCTATCAGTGCGGCTTCGGTTGGGCCGTCGGCATGATCATCAACCAGCTCTGGGAGCTGTTCGTGCTCGGCAACTTTGGCGTCTGGACCGTCGTGGCCTTCGTCGCCCTTGCTGGCATCCTGTTCATGCTCTTCCGTCCCGCTCCCAAGTATGAGGAAAAGGACGAGCACATCCTCGACTCCCTCGCTGAGGCCGAGAAGTAAGTGCTGCTCAGCTCATAGCTGACGAGGCGGCGGGTCACTTAGGTGGCCCGTCGCTTTTTGTTTAACGGGGCGTCGCAAGCGGTATAGTCCCATAGGTACAACTACGAGAGGAGCGCCTGCATGGGCATTACGAAGGTCGGCATTATCGGCGCGATGGAATCTGAGGTGGAGTCGCTGAAGGCTCGCGTTGAGAACGCAAAGGTAACCGAGCTTTCGGGCATGGAATTTTGCGAGGGCGCCATCGAAGGCGTCTCGGTCGTTGTCGTTAAGTGCGGCGTCGGCAAGGTACATGCCGCCATGTGTGCGCAGACCCTTGCCTGCTGCTTTGGTGTCACGCACGTAATCAACACCGGCGTTGCCGGAGCTTTGGTCGAGGTTCTTGAAG
>CAVHWW010000031.1:0-2207 GCA_963639715.1 Acutalibacteraceae bacterium
GCCTTCTTGAGCTTGTGGTCGGCGCTCGTTGCAGGGCGGTAGTCGCTGACGGCTGCGGCAAGAATGGCAGCGTCTGCCTTTTCGAAGGCTGCCTTGGTGGCGCTGAGCATTTCGGCGGCCGTCGTGACCTTCACGAGATTGACGCCGGTGGGCCTAGGCTGGCTTACGGGGCCGGAGACGAGCGTTACCTCGGCGCCGTGTGCGGCCGCGGCTTCAGCCAGGGCATAGCCCATCTTGCCCGAAGATGCGTTGGAGAGGTAGCGGACCGGGTCGATCGGCTCATGGGTGGGGCCAGCCGTGATGACAACTCTCTTGCCGGCAAGGCTGCCATGGGCACGGACGCGAGCAAGGACGGCGGCGACGATGACGTTGACATCCTCGAGCTTGCCGGAGCCGACGTCACCGCAGGCAAGACGACCCGTTGCGGGACCAACGAATTGGACGCCACGCTTGCTGAGGGTCGCTACGTTTGCCTGGGTGGCGGGGTTTTGCCACATGTGGACGTTCATGGCCGGCGCCACGACGACGGGGCAGCTGCAGGCCAGAAGCGTCGTGCTCACGGCATCGTCGGCGATGCCCGCTGCCATCTTGGCGATAACGTTGGCGGTAGCCGGGCACACGAGGGCGAGCTCGGCCCATTCCGCGAGTTCGATGTGCGGGATAGGCGTCTCGTTGTCGCCGAAGATGCTAAGGGTCACGTGGTGGCCCGAAAGAGCCTCGAAGGTGGTGGGGCCAACGAGCTTGCAGGCGTTTTCGCTCATGCAGACGCGGACGTCACAACCACCCTTCTGCAGGCCTCGGAGCACTTCGCAGGCCTTATACGCAGCAATGCCGCCCGTGACGAAGAGGGCGACTCTGGGGGCTTGTTTGTTCTCGCCCATGCCTAGTCTTCCTGGGAGACGATGAGCATGCGCTTGCAGTAGGGGCAGGTCGTGATCTGCGCGCCCGTGCGGCGAATGTCGGTGTAGGAGCTCGGCTGCAGCGCCACGCGGCAGACGGAGGGGCGGTTTCCCGTGAGACTTTCCACGGCAATGCCGCCGAAACGCTCCTTGGCGGCCTCGTAGGCCTTGAGGTTGGCGGCGCTGATCTGGGCGAGAACCTCAGTGCGCTCAGCGGCGAGCTTCTCGACGTCGGACTTGATGGTGTCCATGTCGGCCTTGAAGGAGTCGGTCTGAGCCTGCTCCTCAGCGGCAATCTTGTCGGCCAGGTCTCGGGCGTTCTTCTCGGCGCGCTCCACGGTCTCGAGCTTCTCGAGGTAGCGGTCACTGTCGAAGGCGATCTTCTCGAGCTTCTTGGCAAGCATGGAAAGAGCGGCCTCAAAACTCTGGGCGTCGTGGTAGGTGCCGTTGGCGACAGCTGTCTGGACCTCGGTCACCTTGGACTCGAGGTACTTCTTGTTGCTCTCGAGCTCGGCGAGCTCAATCTCGACGTCCTTGCGCTGGCCGACGATCTTGGTGAGCTCGGCGGACACCTTCTTGGCGGCAGCACGAGCGGCCTGGACCTTGGCACGCTGAGGAAGCTCAGAGGCAACCTTCTTGGTCCTCATGAGTTCCAGATCAATCTCCTGAAGCCTAAGCAGCGCGGTCTGTTCTGACATGGCGATCACTCCTCCGTGTCCCACGCGTGCCAGCGCAGGCCTTCGTCCAAGACGGTTATTCGTGTATCAGGCGCAATGCGCTCAAGCGTTTGGGCAAGAAGCCCCGCATAGGCGAGCTCGGATGCGTCGTGCCCCAAGAGTATAGCCGCAACGCCGGCGCTCGTTAGCTCCAAGAGGCGATGGTAGCCCGCCTCCCCCGTAATCACGCAATCGGCGCCAGCGGCAATCGCTTCATTGACAAAGGAGCCGCCCGAGCCCGATACAAAGACGCAGGAACGCACAGGCCGCTGGTCTTCTCCCCAAACGGTTGGCGCACAACTGAAGGCAGAGGCGCAGCGACAGGAAAGCTCTTTGAGGGTAAGCCCGTCCGCGTGAAGCATAGCGCCGTAGCCATCGGGCTCTTCCAGGCGTCCGGCAAATTCAAGATCGAGCTTGCACGCGCAAAGCTCTAGGGCGGCTTGCGAACGGTCGAGGTTGGTGTGCATGGCAACGAGTGAAACGCCCAGGCGAGCCGCCTCGTAGGCGCTCGCTCCCCCGATGGAGCCAGTGGAGACTTCGGGCGTTATCGGAAAGGGCGCCTCGAGGAAGCCAGGATGGTGCGTCACAAGGA
>CAVHWW010000032.1:0-12320 GCA_963639715.1 Acutalibacteraceae bacterium
CCGTGGCGGCTTTGGCGGCCGTGACTCCCGCGGCGGCGACCGTGGCGGCTTCCGCAATGACCGTGGCGGCGACCGTGGCGGCTTCCGCAGCGACCGCGGCGGCGACCGTGGCGGCTTCCGCAGCGACCGCGCTGGCGACCGTGGCTTCAACCGCGGTGGCGACCGTGGCGGCTTCCGCGGCAACAGCGACCGTGGCGGCTTTGGCGGCCGTGACTCCCGCGGCGGCGACCGTGGCGGCTTCCGCGGCAACAACGACCGCGGCGGTTTCCGCAACGACCGCAACGACCGTGGCGGTAACGGTGGCGGCTTCCGCGGCAGCGACCGTGGCGGCTTCCGTGGTGGCAACCGCTACTAGGCATTTGCCTGCGCCTGCGCTAACGTTCGCATAAGGCGTCCGCTCATCTGAGCTGCGCCCCTGGGCCTCATGCCCGGGGGCGCTTTTGTGATAGGGGAATTCATGACCGATTGGCTCAGCAGGCTCTTCGTGCGCAACTACGGGCGCGTGAACGACCCTGATGTGCGTGTCTCGTATGGCCTCATGGCCGGCGTCGTCGGTATCATCTGCAACGTCGCGCTGTGCCTGGCCAAGATCATTGTGGGCCTTGCGGCCGGCTCGGTCTCTGTGGTGGCAGACGCCATGAACAACCTCTCCGACGCCTCGAGTAACATCGTGACTCTCACGGGATTCAAGCTTGCGAGCATGCCGCCCGACAAGGGCCATCCCTGCGGACATGGCCGCTACGAGTACATCGCGGGCCTCGTCGTCTCGGTGCTTGTGACGGCCGTTGGCGTCGAGCTCGTGCAGACGGGCTTCGAGCGCATCGTGAACCCCAGTCATGTGCGGCTGAGCTGGCCCTTTGTGGTGACGATGCTGCTTTCTGTTGGCGTGAAGGCCTGGATGATGTGCTTCAACCGCACCATCGGCAGGCGCATCGAATCCGAGACCCTCGTGGCCACGGCGACCGATTCCAGAAACGACGTCATCACTACGCTTGCCGTCCTGGCCTGCGCGCTTATCTCGTGGTTTACGGGCTTTGAGCTCGACGGTTGGGTTGGTTTGGCTGTGGGCCTCTTCGTCTTGCTAAGCGGGTTGGGCCTTGTGCGCGATACGGTGAACACCTTGCTCGGCGAGGGCCCCTCGGAGGAGGTCATCGAGCACCTCACGCAGTCCATCTTGGCGGCGCCCGGCGTCACGGGTGTCCACAGCCTTTTGGTTCACGACTATGGCCCCGGTCATAAGTTCGCGAGCGCCCATGCAGAGATGGACGCTCGCGTTGGTCTCGTTGAGGCGCATGAGGCGCTCGATGCCGTGGAGCACCAGGTGCGCTCCGAGCTTGGAATCATTCTCACCCTGCACTGCGACCCGGTCGAGGTCGAAGAGGGCGCGGACGAAGAGCAGGGCAACACGGAAGTCCCCTGCGACGCGCAGGGGTAGTGGGCTGGCCTACTTTGCGCGCAGGGCCTTCTCGATGGTGTCCTTGAGGTCGCCGATGCCGGTGCCGGCGGTGGATGAGACGAGCACCCAAGGGGTCTCGGGCGCGAGCTCAAACTGCTTGCGCAGCGAGGCGGCCTGCTGCAGGCCCTTGGAGCGACTGAACTTGTCAGCCTTGGTGAAGGCGACGCAGTAGGGTAGGCCAAGGCCATCGAGGTAGTCAATCATCTGGATATCGAGCGGGCTGGCGTCGTGGCGGATGTCGACAAGGGCCACGACGAGCTTGAGGTTGCGCTCGCCCTCGAAGTAGCCGTCCATGAGGCGGCTCCAGCGCTCCTGCTCGGTGGCGTTCACGCGTGCGAAGCCGTAGCCGGGCAGGTCAACAAAGTCCACGTTGCCGATGGCGAAGAAGTTGATGGTGGTCGTCTTGCCGGGCTTGGACGAGACCTTCACGAGGTCCTTGCGGCCAAAGAGCTTGTTCATGAGCGAGGACTTGCCAACGTTGGAGCGGCCGACGAAGGCGATCTCGGGGCGGCCCGGGGCGGGCAGCTGCTTGGCGGTTCCTGCACTCATGGTGAATTTCACGAGGTTGTAGTTCATGGTTGCTCCGTTTCTGGGGCGATGGCGCCGCGAGCGGCGTTTTTTGCTATGTCTGCGACGACGTTCGCTCTTGGCCCGCGTTGTGGGCGTATTACGTGGGCCCGTGGCGCGATGCGGCGGCCGCGGGTGTGTCGGCGTCCGGGCGCCGTTTTGCCCGCGCCCTACTGGGCCAAGTCTTCGGCCGAGCCAGCGCGGTAGGACTTGAACACGACTTCTCCCTCGTTCTGGGTGGCGTCGAGGTCGAGGTCGGCCACGATGCGGAAGTCGTTGTCGCCGTCGGCGTCGTGCAGGATTTGGGTGACGCGCCAGACGTGGCCGCCTAGCTCGTCAGTCTCATCAATAAGGAAGTATGCCGCAGAACGGGCGTCCCCATCGAGCAGAATCTCGTCGTGGGCCTCGTGGAAGTCCTCGAGCACCTCGCGCCAACGGCGCTCGCCCATGCCGTAGGGCTGGTCGAGGTCTCCGAGCGTGGGCATCTCCTCGGCGGCGAAGAGGCGAACGCGGCGCCATAGGGCGTTGCGCACGAGCACCGTAAGGCCGTGGCGGTCCTTGACGACGGCCTCCTCGGCTCCAGGCGGCAGCTCGCCAGGCATCTGACCTGCGGCTTCCCACTCGTCCACAAGGCTGGAGTCGGTGGTGCGGACCACAAAGCCCAGCCAGGCAATGACGTCGTCGAGATGCTCGGTGCGCTTGTCGGGTGGCACGGTCTTGTCGAGCACGCGCCAGGCGTCCGAGAGGTAGCGCAGCAGCGTGCCCTCGCTGCGCGAGAGCTTGTAGCGCTGGATGTAGGTCTTGAAGTCGCTCATGGACTCGAGCATGTCGCGGACCACCGACTTGGGTCGCAGGCAGTAGTCGCGCGCCCACGGCACTTCGTCGCAGTAGGTGGCAAACGCCGCCTCGAGCTCCTCTTGCAGCGGCTTGGGGTAGGTGATGTCCTCGAGCTTCTCCATGCGCTCGTCGTACTCGATGCCCTGCATCTTCATCTCGGCGATGGCGCGGCCCTTGGCCTCGCGCTCCTGGGCGCGCAGGACCTGCCAAGGGTCCTCGAGCGTAGCCTCAACCATGGAGATGAGGTCCATGTCGTAGGTCTCGCTCTCGGGGTCGAGCAGCTCGAGGGCTGCGAGCAAGAAGGGCGAGAGCGGCTGGTCGAGCGCGAAGTCCTCGGGCAGGTCAACCGTGAGCGCGTAGCTGGCAGGAGCCGCGAGCGGCGAGGTAGCGGCCGCAGGCAGCAGGATGGCGAGCTCTTCGAGGTCGATGGGGGCGGGGGCCGCCTTGGCGCTGGCGCCCGCGTCAGCCTGTTCGGCTGCGGCCGTGGCGCCTTGTGGCAGCTCTTCGCGCGTGATGACACCGGCGTCGATGAGGGTGGCGAAAATCTCGTCGGCGCGGGCAACGAGCTGCACCTTCTCGGCATCGGTCTGCAGCGAGTCGGCGATGAGGCGCATGATGCGTGCGTGCGAGTCGCCGCCCTGGCTCGTCTCGGAGAGCACCATGGAGTGGGTGATGCGCAGGCGCGGCGTGAGCGTCTCGGGCGGCGCCGCGCAGAGCTTCTCGAAGGTGTCTTTGTTCCAGTTCACGAAGCCCTCGGGTGCGCGCTTCTTCTTGAGCTTGCGGAGCTTCTTTGGATCACCAGCAGCCTTGAGCTCGAGCTTTGCGTTCTCAATCTCGTGCTCGGGGGCTTCTGCGACGACGCGGCCCTCGGTGTCAAAGCCCGAGCGACCGGCGCGGCCGGCAATCTGGTGGAACTCGCGGGCGCGTAGGCGGCGCATGCGGTGGCCGTCGTACTTGGTAAGTGCGGTGAGCAGCACGGTGTGGATGGGCACGTTGATGCCGACGCCCAAGGTGTCCGTGCCGCAGATGACGGGCAAGAGCCCCTGCTGGGCGAGCTTCTCAACTAGAAGGCGATAGCGCGGCAGCATGCCGGCGTGGTGCACGCCCACGCCGCAAGAGAGCAGGCGCTGCAGCGTCTTGCCAAAGGCGGTGGTGAAGCGCGTGCCCTTGCAGGCCTGCTTTACGGCCTCGCGCTGCTCCTTGGTGGCAACGCCGTAGCTCGCGAGGCTCTGGGCCGTGTTGAGCGCGGCGTCTTGCGCAAAGTGCACGATGTAGATGGGGGCGTCGCCGTTGCGCAGGGCAAGCTCGACCGTGGCCTCGAGCGGGGTGTTCACGTACTCGTAGGTGAGCGGCACGGGGCGCTCGGCGTCTGTCACGAGGTCGGTTGGGCGGCCGGTCTGGCGCTCGAGCGTGTCGGCGATGGCGCTGACGTCTCCCAGCGTGGCGCTCATGAGCAAGAACTGCGTGTTGGGAAGGGTCAGCAGCGGCACCTGCCAGGCCCAGCCGCGGTCGGCTTCGCCAAAGAAGTGGAACTCGTCCATGGCGACGGCGGCCACGTCGCAAGCGGCTCCCTCGCGCAGGGCCTGGTTGGCGAGAATCTCCTCGGTGCAGCAGATGACGGGGGCGTCGGTGTTGATCTGGGTGTCTCCCGTGATCATGCCGACGTTGTCCTTGCCAAAGGCGTCTACCAGGTCAAAGAACTTCTCCGAGACGAGGGCCTTGATGGGGGCGGTGTAGTAGGCGCGTTTGTGCTGGCAGATGGCCAGATAGCACAGGCCCAGGGCCACCATCGATTTGCCCGAGCCGGTGGGCGTGCCCAGGACCACGTGGTCGTTGGCCGCGAGGTCGAGCAGGGCCTCCTCCTGGTGGGGCCACAGCTCCATGCCGCGGCTCTCGCACCAGCCGAGGTAGCGCTCGAGCGCCTCCTCGGCACCGAGAGGCGCCTCGGGCTCGTAGTCGGGCCACTGCTCCGGGTCAAACCAGAGGTCGGGCACAAGCTCGCCGAGCGAGCCCGGGGCAAACGGGTCTCGCTCGGCGTTGTTGTCCGCACCGGCCTGCTCGGCCGGCGTGGTGTCGTTCATGTTCTGCTGGTCTGTGGCCAAGACGGGGCTCCCTAGCTGCGACGCGTTTCTTCGCAAACCATCTTAGCCGAGGGTGCGGACATTATGTTTGCGCGTACCTCTACAGCCCCAGCAGCGAGGCAATCCATCCGAAGAAGACGATGATGGGGTTGCTCTCCAGCGAACTTGTCGCGTCGGTGCCGTCGCTGCTGTTCGCGGCAGCCGCGCTCGTGGCGGCAGAGGCGGTGCTGGTGGTGTCGCCCATGGCCCACGTGGTGCTCGTGCCCATCTGCTCGTCAAAGGCGCTGCGGTCGATCAGGTCCTCAGACAGCGAGCTGGCCTCGCTGGCGTCGTAGCTGGTCGAATACGAGTCGCAGGTAATAGTGATGTCGGAGTCGCCCTGCACCACGGTCTGGCCGTTCGCGACGATGGTCACGGTCTTGCCGTTCTCGTCCACTACGCTGGCGCCGTCGGCGACGTTGAGGGCGCTGATGGTGCAGCTCTCGGTAACAACCCAGCTGCTCGTGCCGTCGACGTTGACGGTGATGGGCGCGTCGGTCTTGGCGCTGTCGGTGGCGTCGGCGTTCTCGTTGATGGCCGCCGTGCCCGTCCAGGTCGAGCCGCTCGTGAGGTGCAGGTCCACGCTCGAGATGGTGTCGGCCTCGATGTTGCCGCTCAGGGTCTGGCCGATGCCGGTGAACTTCACCGTGGCGCCGTTGCTGCCGGCCGTGCCCCAGCTGTTCGCGTCGTTGCCCTCGGCCAGGATGAGGTCGGCGGCGCTGGAGTCAAAGTCGAGCGTGGTGTTGGAGAGCACGACGTCGGCGCTGGTGTTGGTGAGGTAGAACATCGAACCCGAGGTAATGGCGCTCGAAAGCGTGGAGTTCGCCGCCTGGAAGGTGGCCGTCTCGCCCGTGGTGCTCTCGGCATCGCCCGAGGTGGACTGGTAGATGATGATGCCGTCGGCCACCGGGTCGCTGGCGGTCTTGTCAGTCTGCGTGCTCGTGAGCGTGGAGTTGTTGATGAGGATGGTGTTGAGGCCCTCCATGCCGGCGATTTGGCTGCCGGTGGCCGTGCCGGTCACGCCGCTTACCTCGATATCTCCGGTGGAGTAGAGCAAAGGCGAGCCCGAGCCCGAGGTATAGAGGTCGGAGTTGGTGAGGGAGATGGATCCGCCGCCGCGGTCGGTTGCTACGGTTGCGCAGTGGTCGCCCTCGGTCGTGGCGATGACGTTGTTGGCAACGATGGTGCCGCCGTAGGTGGCGTCAAGCCCGCGCGAGTTGCCGGCCGAGGTGTTGATGGTGACGTTGTCGGCATAGACGGTGCCGGAGTCGGTGGCAAAGATCGCGTTGGAGCCCTCGCTCGTGGCGCTGAGCGTGCTGTCCTTGATGGTGGCAAGCGACCCCTCGCCTACGCTGAGCAGGATGGAGTTCAGCCCGTAGAAGTTGCAGTTGTCACCGTTGGTGTCGTCGCCGGACTTGGTGAGCGTGCCGTTCGTGATGCTGAGGGTGCCGCCGTTCTGGGCGAGGGCGGCGTTCTTGTCGGCATCGCTCGAGTCGATGGCCTCGCTGTCGCTGCTCGCAGATTCGCCGTCGGCCGTGAGCGTGGCCGAATAGGTGCCGGAATAGTCGAAGGTCATCGTGTTGGCACCGCCGCCTGCGCCGCCCTGGGCGTGCGCCTGGCTAGAGTGCGCCTGGCTGTCGTTCTCGTGGGCAATTTCGTTGGCGATGCCGTTGGTGGCTTCGATGCCGCATCCGCTGCTGATGTACCTCATGGTTCGCTCCTTTCAAGGGATGCTTTTTGCTTCCCTGATTGGAGTATTGCCCTGCGGCGGGGCGCTGCATTCCCAAACGGAATGGACTGCGCAGGGATGGCGCAACGCTTTTGGCATCCTGAAGCTAGGCTTTTTGAAAGCTGAAAATGCGAGGTTCGGCTGCGGAGGGGGGCGCGTGTGACCCCGTTCGATAGCTCTTTGAAGCAGCCGTTAGCGCCGGTCTGTTCCGGTTGCGGCGGCCGGCTCCGATTGCGGCGGCCTATCGCGACCGCGGCGGTCTGCCCCGACCGCGGCGGCCTATCCCGAGCCTTCTGCAGACGCAAAACGGCTGAGCGCCCGGTGCGCGAGCTCGTCTCTACCCCTGCTTGCGAAGGTTTCTCTCGAGCCTGTTTGCAAGGGCGACGAGGGCCATCACGATGACGTAGTAAACCACGGCGACGATGATGAACGGCTCGAAGGCGCGGTAGGTGAGGGCCTGCACGCTCTGGGCGGCGCGCATCATGTCCATAAGGCCGATGGTCGCCACGAGCGAGGAGCTCTTGAGCACGGTGATGACCTCGTTCACGAGGGCCGGGGCCACGCTACGCATCGCCTGAGGCACGATTACCTCGCGCATCATCGTCACGTAGGGAAGGCCCAGCGCATAGCTGGCGTCATACTGGCCGCGGTCAACGCCTTCGATGCCACCGCGCACCGTCTCAGAGACGGTAGCCGACCCGTTGAGCCCGAGCGTCAGGACGCTGGCGGCAAACATCGTGATCTTATAGCCGGTGAGCTGTGGCGTGGCGAAGTAGACCATAAACAGCAGCACGATAAGCGGGACGCCGCGAAAGATTGAGGTGTAGAAGTCGAGCAGCGCGCGGAGCGGCTTGTAGGGCAAGACCTTCAGTACGGCGATGACGAACCCGAGCGCAAAGGCCAGCAAAAGCGAGCAGGCCGTCACCTCGCAGGTGACGGCCAACCCGTTCACAAACATGGGGGCATAGGGTTCTATCAGCGAAAACTTCATGGCTCTATCTTACGCGGTTTTTCGTGCCGCGCCGCTGCGGGCGGGGCGCTTGGCGTCGCGGCTCTGGCTTAGCTTGCGCACGCGGGGTCGGGCGCGTGCCGCGGCGCTCCGTTGGCTCAGCGTTCCGCGCAACGGAGCGCCCGGCTTGTCCTTGGCTTAAGCGCCGGCGCTGTCGCCCCACTTGAACTCTTCGCCCACATACTGGCCGATGAAGGAGTCGATGGTTCCGTCCGCAAGCATCTCGCCGATGCACTCGTCAAAGGCGGAGACGAACGAGGCGCCCTTCGTGGCCATGATGCGGTAGACGCCCACGTAGTCCTTGGTCTCGGAGCGGTCAAGGAAGCCCAGCACAAGGCCCTCGTTGGCGTCACGCATGGACTGGCCTTCGGCGCCGTCGCAGAGGTAGGCGTCGATGCGGCCGGAGAGGACCTCCTGCAGGCACTGGTCGCCACCGTCGTAGGTGTGGATGTCGGCGTCGGGCAGAACCGCGGCGATGAACTTGTTCTGGACAGTGCCGGTGGTGCAGGCGATGCTCTTGCCCTTGAGGTCGTCGATGCTCGTGACCTCGTCGTTCATGGTGAGCACACCAACGAGCGGCTGGTAGTAGCCCTGCGTGAAGTCGTAGGTCTGCTCGCGCTCGGCGTTGGAGGCCATGGCCATGGTGAAGGAGGTGTCGCTGGCCTGCACCGAGGCGAGCGTGGCGGCGAACTCCTGAGCCTCATAGGTATAGGAGAAGCCAAGACGCGAGGACATCTCGTCGGCGATGGCGATGTCGAGACCCACGACCTTCTGCGTGCCGTCTTCCTGCATCTCGAGGTAGCGGTAGGGGGCAAAGGCGTCGTCGCCCACGAAGGTGAGGGCCATGCCAGCGAGGTCAGCGCCTCCGGTCTCGGCAGCGGTGGTGGCGGCGCTGGAGGCGGATTCCTGCGAACCGCAGCCGGCGAGGGCCAGCGGCGTGAATGCGGCGCCGGCTGCCATAAGCTTGAGGAAACCGCGGCGGTCGATGCCTGCCGTGGCCTTGGTGTTGTTGAATGCGTTCGTGCTCTGGTTGCGAGCCATCTTGCTCTCCTCTCTTACTTGCGTGGGCAGTATTCTAGCCCCATTCACCTACCGGGTTAATGGGATATTGACTATGGACCACGTCTCTTGAGCATGCGGCCTTATGCGGGGCCGCATTCTCCTTCGCGACGCGAGCATTCGTCATCCTCGCTCCCGTGGGCTTGGGCTGTCCGCCTTATGAAAACACGCTGGCGCGGCAGCTTCTGCCAAGCACTTTATATAAGCGCTTTTTGTTGAGGGCGTTTTCAGCTTGCGAGACTCGGGGATACGATGGGAAACGGCTCGGAGTGCCGGGCTTTTTGCGCCTCGCGGTGCTGTTTGCGTGGCGGGTGGGCTATGCCGGATGTCTTGTGCCGGCGCATCCGACTGGGATGAACGTTTGCGCCCGTGCGGCGCATGGCTTTGGGGGATATCGTGAGCGAACAGGTCTCAAGCCGCTGGGAGGACATCTCCTGCCAGCTAAAGAAGCTCGTCCGTAATAACCTGCGCTTCATCGTTGGCGCCTGCGCGCTTGCCATCTTTATCGGCCTGCTCGAGGACGTGCTTACCAAGGAAACGATGAAGCTCGACTATGCCGCCTATTGGCTCATCGTCGAGCACCTGCGCTTCGATTGGCTTACGCCCGTGATGGAGAGCTTCTCGGCCCTGGCGACCCCTTTGACCTTGCTCGTGCTGCTTTTGGCCGTTGCCGCTTTTGCCCCGGGCAGGCGTCCGGGTTGGTGCTGCGCGGTGAACTTGGGCCTTACGGTCGCGCTTAACCAAGCGCTCAAGTTCCTCATCCAACGCCCCAGGCCCGAAGGCTTTCGTCTTGCCACGGCCAGCGGCTTCAGCTTCCCCTCGGGCCACTCGATGGTGGCCATGGCCTTCTTCGGCCTGCTTGCGTGGTTCGTCTGGAAGTACGAGAAGGACCGCAAGCAGCGTAAGTTTTTGCTGATCGCCTTTGCGTTCGTCATCGTGATGATTGGCCTCAGCCGCATCTACCTAGGCGTTCACTATGCGAGCGACGTCATCGGTGGCTTCTGCCTTTCCATCGTCTGGCTCGCCCTCTATACGCGTATTGCCGTGCCCCTCTTCCTCAACGAGGACGAGTCGCCTCTTGAGCCGGCGACGGACAAGGACGCTAGGTAGCGAGAGGGGACGGAGTAACCAGCTGCTTGGAATGCTGCGCTTGGTTCCTGCTCGAGTAAGCCCGTGACGGGCAAGTCCTTGCCGGGCAAGAGGGTTGCTTGGTAGCCGCTCGCGACGTTCTCCTATAGTCCCTGCCCGTTCTCTGCGGCGGCGAGCCGTTTCTTGGGAGCCGCGGTTGGATAAGGTCGGGGCAGCTTGCTGCAAGTTTTGCCAGAAGGAAGGGGTCGAGAGCATCTGCTCCCGACCCCTTTGCGTTTGCACGGTTGTGTTGCTTAGGACCTCGATGGGCGCCTTGGCAAAGCCTACTTGTCGGCTGCCTTATCGGCGACGGCTGCGGCCGAGATGCGCCAGGAGCGGCCCTTCTTGCCGGCAGGAAGCTCGCCGGACTCGATGAGCTTGTAGATCGTGGCCTTGCTTACGCCGAGGATGGCGACGGCCTGGTCAACGCTCAGCGTCTCGTCGGAGCCGCCATCAGAGGTGGGCTCGGTTTTGCCAGCGGCTGGCTCATCGGCAGCGGGGGCCTCGGCGGGCTGAATGACGGTTTCGTTGCTCTGGCTCGCCGGTTCGGCTGCGCTCTCAACGGGCGCTTCAGCGGTCTGCTCGCTGGCGGCTTCCTCGGCATCCTGCTCGGCAACCGCCTTCTTGCTCTTGCGGCCGCGCTTCTTAGCGGGGGCCTGCTCAGGCTTGTCCGCCTCGGCCGGCGTGTCGGCCTCTCCACTGGCCGGGGCCTCGTCCTTGTTCGCGGCTTCGGCGCTATCGTCTACCTCGGCGTCCTTTGCCTTGCGACCACGACGCTTGCGCTTGGGGGCGTCGTCTGCGGGCTCGGCGTCGTAGGTGCTCCACACTTCGTCCTCGTCATGGCTGGGCTCGGGCTCCGGTTCCGGCTCAGGCTCGGGCTCGGGCTCGGGCTCGACGTGCGTGCGAACCCAGGCGCGAGCGATCCTCTCGGCGGTCTGCTCGTCAACGGGGCCGCGGGCGTCTGCGGCATCCATGGATTCGTAGATGGCGGCCAGCGCGGCGTCGAGCACATCATCGATGGCGCCGCAGGCGAGGGCGAGTTCGTTGAGGGCCTCGCAGGTCTTAATTGGATCGGTGGTGAGCTGCTCCACCACCTGGGCAGGAATAGTCGCGCCGGCACCCTCAATGGCGGAGACGTAACTGCTAACGAGGCGGGCGAACGCCTCGGAGGTTTCAATCTTCATGGGCTTGCGCCCTCCTGGTTCTATCGGCTTGGTCAAAACCTGTTCGAGCATACCACGCTACCTGCAAAAACCTCAGAAGTAGCTCTTTACGAGGGAGGTGATGTTGCGCATGAAACTGCCCTCTTGGGACAGGTGCGTCACCACGCTTGCCTGGCGCGTTTCGAGGTCAAAGGCGCGTATCTGCTCGGTGACTACGAACCCGTGGCATTCCTCCAGTTCCTCGGGAAGGGGAATGTGGAGGGGAAAGCCCGAGTCGGCGGTTGTGATGGGGCATATCAGGGTCAAGGACGTGCTGGCGTTGAACTCGTCAGAGCTTACAACGAGCCCTGGGCGCCTTCCCATCGGCTCGTGACCCTTAGAGGGGCTGAAATTGAACTCGACGATGTCGCCCTTTCTAAACGGCATTACCACAGCTCCTTGCCGACGGGATCACCAGTATCAATGAGAACGGGCTTCGAGCCCTCGTATCCGGCCATGAGCGAGCTCAGGCTCCAAGGTGTGTCGATTGCCTTGATGACGACGGTGCCTGGCTCGGGGGAGTCGATGCTTACCTGATCGCCAATCTCGATTCCCGCCAGCTGTCTCAGCGCCTTGGGGAGAATGACGGCCGCGCTATTTCCGAGATGTTTGACGGTTGTTGAGTTCATAAGGACCACCAGTTTGTTCTCGAGGGTCTCTGATGGCCTCATCATATCACCAAGTAATAACGTGTTAGAACACATGGGCATCTCCAATCTTTCGGCAGCTAGCGGGATGGAGAGCTGCGGCAGCTGAGCTCAATCAACTCCTCGGCCGTTGTGATGGGCGGGCTCTTCATGGCGAGGCGGAGCTGTTGCCGTATAAGCTCGTGGCCGCCAGGCATAACGACCGAGCTCACGCGCTTGATGCGTCCATCGGTGACAATGCGGCCGCAGTAGGGGAGAAGGACGAGCTCGGCCAAACAGGGGAGTTCGCAAAAGAGCTCCTCTCCCTTCCGCTCCAGCAGAGTGGCGAGGACGAGCCGTGGCTCCTGCTGGCCGCCTGAGGTGACGAGCGCCATCACGGGCCCCTCGGCATCGGTCACAACGAAGCTGCCCTCAAGTGCGTATCGCCAGAGGTCTACGATTTCGAGTTCTCGCGCGCTAAGTCGCTCGGGATTGAGTCGGACGAATTGCCCTATGAGCTCGAGGTTGTTCCAAAGCCCATCAAGGACATCGGATGCAGCGTCCTGCCTCGCGAGCCGGTCCTCGGC
>CAVHWW010000032.1:12594-15904 GCA_963639715.1 Acutalibacteraceae bacterium
TCGTGACCCATCTCCACCTCCGCCTCGTTTGGTGGAGAAAGACCCTACAGGAGCATCCGTCTGACAAAACCTGTTGTTGAACTAACCGACGTCTAACAAGCGAGGTGAGGGCCGCTGTTCTTAAAAGAAGCGGCGCCGCTCACCGTCTGCATTCTCGGTGAGCGGCGCCGGGCCGTTCTCTCTATGTACCGCACGATCTTTGCCGTGGCCGATTTGGACAAATTTGCGTCAAATCTGTCAGGTTTCGGGGCGTGCGCCCAGGCGTCTGTCAGATTGCCGCATTAGGGTCCAGCCCGTCCGGCCTTCTTCGCTATCCCAGCAGCATGCGGTCGTTGGCAAACTCGCTGCCGGCGGCCTTCTCGAACTTCTCGAGCAGGTCGGCAACCGTGAGCTGCTTCTTCTCCTCGCCGCTCACATCAAAGACGACCTCGCCCTTGTGCATCATGATGAGGCGGTTGCCCAGGCGAATGGCGTCGTTCATGTTGTGCGTGATCATGAGGGTGGTGAGCTTGCGCTCGGCCACGATCTGGTCGGTGAGCTCGAGGACCTTGGCGGCGGTCTTGGGGTCGAGCGCCGCGGTGTGCTCGTCGAGCAGCAGCAGCTTGGGGTTGGTAAGCGTGGCCATGAGCAGGGTCAGGGCCTGGCGCTGGCCGCCCGAGAGCAGGCCGACCTTGTCGAGCATGCGGGTCTCGAGGCCCAGGCCGAGCGTCTTGAGCAGCTCGGGGTACTCCTGCTTCTCCTGGGCGGTGATGCCCCAGGCAAGGCCGCGCCTCTTGCCGCGACGCTTGGCAAGCGCCAGGTTCTCGGCAATCTGCATGTCGGCCGCGGTGCCGCGCATGGGGTCCTGGAACACGCGGCCCAGGTACTTGGCGCGGGCGGGTTCGGAAAGCAGCGAGACGTCGTTGCCATCGAGCTCGATGGTGCCTGCATCGAGCGGGTAGACGCCGGCGATCATGTTGAGCAGCGTGGACTTGCCGGCGCCGTTGCCGCCGATGACGGTGACAAAATCGCCCTCGGCAAGCTCGAGGTTAAGACCGCGAAGCACGGGCTTCTCGTTCACGCTTCCCTTGTTGAACGTCTTCTTGACGCCGGTGAGCTTGAGCATGGTCGTCATTACTGCTCGCCTCCCTTCGAGTACGAGCGGCGCCTGTTGGCGTTCTCCAGAACAACGGGGACGCACAGGGCCAGGGCCACGATGATGGCGGAGAGCAGCTTCATGTCGTTGGCGTCCATGCCGAGCTGCAGCACGATGGCGCGGATGAGGAAGTACACGATCGAGCCAACAACGGCCGAGACAAGGCGCGAACCAAACTTGGTGAGCTTGCCGGGGGTGAGGCGGCCGAGCACCTCGCCGATGACGATGGCCGCGAGGGCAATGACGATGGCGCCGGTGCCCATGCCAATGTCGGCGTACTTCTGCTGCTCGCAGATGAGGCCGCCGGAGAGGCCCACGAGCGCGTTGGAGAGCGTGAGGGCGATCATCTTGGCGGTGTTGGTGTTGACGCCGAGGGCGCGGATCATGTCCTCGTTGTTGCCCGTGGCGCGCAGGGCCGAGCCAATCTCGGTGCCAAAGAACCAGTACAGCAGGCCCACGACCACAACCGCCACCACGGCGCCGACGATGATGGCAACCACGTTGGAGGCAAGGCCGGTGGCGTCGCCGATGGCCGAGAAGACCGTCTTGCTCGTGAGCAGCGGCGTGTTCGACTTGCCCATGATGCGCAGGTTGATCGACCACAGGCTAATCTGCGTCAGGATTCCGGCGAGAATCGAGGGAATCTTGAACACGGTGGTAAGAAAGCCCGTGACGGCGCCACAGACTGCGCCGGCGAGCATGGCACCTACGATGGCGAGCGCCGGGTCAACGCCGGCCACCACGAGCACCGCGCAGACCGCGCCGCCCGTGGCAAAGCTGCCGTCCACCGTCATGTCGGCGATGTCGAGCAGCTTAAAGGTGATGAACACGCCGAGCACCATGACACCCCAGAGAATGCCCTGGGAAACGGCGCCGAGCATAGCTGTCAGCATGCTGTTCCTCTCTATCCAAACGCGCCCCGGCGGCTGCTCCGTCGGGGCGCGCAAATCAAACGCCTACCAGTGTAACGGCTGCGATGCCCGTCGCCGCCACTGGCGTTGAACGTGCTGCGGACTTAGGCGTCGAGCACGGACAGATCGATGCCAAGCGCCTCGGCCATCTCGTCGTTCTTGATGGTCTGGAGCTGGGTGGAGTCCTCGGTCTCGATGGCCATCTCGGCGGGGTCGGCGCCCTCGGTGAGGATCTTCACGGCCATCTCGCCAGCCATCTTGCCAAGCTCGGTGTAGTCGATGGAGAGGGTGCAGATGCCCATGCCCATGCACATGTTCTCCTCGCCGGTGATGAAGGGCAGCTTGCCCTCCTTGCAAATCTGGCCAACCTGGGCGGCGGCAGCGGCGATGGTGTTGTCGGTGGGAGTGTAGCCCGCGTCGACCTTGCCGATCATGGACTCGACGACGCTCTGGACCTCGTTGGAGCTCGAGACCGTGAAGCGCTCGTAGGTGAGGCCGGCCTTGTCGCAAGCGGCCTCGGCCATCTCGACCTGGAGCTGCGAGTTGGACTCGGCGGTGCAGTAGAGCATGCCGACGTGCTTGGCCTCGGGCAGGACCTTCTGGAGCATGGCAATCTGCTCGTCAACCGGGTTCATGTCGGAGGTGCCGGTGAGGTTGCCGCCGGGGGCGTCGTTGTCGGCGACAAGGCCGGAAGCGGCGTAGTCGGTGATGGCGGAGCCCACGATGGGAATCTCGGTGGTGGCAGCGGCCACGGCCTGGGCGGCCGGGGTGGCGATGACGTAAATCAGGTCGTCGCCGTCGCCCACGAGCTTGGAGGCGATGGTGGAGCAGGCGCTCTGGTCGTTGTTGGCGTTCTGCTGGTCAATCTCGTACTTGATGCCGGAGGCGTCGAGGGCCTGGACGAAGCCGTCATTGGCGGCGTCGAGGGCGGCGTGCTGGGTGAGCTGCAGAACGCCGATCTTGTAGGTCTTGTCCTCGGAAGAAGAGGAGTCGGACGAGGAGCTGCCGGAGTTGCCGCAGGCGGCGAGGCCGAGCATGGCGGCGCCGGCGCTGGCGGCGACGAAGTTGCGCCTGGAGATGGACTTCATGGTTCCCCCTTTATTTGGCGAGCCGGCACCCTGGGCTTGTGTGCATTGCGACTCGCATGACTGCAATTGAGCTGAATTCTATCCGTGGTCGGCCGACATGCCGTCCTAGCGGCGTTTTTGCGGCCGTCAGCGATACCAACTTGTAACGTTTGGCCTCGTTGTGGGCGCAGGGGCAC
>CAVHWW010000032.1:16342-20223 GCA_963639715.1 Acutalibacteraceae bacterium
TCGTGCAGCATGTCCGGAATTCCGCCGATGCCAAAGGTCTCGAGGATGATGGCGTCATAGTCAGCTTTGAGCAGATCGAATACGCTCGGGTTCACCTCCGGCGTCAGCTTCAGCACAAAGACGCGCTCGTTGAGCTCGCTGTATATGAGAGGGGTGGCCTCGTTGGCGGGCGCGCTCGTCTCAACGGATGTCCCGTGCGCGTTCGCTTCGTCCTCGTGGCGAGCTTCATCGCCGTTGCCGCCGCAGGGCAATGAGCTTGCGCCCCTCGTCAGCCTGCTGGCGTATTCCGCGGGCGCCCCGCTGCGCACGATCTTGTTGTTGCGGATAAGCGCCAGCTCGGGATAGTTGACGCTTGCGAAGGCGTTGAAGCTCATGGTGCGCTGCTTGCGAGCGCGCGTGCCCGCAATCGCCGTCCCTCCAAATACAACGGTGACGTCGTGGCTCAGCGGGTCGGCCGCATACAAGACGCTCTGATAGAGGTTGAGGCGCGCGTCGGTGAAGGGGTTGCCCATGGGCTGCTGCGAGCCGGTGAGCACAATCGGCTTGGGGCTCTCCTGGATGAGGTAGGAGAGGGCCGCCGCCGTATAGGCCATGGTGTCAGTGCCGTGCAGCACCACAAAGCCGTCGTAGCTGGCGTAGTTTTCGGACAGAACGGACGCGATGGCCAGCCAGTCGCCCGGGCGCATGTTCGTGCTGTCGATGTTCATCGCCTGCACCACGTCCACGTCCGCAAGCGTGTCTATCTGTGGCACAAAGGCAGTGAGCTGCTCGCCTGTGAGCTGGGGCGTAAGGCCGTTGCCCTGCTCAGCCGAGGCGATGGTGCCGCCCGTCGCCACGATGAGAACGCGCGGCTTGCCCGCTTCTATTCCCTGTTCATGAGCCATCGTCTTTGCCCTTCTCGCGTAGCCCGTTCGCAATCTTAGCGAATGTGGCCCGCACTCTTTAGAAAGCGCTGGACCGTTTTCGGGCGAATTCGGCCGCCTTGTCGCCCGTTGCCGGCGCGGCCATTCCGAGTGCGCTGGGGCGCAAATCGTCCATCCGGTCCCTCCGAGTCGCTCCCCGCAGGGTGAGAGCGCAGATATTAAGGGACACAGTACGACATATGTAGGGGGGGGTATTGGAAAGGAGACGTTGTCCCTCGAATCTAATCGCTGCTAAGATACAGAAGACTTTGCGCGCTTGGGGCGCGTTTGTGTCGAATCTAGCTTGCTAACCCGTAAGGAGCAATGCCCGATGACCCTTCTTGAACTACTCGACCTGCTGAAGAAGCGCATAAAGCTCGTAGTGGCCCTGCCCATTGCGTTTGCGATTCTCGTGGGAATCTACAGCTTCGTCGGCCTTTCGGATACCTATACCTCCACCGTTTCCATGTACGTCTTGGTGAACCAGGAGGATTCGACCGTCGTTACTTCGCTCCAGAACGATTTGTCTGCCTCGCAGATGGTTGCCAATGACGTCGCGACTCTGCTTAAGAGCAATCGCGTGCTTAGCGGGGCCGCCTCTGAGCTTGGCCTCGAGAGCCTTAAGGGCATTAAGACCTCCATCACCAGTTCCACTACGTCTCGTGTCATCTCGCTTTCTGTCACGGGCGAGGACCCGCAAGTCGCCGCCGACCTTGCTAACGAGATGTCCACCAAGATTTCCGAGGTTGCTCGAGAGGTTATGAATGTCGAGTCGGTCAACGTTGTCGACTCCGCAAAAGTGGCCTCCAGCCCCTCCGGTCCCAACCGAGCCCTCTACGTTGCGGTTGGCCTTCTGGCCGGCCTTTTCGTCGCCGTGGCCCTCGTGGTTCTCGAGGACATGATCACCATTAAGATTCGTGGCCAGGAAGACCTTGAGGATCTCCTCGGTATCCCTGTCATCGGCCGCATCCCCGTAGTCAAGGAGGCCTAAGAGATGGCAACGAAGAAGACCGAGACCAGCTCCGATTCCTACCTGAGGAACGCTGCCAAGACCCTCGCCACCAATATTCGCTTCACTTCTGTTGACAAGCCCATCACCACAATCGCGCTTACTTCCGCGGTCCCCAAGGAGGGTAAGTCCACGATTTCCATGGCACTCTCCCAAGCTCTTGCCTCGGCCGGCAAGAGGGTTCTGCTCGTCGATTGCGACATGCGTCGCCCCTCTCTGGGCAACAGGCTTGGTGTCCGCGGTCGCAACGGCATCTATAGCGTTCTCTACGGTCACGTCTCGCTCGAAGAGGCCGTTGTAGAGACTTCGATGAGTGGCGTTTACTTCCTCGATTCCGAGTCGCACATCCCCAATCCGTTCGATATCCTGAGCTCCAAGCGCTTCCAGAGCTTTGTCGCCACTATGAAGGCAGCCTTTGACTACGTCGTTATTGACACGCCGCCTCTGACGGCTTTCGTAGACGGCGCCCTCGTGGGATCTGTTGTCGACGGTACGGTGCTCGTTGTGCGTCGTAACTATGCGAAGCGCAAGCAGGTTCTGGAAGCTTACGAGAAGCTCCAGCAGGCGGGTTGTAACGTTCTCGGTACGTGCCTCAACTTCTGTGATGTCGAGAGGTCCGAGTACTACTACGAGTACTACTACTATAAGAACGGCAACAAGAGGGAGCGCAGGAAGAGGCGTCATGGCGACGGCCCGTCGCTGCCGGCGCGCATGCCGGTTGCCCCGGCCTTTTTCTCCAACCAGGACGCTCGTCTCTCCGCTCAGGACTCCGAGGGAGCGCTTGTCGGCTCCGCTGCAGGTGCTAGTCTTCAGCAGGAAGCCCCGGCCAGCCATGTCAACGCGCCTGCGGCGACGGGTGAATCCGCGGAGAAATCGGCTCCCCTGCACTTCGGCGGCCGTAACGACAATCTCGGCTAAAGAGTCTGTATAACGATGCGAGACATGCACTGCCATATCCTGCCGGGGGTCGATGACGGCTCTGACAGCCTTGAAATGAGCCTGAGCATGCTCGAGGCCGCGGAGGCCGCGGGAGTGACGAGCATGGTGTGCACTCCGCATTGTCGCGACCCCTTCTTTGACTTCGAAGGGATGTGGGAGGCTTTTCGTCGCTTCCAGGCGGCGGCGGACGGCTTTCCCGTAGTCATGGGCTTCGAGGTCAACCACGCTAAGCTAGTTGACCTTGGCGTTGAGCAGTGGGGCCCTTATCTCGGCTTTGACGGCACCGGCGAGTTCTTGCTCGAGCTCTCGAGCATCTGCACCGAGGCTGACTTCGTGGAATATGAGCAGACCATATCGACGCTCCAGGGCATGGGTTACGACGTGATCATTGCTCATCCGGAGCGCTACCGTGCGATCCAGAAGGACATTGGCCTCGCGTTCCGACTCATGGAAATGGGTTGCAAGCTTCAGGCCTCGGCTGATTTTGTCGTTGGCGGGCGCTTTGGCATGGAGCTCGAGCCTGCGCTTAAGATGTTCGACAACGGTATGTATGAGTACATCGCAAGCGATGCCCACATTCCCAACCACTATTCCTATTTGGCCTTTGCGGTTGACGAATTTCCGATTCACGGTGACCGCGCTCGCTACTAGCAGCTGGGCGCTCTGCCTATTCGCGCGGCAATAACAATTAAATAGGCAGCGGCCGTCGGATCCCCGGCGGCCGTTCTGCATAAATGGGTGGTCGCGATATATCCAACAGCTTGAGATCCAAAGCCCGTGTACATACATGCGAGGCCGGCGCCGTCTTGGCGACCTCCCCGCTCTCCGCGGCGTGGACCCTCAGGGGGGGCGGCCCCGGCGCGCGGCCCTCTTGATCAATCTGCTCAATTCTTCGTGCTCACGGTGCTCAAATAAACGTGGCCACGCGGACCACTTCTAGGTGAACATCAACAGGGGTTCGCCTATCACTTAGATATGTACGTGAACGTCGGCCCGCCGGCCGACCCGTCTGGCCAACTCGTGCGGGCGTC
>CAVHWW010000033.1:0-4885 GCA_963639715.1 Acutalibacteraceae bacterium
TAGCAGTCGGGGAAGCCCATGCCCAGGGCCAGGTGGCAGCTCGCGTTCTCGTCGTAGAGCGTGTTGTAGAACAGAAGGCCACTCTGGCGGATGGGGGTGTTCTTCGAGATAAGCGCACATTCGCCGAGGTGATGCGAGCCTTCGTCGGTCTCGATGATGTTGCGCAGCACGTCGGCCCCGCGCTCGGCACCGTAGTCCACCACGCGACCCGCCTCAAAGCGGATCCAGAAGTCGCGAACAACCGCGCCGTTGTGCACGAGGGGCAACGCCGAGTAGACAATGCCGTCGGCACGAGAGCGGTCGGGCGAGGTGAAGACCTCCTCGGTGGGGATGTTGGGGAAGAAGCTCACGCCGCCCTTGGTGCGAGCCGAACCACCTTCCCAAATGTGGCCAGCAGGCAGGCCAATCGTGAGATCGGTGCCATTGGACGAGACATAGCGCAGCGCATCATAGTGGGCCTCGTTAAGACCGCGCTTGTTCTTGGCAAGGGTGGCGTCGTGGGTCTCCCAGGCACTCGTGGGGTCATCGTCCACCACGCGGGCCGTCTCGAGGATGGCTTCCCAGAGGCGGTAGGTGGCCTCGGCGTCAGAGAGGCCGTCGAAAACCTTACGAGCCCAGGCCACCACCGGCACGCCGCCGATGCACCAGGCGTTCTCGCCAAAGTCGAGGCCGCGACGGTAGTCGGTGCACTGGCGGTGAGACGCGACGATGCGGGCGGCGGGCTTTGCCGGGTCCACATTGAGGAGGGCATCGGGGTCCTCGCCGTCAAGCCACAGGAAGGCCGCGCCTTCGCGGGCCAGCGAGTTCAGCTGCTCGGCCTTCCAGGCAGGCAAACTTTCGAAGCGCTCAAGCGGGCAGTTGTCATACTCCAGGCGGGCGAGTTCGTCATCGGACCAGTTGATGGTAACGTGACCGGCACCGGCTTCGTAGGCTTCCGCAACAACGATGCGCACGAAGGGCGCGGCCTCAACGGGCGCGCTCAAAACAAGCTCCTGACCAGGCTGGATAGCCACGCCGCGACGGACGAGCAGCTCGGCATACAGGTGCAAGCGCCCCTCGAGCTTCTTCATCGCGATCTCGCACTCGGCATCGGTCATAGGAATGTTCGACATAGCTTTCTCTCCTTCAAAAGAAGAGCCACCCTTAAGGTGGCTCTTCCTGCGAGTTTATGGAGCGGGCAACGGGACTCGAACCCGCGAATGTCAGCTTGGGAAGCTGATGCCTTACCACTTGGCGATGCCCGCATGTCGGATGATTCTAACACAGGGAGCGGTGGGACGGCACGCATCGCAAATGGACGCAGGTTAGGTTCATAACCATGGGATTTGTTGCCGCCCGCGGGCGAAAGGCCGCCGTTTAGGGCCAAGCTCAAAGGAAGTCAAACTCGCTAGCAGCTGTGTCGGTTCCCCGTTAGGTCAAGCACCCATCTTTGTCAGATGCGCTTTCTATCCTCGTTTCCCACGAGACGAAGGAGGCGCTCTCACGATGAACAAGAAGACAAAGGACGGACGAGGCATCCGGCGATCAAAGATGGGCCGCCGCCAGGCCGACCGGCTGGCAGGAGGCCCCTATCCGGGACCAGGCCACGCCGGTAGGCGCAGCATCGGCTGGACGCTCGCTAACACAGGGGCGCCACGATGAGGGCCGGGCAGTTCCGCATACCGGAGCCTCGCAAAAAGCGCAGCTACACAGGCCTGGCCGTTGGCCTGCTCGTCGCAGGCATCATCGTGGCGACTGCCCTGCTGCTGGTACCAGGTGGCATCGGTGGAGTCGGCGCCCAGATAACAGCCGCTCAAGAGGGTCAGTCGCGTGAAGAAATCCAGGCCGAGCTCGACCAGGAAGTCTCCGAAAACATGATGACCGTAAGCGTGCTGCCCACCCTGCGCCTAAACGAGGAGACGCACGAGCTCAAGGTTGGCCTTGAAAACGTCGAGGACAACAAGTTTGCCCAGCGTTTCACCATCACACAGGGAGCCGAGGTGCTCTATACGTCGGAGGCTCTCATGCCTGGCGAACGCATCGAGACCATCACGGCAGACAAGGCCAAGGAAGGCGAAGCGAAGGTCGAGGTTCAGGCTCTCGACGCATCGACCCTTGAGGAGCACGGCTCCCCCACCGCTGTCGAGGTAAGCGTGAAAAACGTCGCCTAGGCAGTGGAGAACAAATACCACCACAACAAGCCGTCAAACGGGGAAACCCGCAAGGAAAGGAGACAAAATGCCCTCTCGAAAGACCCGTCCCGACAAGCCCGCACAAGTCACAAACGTTCGCACGAGGCTTACCAAGCTCGCCGCAGGTGGCGCCGCAGCGGCGCTACTCATCGGCTGCTCGCCCGCACCTGCCATCGCGGCAACCGGCAACACCGGCACGACCAACGTCACCGTCCAGGCTGACGAAAACAACCTGCGATTCAAAGTTCCCACGGTAATCCCCTTCGTTGCCGCAAGCGACGGAACCCTCACCGGCCCCACTTCCGAGGCCTTGCGGATCGAAAACCTCTCCGTCTTTGGCCTTAAGGTAACGAACGTCAAGGTAACGCCCACCAACGGCTGGAAACACTCCAACGATACGAGCGCCGCTGATGACTCCATCAACTGGATGCTCGGGCCCACCGGCGCCATCGTCAGCGCCACCGCGGCGAACAATGAGGATGGCTTCAGCATCTCGTCGCCCCAGTGGAACATGACCTACCAGAACAACGAGGTCGAAACCGACGAGATCAAGCTCGAGACCGCCGGCTCCGTCGGACGAGTGGCCACCGATATCAGTGCGCCGGTCCACGTAGGCACCGTCACCTTCACGCTTGCGCCCGGTGCACACGCCGCAAAGGAGGGCTAATGAACCCCGCAAGGGCGTCCGCGCACAAAGGGCGGATGCGTCTCTCCCAAAGGCTTTCACTTGCACTCGCCTCTCTCGTGCTTTCGAGCCCTGCCGCCGCCCTCGCCGAAAGCGGAAGCACCGACGTCACCATTCGAGGCGACCTCATCCAGGCTTCGCCGGAGCCAGCAGGCAGCGTGGGCGCGCTCGCCCAAACGGGCGTCTCCGCAAGCGCTTGGCAGCTTGTTGCAGCAGGCCTCGTCCTTTTGCTTGCGGCCGGCGCGGCCTGCATCGTGCTAAGGAGGGGAAAACATGAACACTAGCAGGCATGTCTTGCATGCGGGGGCAGCCCTGATGTGCGCAGCCACCATGTGCCTTTGCTCCCCGGTCTGCGCGCTGGCCGACGATATCGACTTCTTTGACGAGGACGTTGTCGTGACCTATCCCCAGCAAACCAGCCGCTCAAAGGCGCGGTCGCTTATGGCCAATGCGGCGCGTTCGTCGCAGACCGGCACATGGGTCGAGGTAAAGCGAAGCGAAGGCAAGACCGCCATCCAGACCTGTGCCTACTACATCTATCCCGATGCCAATCCAGACGGCTCAGTGAAGGTCGACATTAAGACCGACTTGTACTGCAAATCCGGAGCGGCCTGGTTCACGACGACCAAGACCATCTACGACAACGGCACCAAATGTGCCTTCATCGGCGAGGACTGGAGCTCGTACGCGACCTCAGGCCAAACCATCTCGCAAAAGGCAAGCTTCTCGGTAAGGGGCGGCGGCTCACACCACATCACGTCAATCGAGACGGTTTTCAGGGACTCCGCCGGAACCTACGCCGGATGGGACTTCTACATCGACATCCCCTACGTCATTTCCTCGAGCGCTGGAACCGGTGGCACCATATCGCCAAACGGCCACAGCCTCATCTCGGCGGGAAGCTCAAAGGAGTACTCCGTCTCGCCTTCCTCTGGTTATCGAATCAAGGATGTCATCGTTGACGGAAAGAGCGCGGGCGCCGTTTCAAGTTACAAGTTCTCCAACGTCACGAGCGACCACAGCATCACGGCCACGTTCCAAAAGACCTGGAACGTCACCTTTAAGGATGGCGTCACCGGTGAGGTACTCGAGAAGCAGACGGTTGACGATGGGACGTCGACCAAAGACGTCACGCCTCCCGACCACGACGGATGGAGCTTCGTCGGGTGGGATAAGGACACCTCCAAGGTCGGTTCCGACCTCACCGTCACGGCTACCTACGAGCCAATCATCTCGGTCAGGGTCCCAGCTGTCCTTCCCAGCCGAATCCTCGCGGACGGCACGGTTGTGGTACCGAGCGACTACGCCATCGAGAATCTCTCGGTCGTAAAGGTTCGCGCTAACAAGATCGAGGTCACGGGCATGCCCTCCGATGCCAAGCTCGACATCGAAGGGGACGGCGCGAAAATCCACAGCTGGGACGGCTCGGATAAAAGCGGCGAGCAGCTCCAGATTGGCGCCAAGAGTAGCCAACTGCTCAAGGTAGGCGTCTCGCCCGTTTCCGGCGAGGGCGAATGGCGTGAACGCGCGCAGCAGGCGGCCATCGAAACGACCGACCTCTGCTCGATCTGCTACACCTTCGAGTGGGCAAAGTGAGCGAGCGACCCTGGGCAAGATGGGCTCTCACGACCGTCCTGGGCAGTTTGTTTACAGCGGCTTTTGCACTCCTCGTCTTGGGTGGCACAACCATCCTGGATGGCGCCCAAGACGAGGGAGATTACGCGGCCCTCGCAAAGCAGGTGCACGTAAAGCTCAGTGCCATCTCAAGCAGGGCTGAGGGAACTCCTTCCTCGGCCCTGCCCGAAGATGCCGCGGCTTGGCTCAGCGTTGGCGGAACCACCATCGACTACCCCGTGGCCCAAGCCAGCGAAACGGAGCCCGACTTTTACCTGAGCCACGACCTTTGGGGCGAGGACTCGTCATCAGGTTGTCCCTACCTCGACTGGAGATGCGGTCCAAATAGCAAGAGGGCCCTCGTCTACGCGCATCGGATGGGGACGACGGGAAGGCAGTTCTCCCCCATCGCCGA
>CAVHWW010000034.1:0-16240 GCA_963639715.1 Acutalibacteraceae bacterium
TGATCTCCGCCTTGAGAGGGCGGCGTCCTGAACCGCTAGACGAACGGGCCATATGTAATGGGACTCGGAGTGTCCCGGAGAACTCATGGTAGCCCGTACCAGATTCGAACTGGTGATCTCCGCCTTGAGAGGGCGGCGTCCTGAACCGCTAGACGAACGGGCCATATGCGAAAGACCGGCAGGCGTTGGCTGGGATGGAGGGAGTCGAACCCCCATTGACGGAACCAGAATCCGCTGTCCTGCCATTAGACGACATCCCAATGAATGCCTGTCTGCGTCTCGGCGCGAGGAAGAACTATACGGGAGAATTCAAAGCAACGCAAGCCCTTTTTCAAAAGAATTTTGTGTACGTTTTGCGATGGCTGCAAACCCTACGTTTGCACACCCCGCGGCCATGTGGTTAGAAACCCTACGCAAGCTGCGGCAGGGCGACGCGAACGGCCTTAGCGAGCGCTATGCCGCCGGCGGCCTTGATTGCGTCGAGCACGAGAAATGGTGCCGAACCCACGGCAAAGGCCGTAGCTATTCCATAGCCATCCACAGTCGCGAGCCACAGCACGCCAATGGCATGCGAGCACAGAATGGCCAGCACGGCACACAGGACGTCTCGTACGATGCCCTCCCCCATCAGGCGATGGAGAAACGCGGCCACCGCGACAGAGAGCAAAAAACCGAGGATGAAGCCGCCCGTGGGACCTAGAAGCACACCTAGACCTCCCCGCATGCCGGAGAAGAGCGGAACGCCCGCTCCTCCAAGGAGCACGTAGCACCCAATCGCAAGCACGCTTACGCGGCCCGGCATCGCAACCACCACGAAGGAGAGCGCAAGCGTCTGCAGGGTGAAGGGAACCGGGCCGAAGGGCACCGTCACCCATGCGCTCACGGCAAGCAGGGCCGCGCAGGCCGCTGCCTGGGTCATCTCGAGCGGATCGAGCCGCTTCGTCTCTGAACTCATCTAGTAACTCCTTTTGTACCAAGAAATGAAGGGGTCGGGGCCGCGGCAAAGGGGCATAGGGACGCCCGAAAAGATGCGTCTGGTCACGAGGCACCTCGAGCAACTCGCCGGCTCACGTCCCAAAGCAAACGGAAGGCTCAGTACAACAGCCCCGTCAAACTCAACGTAAGTCCAGTCGGAGCAAAACTCCAAACCGCAAAGCGCGGCCCGGGCTTCTCGAGTTCCCAGGCCGCGCCAAATCCATCGCTAGACCTTTACCGTAACGTTCACGGTTTGGACAGGCACGTCGTAGAAGGGGTCTTCCCTACGGCCAAGGAAATCCCTCGCCTGCTTGGGGAACAGCGCGTAGGACAGCACGTCCTCCTCGCTTCTGGCGTAGCAGGAAATCTCCTCCGTAAGGGCCTCAAGCTGCGGCTCAATGAGGTCGGCGGGTCGACAGCTGATGGGCTCTGAGCCCTCGGGCGCACCGGCGAGGATCTTCTCACGCACCGCATCATCGATGGGAGCGGGGCTTGCGCCGTAGCGACCAAGGACGTAGTCGCGAATCTCGGTGGGGACCATCTTGTAGCGCTCGCCGGAGATGACGTTCATCACGGCCTGGGTACCCACCATCTGCGACAGCGGCGTCACGAGCGGCGGATAGCCCAGCTCGGCCCTCACGCGCGGGACCTCGGCCAGGACCTCTTCGTAGTGGCTCTCCATCCCCTGCTCGGTAAGCTGGGAGAGCAGGTTGGAGAGCATGCCGCCCGGCACCTGGTACACAAGCGCCTTGGGGCTGATGTCCTTGACCTTAGCGTTGAGCCTGCCTTCAGCGCGGAAGCGGTCACGAACGCCGTCCATGTGCTCCACCACGGGGGCAAGCAGGTCGAGGTCGAGTCCGCAGTCATAGCCAAGCTCACCAAGCGCGATGGCCATAGACTCGGTGGTGGGCTGCGAGGTTCCGCCCGAGAAGGGCGACAGGCAGCAGTCGATGACGTCGGCGCCAGCCTCCACGGCCTTGAGCAGCGCCATCTCGCCAATGCCGGCCGTAGCGTGGGTGTGAACCTCTACGGGTAGCTCGCACTCGGCCTTGATGCCGCTCACAAGCTCATAGGCAGCCGCCGGGGTGAGGTTGCCGGCCATGTCCTTGATGCACAGCGAGTCGGCGCCCATGTTGGCAAGCTCGCGGGCAAGGCCCACGAAATAGGGCACGGTGTGGACGGGACTCGTGGTGTAGCTGAGCGCCGCCTGGCACTCCCCTCCCGCCTCGTGGCAGGCCTCGATGGAGGTCTTGAGGTTGCGTACATCGTTCAGGGCGTCGAACACGCGCACGACGTCGATGCCGTTCTCGACGGACTTCTTCACCACGGCACGCACCACGTCGTCGGCGTAGTTCTTGTAGCCGAGCAGGTTCTGGCCGCGCAGCAACATCTGCAGGCGGCTGTGAGGCGTTGCCTCACGAATGGCACGCAGGCGCTCCCAAGGGTCCTCGTTCAAAAAGCGTAGGCAGGAGTCGAAGGTGGCCCCGCCCCAGACCTCGAGCGCGTGGTAGCCGGCACGGTCAAGGTTGTCTAAGACCGGCAGCATGTCGGAAAGCGGCATGCGCGTGGCGATTTGGCTCTGCTGGCCATCGCGCAGGATGGTCTCGCAGACGCCGACGTGGCGCGGACTACTCATCGCCATCACCCTTTGGCGGGAAGAGGCGACACAGCGCAAGCGAGGCCAGCGCGATGATTCCCAGAACGAGGAAGTCTCCACCCCAACCGAGGGCAAGCAGCTCGAGCGACTTGGCAAGCGCCTCAGTGTTCACAGCAATAGGCATCTTGTCCCCCTAACCAAGCACCGCGAGCAGAAGCCCGCCCGCGACGACCGAGGCGATCTGACCAGCCACGTTGGCACCCGCCGCCTGCATGAGGATGAAGTTCTGCGGGTCCTCCTCAGTGGCCATCTTCTGGATGACGCGGCTCGACATCGGGAAGGCCGAGATGCCCGCGGCGCCGATCATCGGGTTGACCTTCTCCTTGCGGAAGAGGTTCAGAAGCTTGGCGAACATGACGCCGCCAACCGAGTCCATCACAAAGCCCACCAGACCAAGGGCAATGACGAGCAGCGTGTCTACCTGCAAGAACTCCGAGTAGACCATCTTCACGGAGACCGCCAGGCCAAGCACGATGGAGATGATATTCACGAGCTCGTTTTGCGCGGCCAAGCTGAGGTTATCGAGCACGCCGCACTCACGCAGCAGGTTGCCGAACATGAGGAAGCCTACGAGCGGCAGCGACACCGGCGCCACGAGGCCCGCCACCACGGTGATGACGATTGGGAACAAGATCTTGGCCGTCTGGGAGACCTCGCCCGCACGGTAGGTCATGCGGATCTGGCGCTCCTTCTTGGTGGTGACGGCGCGAATCGCCGGCGGCTGGATGATCGGCACAAGGGCCATGTACGAGTAGGCCGCCACCATAATCGCACCCAGGTACTTTGAGTTGAGCACGTTGGCCACAAAGATCGAGGTGGGGCCATCAGCTGCGGCGATGATGCCGATGGATCCGGCGTCGTTGATATCAAAGCCCAAAAGCACAGCCACAATGCAGGTAAAGAAGATGCCAAACTGGGCCGCAGCGCCAAAGAGCATCAAGAACGGGTTTTGCAGCAGAGGGCCGAAGTCAATCATCGCCCCGATGCCGATGAACAGCAGAAGCGGAAAGAGCTCGGTGGCGATTCCAGCGTCGAAGAGCACCTGGAAGGGGCCCGCCTCGCCGCCCGTCTCGAGCACGCCGGTGTTGGGGAAGTTCACGAGGATGGTACCCAGGCCCATCGGCACGAGCAGCGTGGGCTCGTACTCCTTCTTGATGCCGAGGTACATCAGGGCGCAGCCGATAAGCATCATCACGATGCGACCGGGCTCGGCGGCCATGCCCTGGACGCCCGCAAGCAGTGTCTCCATGGGAGCCTCCTAGCTGATGGTGAACAGGGCGTCACCGGGGTTGACCATCTGGCCAGCCGTGACGTGGACGGCGCTCAGGGTGCCGGCGCGCTCGGCCACGATGGCGTTCTCCATCTTCATGGCCTCGAGCACGAGGACGCAGTCGTTTTGCTCGACGTGCTCTCCGACGGCTTTCTTAAGCTCGAGGATCTTGCCGGGCATGGGAGCCGTCTGGGCGTCGGCGCCAGCGGGAACCGACGGCGTGGCAGGAGCCGGAGCGGGCGCAGGAGCCGGCTCGGGGGCCGGAGCTGGAGCCGCGGGCGTGGGCGCCGACGCAGCGGGGGCCGGGGCGGGAGCAGCGACAGGCGCGGCAGCGACCTGACCCGGCTCGGAAAGCTCCTCCATCTCCACCAGATATTCGGTGCCGTCGATCTTGATCTTGAACTTACGCAACATGGCTCTCCTCCCCTGGAGTGGCGCGGCGGTAGACGCCTACGCAGCTAAACGAACTGTCAGGCCTATCAGCCGCGGCAATAGCCGCAGCTATAAGAGAGACGCGCCGGTATTCAGGGTTCTCCCTACCGACGCGCCTGATTTCCACTTCAGAGCTTGGGTTGTCCCCGGCCGCGATGGCCGAGGCGATGACCGAGACGAGCGTGCGCTCCTCCCCTGCCTCCATGTCGAGAAAAGCGGGCACCTCGACCCAGCCCTCACCGGGGGCGGGCGCGGCGGCACTCCGCGCGGCGATCACCACGTTGTCCGCGGCGTTTGCGAGCGTGCTTGATGAATCGTTGCGACCGGCAGCGCGGCCGAACAGCCTTCCAAACAAACCCATGGCTTCCTCCCCAGGCAGCCGAATCAACTAATACTGAGCTTATCCGGAAAGCCGGCTATATTTCGAATTGATTACGCTCGGCGGCACATTTGTTCGGCCAGTGGGAAACTCGAGGTAGATAGGCATGTTTCGCGCTTGTGGCCACGTCAAACACAAGCTCGTCCCACACATGCAGCCACCTCAAACCGCACGCGCCCACGGTCATCTCAAACGCAAGCGGCCCCCACGCCTGCAGCGACCTCAGACGCATCACACGCCAATACAAATCGGCGCCGCCCGCGACAGAAACGCGAACGGCACCGATGGTGGCGTTATGTGCAGAAGTGCGAGGGGCCCAGTCCATTGGGCCCGCAATCGCGATGCAGCGAGGGCTGCGGCCAAGCGAGCTCCGCTACGGCCCCCTCACAGAACGGGTCTGTGACCAGGCCTTGTCATGCAAATCCCTAGCGCATGCAGGCGAGCGAGCCCATGGGGTCCCAGGGGGCAAGCACACGAGGTTCTTCGGTTTCGTAGGTGGAGCGCTCCTCCTCGGAGAGGTACTTCTTGTCAACAACTACCTGGTAGACGTACTCATCGAACCAAGCGTCGGTGATGGAGTCGAAGCCGTCCTTGCCGCGCTCGTCGCCCCAGCTGTTCTCGACCTTCCACAGAGTCGGGGCACCCTCGGAATTAAGGTTCACGCCCTCGAGCACCATGGCGTGAGTCATAAGGCTCTCACCGTAGTCGAGGCGTTCGGCGCGCGTAAGGGCGCCCTCAACCGGGAAGCCGAACAGGCCGTCCACGTCAAGCGAGGCCGTGTCCATGATGCCCTCCCTGCCCAGGTAGCTCTGGCAAACGTCGCAGCCAAACCACACGGGCAGGTTGTCAGAGAGCTGGGCCACCGCAAGCTGCTTCAGGCGCTCGATGGGCAGGTTGAGGTAGCGTACGCCACCAGCCTCCACAACGTTGCCCAGGCGGCTCACGGTGTAGGTGTGGCCGAAGGGCTTGTCGGCGGTGTTGGCCGAGATGACGCTCACGTAGTCGTCGACGTTCATCTGGACGACCTCGTCAAAGAACTGCTGTGGGGTGAAGGTGCCGGTAAGTGCAAGCTTGTCGTCCTTGTCGCGAAGGCGCACGTCAAACTCCACGGGCGGCTCGCCCAGGCAGGTGATGAGCAGGCTCGTGACCTCGTTCATCATCTCCTTCTTCATGGAGACGAGGTCGTCGGCGCCAACGCCGGCCGCGTGGCTGTCGCGTAGGCGACGAGCACATCCGCGCAGGTAGCGGGTGAGATAGTCGTCCATCTCGCGGGTGTTGCGCGAGCAGGCCGTCTCGGGCATGGCCTCCTTGGGGCACACGCCGTACTTCTTCACGAGGGCACGGAACATGTCCCACTGGCCGCCGTCGCCGATGGGATCGGAAAGCAGGTGGGCCATAAGGCGGCCGTCGAGCGGCTCATCGAGCGTGTCGAGAATGTTCTCGAGGAACCAGTTGCTCTTCTCGACCTTGTCGAAGAACAGCGGGTAGGACTGGCTGAGCTCGAAGGTCTTGAGGTTGAGGCGCTCGATGACGCGGGCGCGCATGGTGTTGAGGCTTGCGAACATCCAGCAGCGGCCGGAGCGCTCCTGGTCGCAGCGCTTGCCCTGGCGCACCTCAATGTCGAAGGTACCGGTGTTGGCGGCCACGGCTTCGGGAACGCGCGCGACAGCGCGGATGCCCTGAGCGGTGACGGCGTTCTTTGCGATGACGTTGGCTCGGCTGGCACGGAAGGCCTCGCGCACCTCACCAAGTTCCTCGAGCGTGACTTGCTTGTTCTCGTCCATGTTTCCTCCTTTGCGCCGCAGGCGCGGCATCACGGTTACCGCGAGCTAGGGTAGCACTCACGCGAGCGCGCAGGGAAAGGCAAAAGCAAGCTGGTACCCATGCGGACGGATGCTCGCGCGCGAGACGGACGAGGGCGAACGGAGCCCTTCAGCTTCGTCCCCAAAGCGAGCAGCGGGACATGCCGCGCATACCAGCGGCGCTATACTTTGCGCACTGGGTGGCCGAAACGCCGCCTGTGAGGCATACGATGCCGAGCGCCAGCTCGACACCAGCCGCCAAGCACCGCCCCAAGATGAACGACAACGCACGTCAAGGAGAACCATGACCGCCAAGCCCCAGATTGCGCCAGAGCTTGCCCCCGCCTATGCGTTGACGGTGCTGCATGCGCTCGAGGACGCGGGCTTTGAGGCCTGGTTCGTCGGCGGCTGGGTGCGCGACGCCCTACGTGGCGTTCCGGCCCACGATGTGGACATTTGCACCGATGCCCCCTGGGAGCAGACCGAAGCGGCCCTCGTCGCCGCCGGCATCGAGGCGCACGAGACGGGTGTGGCCCACGGCACCGTCACCGCCGTGGTGGACCACGAGCCGGTGGAGGTCACGACCTACCGCATCGACGGCGCCTACTCCGACCAGCGCCATCCCGACTCCGTGACCTTCGTTACCGACGTGCGCGAGGACCTTGCCCGCCGCGATTTCACCGTTAACGCCATGGCCTGGCACCCCGTGCGCGGGCTGCTCGACCCGTTTGGCGGACGAGAGGACCTTGACCGCGGCCTCATCCGCGCCGTGGGCGAGCCTTCCCTGCGCTTCTCGGAAGACGCCCTGCGCGTGCTGCGCGCCGTGAGGTTTGCCTGCCGCCTTGGCTTTGAGATTGAGAGCACAACACAGGCGGCCCTTCGCGAGGCGGCTCCCACGCTCGCGGGCGTTGCCAACGAGCGCATCGGCACCGAGCTCAGGGGCATCCTGGCCTCGGGTCACGCCGCCTGGGCCCTGCGCGAGCAGCGCGAGGTCATGGTCGCGGCCATCCCCGAGCTTGCACCCATGGTGGGCTTTGAGCAGCAGAGCCCCTACCACTCCTATGACGTCTACGAGCACACCGCGCGCGTGGTGGAGGGCGTGGAGTTCTACTCCGGCGGCCTTGCCACCGAGCGCTTGCGCTGGGCCGCGCTTTTGCACGACATCGGCAAGCCTCGTTGCTTCACCACAGACGAGAAGGGCCAGGGGCACTTCTACGGGCATCCGCACGAGGGCGCCGCGATGGCCGACAAGATCCTGCGTAGGCTCGCCATCCCACGCGAGCTGGCCCGGCCCGTCGTGGCGCTCGTTCGCCTGCACGACCGCCCCACCTCAAGCAGGCGCAAGCCCTACCTCAAGCTCATCGCCGAACTCGATCGGCGCGCTGGCTCTCGTACACGCACCGAAACTGTGGTGCTTATGCACGAGATGCTGCACCTACGCCGCGCCGATGCCATCGCCAAGTCACCCGAGTATAGGAATTGGGCCGTTGAGCTCGACGAATATGACCATGCCCTGCGCGAGCTGGACGCAAGCGGCGTGTGCTGGAGGGCGGGTGACCTCGCCATCTCGGGCGGCGACGTCATCGCCGTAAAAGGCATTGAGCCCGGCCCCAAGGTGGGCGAGATCTTGTCCCAGACCCTCTCCGCCGTCATGGCCGGCCAGGTCCCCAACGAGCGCGAGGCTTTGCTCGAACGACTCACAAAACAGAGGCCGGCAGAAGGCTAGTCGCGCCAGCAGAAGGCTAATCGCGAGCCATCGCACGTCAAGAATGCATAAACACAAGCCATACGCCGCGGTTTATTGATGCCGAAGCTTAACAAGAAGCAGAAGATAGGCGCTCGTGCATACGTCTCGCACGAGCGCCTATCGCATGGAAATGAATGTAGCCAGCACGAGGCCTTAAGCCGATGCATCACCGATGCCGCACGAGCACGCCTTCGCTAGCGAACGTCTTAGCCAAGCCGCTTGGTGGCCAGCACATCCACGCCGGTTGAGCAGACGTTCGCAAGTACGACGTCGCCGATCTCGATGGGCGCACGCAGGCTCGCGGCAGCCTGCTTGGCGGCGGCCGTCACCTCGGCCATGAGCTCGCGCGGAACCGGGGCCGAGGTGCGCACAGAGAGCGGCTCGGCGCAGCCCGGCACGCAGACGGTGGTGGTCACCACGCGCTCGGGGTGCAAGGCCTCGGCAGGAGCGTACTTCTTGCCGCGGGCGCAGCCAGCACCTCCCAAATAGGTAGCTTCAGTGGCGCTCGTGCGCTCGACCTCGAGAGTGCAGCCCATGGGGCAGCAGACGCAGGTGAGCTCGAGCTTCTCGGGGTACGCCATGCTACTCGCCTCCCTTCTGAGCTGCCGCATCTGTCGCGGTCTCCACCATGCGGACCTCAATTCGAGAAACGCCCTTGGCAGCGTTGGCGTCGAACTCGAGGCGCTCCATCTCGGCCGGTACGGCAATACGCGCCTTGCGGCTCTTGAGAACCTGCTCGGTACCGTCAGCAGAGATGCCCACGGCCTCGAAGCGAACGTCCTTGGCAACCGACCTCGGACGGAAGGTGAGGGCTACCTTGCCGGACGCACCCGCGCTCACGCGCTGCGGCACCACGGCGTTGGCGCCAGGGCCGGCAACGACCTCGATGGCCTCGCCTTCCCCGCCCGACGCAGACTCAGCCGCGGTAGCCCAGGCGGCGGCACTGGCACCGGCAACGTCGCCCTCTCCAGCCGCAAGATCGGCCAGGTCGTGCACATGCAGGGCATTGCCGCAGGCAAAGACGCCGGGAACGTTCGTGGCCAGGCGCTCGTCCACAACGGCGCCACCCGTGGCACCCGAAAGCTCGATGCCCGCCTCACGAGCAAGCTCGTTTTCGGGGATGAGACCGCAGGAAAGCACGAGGGTATCGCAGGCGACGTTGACCTCGCTGCCCGGAATGGGGCGACGGGTGGCCGGATCGACCTCGGCGATATCAACGGACTCAAGGCGCGTGCGGCCATGCGTGGCCACGACGGTGTGCGAGAGATGCAGCGGGATGCCAAAGTCATCCAGGCATTGAACGATGTTGCGACGAAGACCGCTTGGGTAGCTCAGCAGCTCGTAGACACCCTCGACCTCCATGCCCTCGAGCGTCATGCGACGAGCCATGATGAGGCCGATGTCACCCGAACCGAGGATGACGGCGCGTTTGCCGGGCAGGCAGCCCTGCAGGTTGATGAGCGCCTGGGCAGAGCCCGCGGTATAGATGCCCGAAGGACGCTCGCCGGCGATGTTGAGTGCGCCAAAGCCGCGCTCGCGCGATCCGGTAGCGAGCACCACGGCTGCGGCGCTGACCACGCAAGCGCCCTGGGGACGGAGCACCTCAAGCACCGAACAGGGGCGCGAGCCCGAACTATCGACCACGCTGGCCTGCAGCTTTATGACACTCGTACCAGCCCAAACCTCAACGCCGTCGAGCTGCGCAGACTCACGCGCGGCAAACTCGGGGCCCGAAAGCTCCTCGGAGAAACGCTTGAGGCCAAAGCCATTGTGGACACACTGACGCATGATGCCGCCGAGCGTCTTCTCACGGTCGATAAGCAGGACTTTATTGGCACCGTGCTCACGAGCCGACGCAGCTGCTGCCATGCCGGCAGCGCCGCCACCAATAACAACGACGTCATACGAGTAGGTATCTACCTGGGGTTTATTGGCAGCATCACAGGAATCCGAAGACTCGGAGCCGCACGCGGCACCGCCCTCCCCTTGCGCAAGCTCCACGTAGTCGGGCCTTGAGCTCGCAACCATCCACGAGCCCGCAAGGCGCTTGTCAACATCCTCGGGGGCGCGGCCCTGCTCGCGGGCCATGATGCGCAGAATCTCGGGCGTGCAGAAGCCGCCGTGGCAGCGGCCCATGGTGGCGCCCGTGCGCCACTTAAGGGCGTCGAGCCCAATCACGGGCACGAGGCCATGCAGCTCGCTCACAAGTTCGGCTTCGCTCACCGTACTGCAGCGGCAGACCACATGACCCCAGGCAGCGTCCTCAGCAACTGCCGCCTCACGTTCGGCCTCGTCCATAAAGACAAGGTGGCGGCGCAGGTCGCGATGCGGGTCAAAGTCGGCCTTCTTGCCAGCACCCAAGCGCTCCGCCACGCCGAAGGCAACGTCTACCGCAACGGCCGGCGCGCTCGAGAGACCCGGTGACTCAAAGCAGGCAATGTCAAAGAAGCCCGGCACGTCATCGGGCTCGCCGATAACAAAATCATGGTTGGTACCCTTGGCACGGACTCCGCAGAAGTTGGTGATGACGCCGCGGGTGGAGGCTCCCGGCCAGGTGCGCTTGGCGCCCTCGACAATGCCAGTCAGGCCATCTGCGCTGGTAGCAAGCTCGTCCTTGTCGTCCTGGCCGGTGGCGCTCGGCCCCACGAAGAGGTTGCCGTGAATGGTGGGACTCACGAGCACACCCTTGCCCTTGGCCGTGGGCACCTGGAAGACCGTGCGCGAAAAGCGCGTCTCAATCGCGGGGTCGAACAGCAAATATTCGCCACGCACCGGTGTTATCTCGAGCTTATGGGCGCTGAGCTGGTTGTGAATCTCGTCAGCATGGACGCCGGCGGCGTTGACCACGGCGCGTGCCGCAATACGCTGCCCGCTCGCGAGCACAACGGCAAACCCGTCGCCATCCCTCTCCACCTTCTCAACGGGTGAGCAAAGCGCAAGCTCAGCGCCATTGGCGATGGCATTCTCCAGGCTCGAGAGTGCCACCTCATACGGGTTGCAGATGCCGCCCGTCCCCACGCGCAGGGCGCACGTCACCTCGGGCGAAAGGCACGGCTCAAGCTCGCGGGCCTCGTCGCCGGAGATGACCGAAAGGCCCTCCACGCCGTTTTGCACTCCACGCTCATAGAGCGCCTGGATGGCGTCGCGGTCAGCCTCGTCAAAGCCGACGACCAGGCTCTCGTTGTTGGAGAAGGCAAAGCCAAGCTCGGCAGCCCAGGTGGGATAGAGTTTGGAGCCAGCGACGTTGTAGCGTGCCTTAAGGCTGCCGGGCTCGGGATCATACCCGCCGTGGACGATGGCGGAGTTGGCGCGCGTGGCACCGCAAGCGATGTCGTTGCCACCCTCCACCACCAAGGCGCTCAGCTCATATCGCGCGAGCTCACGGGCGCAGCAGCAACCTGCCACACCAGCTCCGATGACTATGACGTCGTAGCTGCCCTTCTTGGGTGCATACGTTTTATCTTCCATTGTTGGCTCCTCTCCAAAGCCGCATACGCGGCCTATTCTGCCCCTCAATGGATTGCCAAAACCTAACGACCCGTAGAAGACAGCATCCGTCCGGGGAACGGTTCGCGCGTAGCAGAAACGCCCAAATCAGCATGGTTCTGAGATTTCTAAAAATGTGCTGATTCAATTCCTCCAATTGGGAAACAAGGGCTCCCGTCGCGATTTGTTCGGCACGGCGTTCGGGGCCACGAGCGTCCCGCCGGCGATGGCGACGGTAAGGCCAGGGCGGGTGGCCCCTCCCCTGGCAAACCCGACCGCGGCGTACGCGCACCCCACCTGCATAGCGCGGGCGCCCGGTTCACCAGGAAGGATTTGATCTATCGGTGAGCTCCACCCAAGACACCGCTCGCGTCCACTGTGAGCATCCCCACCTCGCTATGATGGGCCTCTACTTTGGAGGCTTTATCGGCATGTTCTCCGAAAGCGCCCTTAACGTGGCGCTTCCCCAGCTTACGAAGGTCTTCGGCATCACCACGGCGCTCGCGCAGTGGATGGTCGTGGGCTACATGCTGGTCATTGGCCTCGTGCTTCCCTTTGCGGGCATCCTCATGAAGTGGTTCAAGACCCGCTCACTTACCCTGTTTGCGCTCGGCGCCTTCTTTGTGGGCTCGCTCATGAGCGCGCTCGCCCCGACCTTTGGCATCGCCCTTGCAGGCCGCCTCATCCAGGGCATCGGCACGGGCCTTGTGCTGCCCATGATGTTCGCCGTCGTGCTCGAGGTGTTCCCGCAGTCCAAGATCGGCAGCGCCATGGGCCTCATGACGCTCATCATCATGTTCGCGCCCGCCATCGGCCCCTCGCTTTCCGGCGTCATCCTTGGCTGGTTCTCCTGGCGCGCCTTGTTCTTCATCTTCGCCATCGTCATGGCCGTGGCACTCTATTTCTGCGCCCGTTACCTCGTAAGCCCCTACGAGCTCACCCGCCCTGCCGTCGACGGCGCCTCCTGCGTGCTCTCCTGCCTGGGCTTTGGCGGCATCGTACTCGGCTTTGGCCTCTCCAGCCTGCTCGGCTGGGGCTCGGCCGGCGTCATCTGCGCTCTCATCGTGGGCGTGGTTGCGCTCGTGCTCTACGTCCGCAGGCAGCTCAGCAGCGATACGCCCGTACTCAACCTGCGCGCCTTCTCCATCAAGCAGTTCCGCATCTCGGCCGTCCTCGTCATGGTCAACTTTGGCATCACGCTCGCCGCAATGTACCTGCTCCCCCAGTTCGCCCAGAACGGCCTTGGCCTTTCGGTCACCATCTCGGGCCTGCTCATGCTGCCCGGCGGCATCATCAACGCCGGCGTGTCGCTCTACTCGGGCAAGCTCTATGACCGAATCGGCGCCGCCATTCCCGCACGCTGCGGCTTTGCCATCTCGTGCGTGGGCGCCGTTATGATGCTCTTCACCACCACGACCACCTCCATCGGCTACGTCATCTGCGCGCACATCCTGCTGATGATCGGCGTTCCCATGGCCATGTCTCCCTGCCAGACGAACGGCCTGAACTCCCTGCCCGCCGAGATGGGCACCGACGGCTCGACCATCCTCAACACGATGGAGCAGGTCTGCGGCGCTGTCTGCACCGCCCTTGCCACGAGCATGCTCTCGGCCGGCGAGAACACCGCCATCGCCGCTGGCGCCGACGCCCAGGCCAGCGCCACCATGGGCTCGCACTACGGCTTTGCCTTCGTGTTGGTGCTCGCCGTGGTTGGCCTGCTGCTTTCCACCCAGATGCGCAATGAACGCGCTACCCAGGTGATCCAGGAGTACGCGACCCAGAGCTAGGGTGTACCTCAGGATTGCTCGAGCGGCGCCTAAGTAGAGACAGCCGTATAGGCATCCACAAACGAGAGCCTTATTTGCCGGCCCGCACACAAGCATCCCGCACGCAGGCCAAAGCGAGGCAACTCAACCAAAACGCAAATCCCCTGCCAGCAATGCCGCTGGCAGGGGATTTTTGCGTTACTTGAGTATGGGCGACACTTTATGCCGCGACCAGGCCGGTCGGGCTAGGCCAGGTGAATCTTCTCGACGCCCTCGCGGGAGGTCTCGCGATAGAGGGTGAACTTGCGGCCGATGACCTGCACAACCTCGGCATTGATGGCCTCGGCAAGCTCGTTGGCGGCCTCGGCCGTGCCCAGCATGCAGGTGTCGAGCACGGAGCACTTGATGAGCTCGTGCTTCTCGATGTAGGCGTTGGCCTGGTCCACGGTGTTGCCGGTCACGCCGGACTTGCCAACGATAACGGCGGGCTCGAGGTGGTGCGCGAGGCTGCGGAGCTGCTTGATCTGGGGCCTTGTGAGCGACATGCTCTACCTGCTTTCATTTGGAACGTGGCGCGCAAGCGCCGCGATGACTGGCGTAGCGGCAGCCGGGGTTCGCCTCGCCTGCTGAAAGCCGCGAAGGAAGCGTCCAGTGCGACGCATTTGAATCAACTGCTCTACCCTACCAAAAAATGCAGCTAGAACCACGTGTTCGCAAAAGCTCGATAACTCATTGCGCAAGGCGCGCAAAGCCCTGCTTCACCAGGCGCAAGAACTCGCACACGTGGTCGCGCCGCTCGCCTGCCGCCACGAGCACGCCATAAGGGATCTTGGTCTCCCATTCGAACGGGACGGCAACGAGCCCCTCAACCGGATTGAACTTGAACTGGGGCATCACGGCCACGCCCATGTCGCACAGCATTACGAGGTGCCCCATGCGCATGTCTTGCACCTTTTGGATGACGTTTGCCTGGTAGCGGTGCTCGAGCGTGCGCTGCAGCTCGCCAATCTCGGGCGGGGCGCAGGCATCGTCAAGCAGCACGAGGCTTTGGTCCGCCAGGTCATCCATGCCCACCAGCTCGCGGTCCGCAAGGCGGTTCGTTTGGCTCATCACGCACACGAGCGGATAGGAACGCAGCTCAACGAACTCAAAGCGTGCAAGGTCGGCTGAGGCCTTAGAGGTGGCAAGCAGAAGGTCGATCTTGCCCTCGTGCAGCAGGGCGAGCTTCTCGCGCATGGGGCCCATCTCAAACGAGAGGTGCACGTCGGGACACTGTTTGCGGTAGCGCCTGACGACGCCAGGCAAGAAGGACTCCTCGTACTCCGACGAGCCGCAGCCAACCACCAGCTCGCGCTTGTAGCCCTCGCCAAAGAGCTTGGCGCGCAGCACGGCGTTCTGCAGGTCAACCCCAATCGACTTGAGCGAGCGGTATAGATGCGCGCCCGCGGGCGTAAGGCTCACGGTCTTACCCGCACGCTCGAAGAGCCTGTAGCCAAGCTCCGCCTCGAGCGCCGCGATGTTGTGCGTCACGGTTGGCTGGGAGACAAAAAGCAGCTGCGAGCTCCTGGTGAAGTTCAGCGTCTCGGCCACGCTAAGGAAGCACTCCACCTGCTTGGAGTTCATAGTGGCTCCTTCCGTCATGCCGTCTGCGCACCCATCAATAAGCAATACGAATCGATGATAAGGCTTATCAATCGATATAGCTAATGAATCGACCGTAGAATTCAGGCGTACGAAAAGGTCGATTTCGAACTGGAGATACGCATGAACTACATCGTTACCGGCGTAGACGGAAAGCTTGGAGGACGCGTCGCCGAGCTCATGCTCGCCGAGGTCCCTGCAGAGAACCTCATCTTCACCTGCCCCAACATGGACTGGCTTAAGCCCGAGAAGCGCGAGAAGTGGGAGGCCGCCGGCGTCGCCGTGCGCCAGGCCAACTACGACAACGTCGAGGAGATGACCGCGGCCTTCGCGGGCGGCGACCGCATCTACATCGTCAGCGCCGTCACCATCGGCGAGATCCGCGTCCAGCAGCACAAGAACGTGGTTGACGCCGCCATCGCCGCCGGCGTAAAGCACCTCACCTACACTTCGTTCCTCGGTGCCTCTGACCCGCGCTATGCCCACGTCTACGTGACGCCCGACCACACCGCCACCGAGGCCTACATCCGTGAGCGCGCCGAGCAGACCGGCATCAAGTACAACTTCATGCAGGACAACCTCTACCTCGAGAACTACCTCACCACCTCGGTGATGCTCGCACTCATGAGCGGCAACAAGTGGTACACCACCGCCGGCGAGGGCAAGGCCACCTACGTGCCCAAGGACGACGTGGCCCGCATGGCCGCCGCGCTGCTGCTCGGCAAGGGCGAGGATAACCGCACGTACAAGGCCTGCGGCTGCGAGAGCCTCTCTCAGCGCGACCTCGCCGCGATGATCAGCGACCTCTCCGGCCGTCAGATCGAGTACTGCCCGGTCTCCCACGAGGAGTTCTTCGAGTACCTCGACTCCATGCACATCCCGCGCACCGCGACCGAGGACTTCTCGCAGGCGCCCGTGCCTTGGTGCGGCAACGACATGGTGACCAACGAGGGCTCCATCGCCGAGGGCCTCATGGACGTGCCGTCCACCGACATCGAGGACGTCACCGGCCAGAAGCCCAAGACCGCGCGCGAGCTCGCCAAGGGCTACTCCTACATCTGGGAGAACAACGTCCGCCACTGGCG
>CAVHWW010000035.1:0-4108 GCA_963639715.1 Acutalibacteraceae bacterium
CGGCAAAGCAGCTGCCGTCGTTCAGGGTCACGAAGCCGAAGTTCTTCATGTCGCGAACGGACTTGGTCCACCCAGCGACGGTGACACTCTGGCCGCCGAAGGCCTCGGCATCAGCGTGAATCTGCGCGATCTTGGTGCGTTTCACGGGCTCTCCTTACATGCGTGGGCGCGCCTTGTATAGCGCGCCCCCAACCCTGGTATGTCCGCGAATCATTCTACTTCATCAGCTTGGGTGCGACCGCAGGGCAGCTAGTTTGAGTGTCGAGCTTGGGACGGCTGAAACTCCTTTAAATCAGGCTCAAAACTATTGCCTCGACGTTCTTCTCGCATCTTGTGCATGCGCTATGGGAAGGGTTTCCCGGTGCGAGGTCGACGGTTCGCCTGATGGGATTGACTTGGCCATGACCCCCCCCTCGCGTCCCCTTGACGCCGGTTCCGCCGCAAGGCGCCGCAGGTGCCAGCCGCAATTGCCCGCAACATTTCGAGCGAGGCTGCTCGGTCAGACGTCCGGATGGCCTCCTCTTCTTGCGCCCGCTGGTTGAGGCGATAACGTGAGCAACTGTAATGACAAAAGCGTTACAATTGCTCGAACTGCAAGCAGGACGGAGAGAGGCAGCAATGGAGAAGACCGCTACGCTCAACCTTCGCGTTAGCCCTCAGGTGAAGAGGGAGGCGGAGGGGGTTCTTGACCAGCTTGGCATTCCGATGTCGACTGCAATCACGATGTACCTCAAGCAGATTGTCCTTACGGGTGGCATTCCGTTTTCTCCCAAGCTGCCCGCCGCTCCACGTTCCGTCGATGCCGACCGTATGACGGACGCCGAGCTTTCCCACTTAATCAAGGAACGGGCTCTCCAGGCGTCGACTGAAGAGGGAGTCTCTCTGGACGTGGCATATGCCGAACTCATGGGCTGAGCGGCATGGAAGATAATCCCCGCAAGTACGAGGTGAGGATTCTCGAAGGGGCGAAGGAGGATATTCGCTCGATTCGAGACTACATTGAGAACCGGCTGTGCAATCGTGCCGCTGCAATCCGCACGGTTGACTTGATATTCAGTGCCGCAAGAGCGCTCGAGTCCTTTCCGTTCAGAAACAGGGCGCTTTGTCTATGCGCTTCAGGTTCCGAGCTGCGTTTGGCTCGCTCGGGCAACTACGTGCTGCTTTATGTGGTTGACGGCGAAGTGGTAAAGATACTGGCGGTGTTGTATGGCAAGGGCGATTTGGAGGCTCGTATCCAAGGCTTGCTAGCCACGTAGCCTGTCTACAGCGCCCCTACTTCACCTCGGTCGGATGCAGCTGGGGGAGGAGCCTCAGGATGCACCATATGAACGCGCAAAGGGCGATGGCGCCGCCGAAGTAGCCAATGTAGCCCAGGCCGGGCCCGTCAACGACCTTGCCCCCGATGAAGGAGCCAAAGCCGATGCCGAGGTTGTAGATGGCCGAATAGATCGACATGGCCACGGCGGACTCCTCGGTGCTGGTAACGGCGATGAGCTCGTCTTGGCAGGCTACGGTGAAGGTCGTGGCGGTGATGCCCCAAATCACGCAGTCAAAGAATACCCCAGCGGTGCTGCCGCTCAGGGGGACGAGCAGGATGAGCGCAAGCGGGATGCCGGCTATCGAGAGGGCGAGGAAGGGCTTGCGGCACTTCTTGTAGAGGGCCGTGAACAGGCGGCTCCCGACGAGGCCAGCAAGGCCGAAGACCATGAGGGCGATGGTGATGGTGCCGCTTTCGACGTTGCCCACCTGGGCAAGGAAGGGCTCGATGTAGGAGTAGCCGGTGAAATAGCCGGTGATGAGCAGAGCGAGCATCACGTAGATGGCCATGAGCGTGCGGTTCTTGGCAAGGCCCTTGAGCTGGGAGGGCGAGAAGCTTCCGCTTGCCTCGATCTTGGGGAAGACGAGGGAGAGCATGACCACGCCAAGCGCGGTGAGCAGGGTCATGGCGCCGAAGGTGAGGCGCCAGCCAAGCACGATGCCGACGGCACGGCCAATCGGTAGGCCGGCCACCGAGGCGATGCAGGTGCCAGCGGCAACCATGCCGATGGCGGCCGAGCCATTCTCCTCGCCAACCACGCGCACGGCGAAGGGGGAGGCCACTGACCAGAAGATGGCGTGGGCGGCCGCGACGACGAGCCTTGCCGCCACGAGCAGCGCGAAGGTGGGTGCGAGCGCGGTGAAGAGCTGGCCTGCGCCAAAGAGGATGACGACGGCGATGACGAGCTTGCGCGGGCTTACGCGCGAGGCTGCGATCATGAGCGGCACGGACAAGATCATGACGGCCCAGGCGTAGGCCGAGATCATGATGCCGCAGGTGGACTGCGAGATGGAGAAGCTTGCGGAGATGTCGCTCAGAAGGCCGATTGGCATGAACTCGGAGCAGTTGAAGATAAAGCCCGAGATGGTGAGTGCGAGCACAGGCAGAAACTTGCCCTTGGGGATGCGTGCCTTTTCTTGTGCCATATCGCCCCTCCTAGCCGCAGTAGCGCTCGAAGAAGCTGAGCGCGTTCTCGTAGCAAAGCTTGCGGGTGAGCTCAGCGCCAAAGCGGCTCTCGAGGTAGCTCTGGAAGGCCGGGGCCTTGTCGGCGCCGTCGAGTACGGCCGGCGTCGCACAGCCGTCCATGTCGCTGCCGAGCGCCACGACGTTCTCGCCGCCAAGCTCGAGCCAGTGCTCAACATGGGCGCAAATCTCGTCATAGGAGATGGCTGCGCCGCGCTCGCCCTTCGCGTCGTCCACGAGGAAGTAGGTGCAGTAGTTGAGACCCACTACGCCGCCGCGGTCGCGAATCTCGCAGAACTGCTCGTCGGTGAGGTTGCGCCTGTGGCCGCAGAGGGCGCGGGAGTTGGAGTGGCTGGCAACGAGCGGCTCGTCGGTGAGACGGGCGACCTCTGCAAAGCAGCGGTCGTTGAGGTGAGAGACGTCGAGCGCCACGTGCAGGCGCGCCATCTCGCGAATGACGGCACGGCCGGCCTCGGTGACGCCCTCGCCGGTGTCATGGCCGCTGGCCAGGGGACCTGCGGCGTTCCAGCTGAGGGAGGCCATAAGCAGGCCGTTTTGGGCGTAGTTCTCAACGAGGCCGAGGTCGGCGGCGAACATGCGCGCGTTCTCGATGGTGTGGATGGCCGCGACGTGGGGTTCGCCCTCACCCTCGAGCACGGGGCGAATCTCGTGCGCGAAGTCGATGGTGGTAGCGCGGTCGGCGTTGAGGGCCGCCTGCTCGGCGAGGTTGCGCATCACGCGGGAGTGGAAGTCACAAGCCTGCTCGGGGCTAAGCTCGTCGGGGACGAAGCAGGCGAAGCACTGGGCCCAAGGCGTGTCGCCGATTTTATCGAGCGAGATGTGGCCTGCGCTCGAGGCGAGGTTGCAGGGGTCTGACGGGTCGTCGTCGGACATGCAGAAGCTCATGCCCTCGACCTGGTTGTAATCGGCGGGGAGGGCGCGACGGACGAGCCTGTCGGCCGTGTCGCAGTGCATGTCAAAGATGGGGTATGCCATGGGGGAGTTCTTTCTGTTTTGCGGCCGCACGACTCGCTTTTCAGCGTCTTGATGCGGCCGTTCTTCTTTCAAATTTGCCAAGGTACAGCCTACTACTGCTGGCTGGCAAAATGACCTTTAAAGATGGGTGATGGGGTGGTTCGCAAAGCTGCGTCCGCATTCCCACGTGCTCTCCCGCATAAGATGCTTGATGGGCCGCCTCGCAAAGCCGCGCTCGCTTCCCCATGGGCACTCCCACATAAAAGAAAACCGCAGGGGGCGTCTGGGCTCCCTGCGGTTCATGTCTTACGTAGTAGCCGTCGCTACAGGCTGCTTGGCGAGCTTATGCGTGGCGGGGTACCACTGCGCGGCTAAGCTGGCCTGCGCTTAGGTCCTGCGCTTAGGCCTGGTGGGCGTAGTCCACGGCGCCGCGGCGAGCGGTGGCCTCGTCCCAATCCTTGGTCCCCTCAAAGACGTCCTGCTTGTAGGGGTTGCGGCCGAGCTTCTTGGCGCGGTAGGCGATGTAGCCGATGGCCAGGATGTTGGCGATGAGCGCCAGGATGGAGACGCAAAGCGCAGCGTTGGGGTTGAGGTTGGAGTGCGTCACAAAGATGGACTCCTCCTGGAAGTAGG
>CAVHWW010000036.1:0-3489 GCA_963639715.1 Acutalibacteraceae bacterium
AACCAGCTCCCGTGGCCCTGCCGCTGCGCCTCCGCTTGCGGAACCCCGCGCTGTCCGACGCTCCGCCATCTGCCTGGCCCGGCCACAAAAAACGGCGAGAGGCGTGTGGCCCCTCGCCGTTTGGTTCTTGTTATGCGATTGCGTCGGAAAAGCTATCGTTGCCTCGCAGCTGCTCAGCAATACGATCAGGGCGAATCGAGCGTTTCAGGCTCACGTCCCATGCGCCCATGGGCCCCGGTTCAGCCATTTCGAGCCGCATTGCCCATACTGACGTCAAAGCTTGAGATCGCCAGTCCTGTCGTCAACTCAAGCAAAACCGACCACGTCGCCATACGCCTTCCGGGCGCTACTCCGCGTTGCCGCCCTGGTTGCCACCCTCGGAGCCACTGGACTTGTGGCGGCGACGGCGGCGCTTGGGGGCACCGTCGCCGGATGACTGGCCCGCCGCCTGCTCGCCGCGAGGCGCACCGGCACGGTCGCCGGACTTGCCGCGCTGGGCGTCACCGGCCTGGCCGCCCTGCTTGCCGCCACGCTGGGCCTCGCCAGCCTGTCCGCCCTTGTCACCGGGGCGACGAGTACGCTGGGCGCGAGGCTGCTGGGTCTGCTCGCCCTCGGCAGCACCGCCCTTGTCGCCCGGACGCCTACGACGGCGACGGCTCTTGGCAGGCTGCTCGCCGTCTTCAGCGCGGCCATCCTGGCCATTCGCCTTGGCAGCACGCTGAGGCGCATCGTCGCGACCGGCAGCCGAGCCACCCTGGCCGCCCCTGCTGCGACGCTCGCGCGTCTCCTGCGTGGCCTCAAAACCAGCCTCGCCCTCGGCGTGGTGGCGGCGCCTACGCGAACGCCTGCCCTCGCCGGGCGCGCTCTGCTTGGCCTCGTCCATGTTGTTCTGGCCAGGGAGCTTCTCGGCGGCGTCACCGCTCACCTCGACGGTCTTGCGACGGCGACGCTTGCGGCCGCCGCCCTCGCCCTCGGCCTGGGTAGTCTGCTCGCCAGCCGGCGCAGCAACGGCACCCTTGTTGCCGCCCTTGTTGCGACGACGACGCCCGCCGCCGCGTTCCTCGTTCACGAACAGGTCGTCCTCGGAGACGCTCGGCTCGGGGATAAGGCCGTTCTTGCGGTCGAGCTCCTCGAGGGCGGCGCGCACCTCGGGGCTAGCAAGGCGGTCCATCGTCTCGCGCAGCACGGTGTCGGGCCTGCAGGGGCAGCCCAGTTCCTCGCTCTTCTTGCAGGCAGCCTCACTGGCCTTCATCTCGGCGAGCGGCACGCGAATCTGCTTGCCGTTCTCAAGGCGCAGGGCAAGCTGCTCCTTGGGCGTGTCGTACTCGACGATCTTGGCCGTGCCGAGCGGCGTCTGGATGACGGCGTTCTTCTTGGGCGCGCGCTGCTTGAAGTCGCGGTAGGCCTCGAACTCGTAGCGCAGGCAGCACATGAGGCGGCCGCACGCGCCGCTGATCTTATTGGAGTTGAGGGGCAGGTCCTGCTCCTTGGCCATGCGGATGGAGACGGGCTCAAAGCCACTGCCAAAACGCGCGCAGCACAGCTCCTGGCCGCAGTGGCCAAAGCCGCCCACAAAGGCCGCCTCCTCGCGCACGCCCACCTGGCGCATGTCCACGCGCTCGTGCAGCTCGCGGGAAAGGTCACGCACGAGCTGGCGGAAGTCCACGCGGTCATCGGCCGAGAAGTAGCACACGACCTTCTCGCCACCAAAGATGTACTCCACACCCACGGGCTTCATGTCCAGACCGCTCTTGGAGACGAGCCTGCGGAAGACGGGCATGGCGGCGTCGCCCTTCTGGGCGAGCTTGTCGGCCTGCTCGAGGTCCTCCTCGGTGGCCACGCGAATCACGTTCTTGAGCGCAGCGCCATCGGTCTTGTGCTTGAGCTCGGCCTCGTCGACCTCATACGGGTCGCCCGTGGCCAGGCCCAGCTCGCGGCCACGCTCGGTTGAGCAGATGACGTGGTCGCCCTCTACGGCGCCAGTGTCTGACGGATCAAACCACAGCTCACGCGTGGCATAGGCGAACTTCACCGGGATGACGGTGGGCATAGTGCCTCCTTGCAAGTGCAAAGCATGACCTCAAGGGCCAGCTGAGGGGATACGTTGTGGGCGAGGTCATCTGCCGCGGCGGAAACGGCGGCAAGCGCCGCGAGGGCGCCGCTCGTGCTCGTTCGCTCGCAAATGCGGCTGACCACGTCCGTGGAATCGGCGTTCACGATGGGCTCGTCCACTCCCTCGAGACGCAGCAGCACGTCTCTGAGCAGCGATTCGGCCGCCGATAGAAGTTCTATGATACCCGAACGCTCGCGGGCGGTTAGCTCGCGCTTGTTGCGCTGCTCCACAAGCTTTTGCGCCTTGGAGGAGAGGAAGTCGGCGCTCTGCTCGGCATCTTGGGCCTGCTGGGTGGCCACATCGTCGAGCTCGACCTTGGCGGCCGCCGCCAGGTCGCGAGCGGCGCACAGGATGTCCCAGGAGTCGTCGCGGGCAAGTTCTCCCAGCGTGCGCACCATGAGGCGACGGGCCTCGCGGCGAGCCGGCGTGCGCAGGTACTCGCAGGCACGCTCGGGGGTGCCGGCCACCGCAAGGGCGATGCGGGCGGCCGGGTCGTCCTCGGCGATGCCGACGGTGAGCGCCACGCGGCGGGCGGCCTCGGCAGGCTCGCTCACGCGGAAGGGGACGAGCTGGCAGCGCGAGACGATGGTGGGCAGCACCGCGTCGGCCGTGCGAGCCATAAGGATGAAGACAACGCCGGCGGGTGGCTCCTCGATGGTCTTGAGCAGGGCGTTTGCGCTGGTGTCACGCAGGGTCTCCACGCGCTCCATGATGTAGACCTTGGAGGCAGCGCGGATGGGCGCAAGCGAGACATCCTCGATGAGTGAGCGCACCTGCTCCACCACGTAGCCCGAGGCGCCCTCGGGGGCGATCCAGTGGACGTCGGGGTGGGTCTTGTGCGCCACGCGAATGCACTCGTCGCAGGCGTCGCAGCCGTCATCCTCGCAGATGATGCACTTGGCGAGCGCCATGGCGGCCTCGGCCTGGCCCGCACCGGGGACACCAAGGAACAGGTAGGCATGACCCACCCTGTGCTCAGTCACGGCGGCGGCGAGGTACTGACGCACACGCGGCTGACCCACAAGCGGCGCCAGGGCGCGAGGCTCCTTGCCCTGCTCGCTAGCCACGGCGGGCCTCGCTTGCAGACGCGGCGGAGTTGGGGGAATCAACAGACGCGGCGGCGCCGAAGGCGTCGACGGCACCAGTAGCAGGGACTACGGTCTCAGACGCGGCGGCATCGGCGGCCCCGGTGGCCACGGCGACGTCAGTGGCAACACCACTCGCAGCGCCTGCCTCGCCAAGCACGCCAACCTCGGCAAGCACGGCGTCGATGGCGGCAGCCACCTCGGCGGGCTCGCCCACGGCACTCACCAGGCGCACACGCGCCGGCTCGGCCTTGGCGAGGGCGAGGTAATCGGCGCGGACACGCTGCTGGA
>CAVHWW010000037.1:0-28186 GCA_963639715.1 Acutalibacteraceae bacterium
CGGCAACGTGGGCGCAGTCGGTGGTGGACCACGGCATCATTGAGGCGGCCCCGGTGGCCCAGAAGGCCATCCCAGGGTGCAACCTCGTGTGCCTTGAGGGCTCCGAGATGAAGAGCGCGCTTAGTGGCTACCTTGGCGTGCTGGCCGACTATGATGCCTCTTCCATCGGCGGAAAGCTGCCCGAGGACGACTTCTACTACAACGCCTAGGGCAGGGCACGGAGTTCATGGCGACACGGGGCGAGAGAAATACGAGAGGTCAGGGTCTTGCCGGGCGGGCAGGCTCGGTCCTGGTATGGCTTGTGCTTTGGCAGCTTGCGAGCGCGGCCTTGGCACAGCCTCTGATTCTTCCCGGCCCCGCCTCTGTCGTCATTTCACTCGCGCGGCTTCTGACCTCGCCTTTATTCTGGCCCAAGGTGTGCTTCTCAGCCGTTCGCGTGCTCGGCGGCATGCTCGCTGCCTTTGTTTGCGCCCTTGTGCTGGCGGCCTTGTCGCAAAGGTTTTCGGCCGCTCGGGCCCTCGCCCGCACCCCGCTCGTCGTTATGAAGGCAACGCCCGTCGTGTGCGTGGTGGTCTTGCTATTGCTGTGGTTGGGGTCAGCCAACGTGGGCGTCGCAGCAGTCTTTCTTATGGCACTACCTGCGATTTATTTCTCCGTCCTTGAAGGCTTAGACTCGCCCGATGACGGCATGGCAGAAATGCTTGGGGTCCATGGTGTACGTGGAGCGCGCCTCGCGCTTGCCCACACCTGGCAGAAGTTGCTGCCGTTTCTGTTGGCCACAAGCGAGTCGGTCGTAGGCATGAGCTGGAAGGCAGGCATTGCCGCAGAGCTTATCGGCGTGCCAGCCGGCTCAATCGGCGAGCGCATCTACCAGGCAAAACTCTTGCTCGAGACGAGCGACCTTATCGCTTGGACGATTGTCGTCATCGCACTCGCGGCCATCTGCGAGCACGCCTTCGTGCGTCTGCTACGCGCGAGCGGCCCGGCTTACCTGCATCTCGCCGTGCGCCTTCGCCCGCGAAATGCGAGCGAGTCGATAAACGACTCCACGGAGGAGCCGCCTCAGGTCCCAGAGGGCGCATGGAGACTAAGCGGCCTTGTCCTTGCCCACGGAGCCGCAAAGGGCAAGATGCTGACGCTCGAACTTCCCGCAGGGAGCCGCACCTGCGTGATGGCGCCAAGTGGAACGGGGAAAACGACCCTGCTCAGAACGCTTGCCGGCCTAGAGAAGGCCAGCCAAGGCCGTGCCGATGGCCCAAAGCGCCTCTCCATGGTCTTCCAAGAGACGCGCCTCATCGGCGATCTCACAGCCCTTGAGAACGTCGAGCTTTGCGCCGCTTCCTGTCGCAACGCGGCTAGCCTGCGCGATCTTCTCGCCCGGGCACTGCCCGATGTCTCCCCAGATACTCCCGCAAGCGAGCTCTCGGGTGGCCAAAGGCGCCGCGTGGAGCTCGTGCGTGCCCTCGGAGCTGCCGGTGACTCGGTACTTCTCGACGAACCCTTCTCGGGCCTTGACGAGGTGAGCCGCCAGACAGTTTGCGAGCTTATCGACCAGGAGCTCCACGGACGCTCGCTTGTCATTGCGACACACGACGAGCGCGACGCGAAAGCCCTGAATGCCCAGATTGTGAGGCTTGGCTAAGCTGCCATGAAAGCAGCTCGCTCGCGCCGCCAAAAGCTTAGACCCAGGAGCAGATAAGGGTCATGTCGCCGGCAAAGGCAAGGTCGCCGCTCTGGGCCGGGGCCACGAAGTGGACGCCCTTCTTCACAGCCTTGCCATTCACGGAGCCTTCACCCTCGATGACGCTCACGCACATGAAGTCGTGGTCCTGCACGAGGGTCTTCTCGCCGCTCACGCGCACACGCTCAACGGTGTAGCAAGCGTTGGACTCAAGCTTGGTAATGCCCTCGACCTCGAGGGTCGTGATTTCGCCGGACTCAGGGGCCTTGGCGGCATAGTCAACGACGTCCATGCTCTGCTCGAGGTGGAGCTCACGCTTGGTGCCATCGGACTGGACACGGTCATAGTCATAGACGCGATAGGTGACGTCGCTGCTCTGCTGGGTCTCGAGGATGAGCGTGCCGCCCTTGATGGCATGCACGGTGCCAGCGTTGATCTGGAAGAAGTCGCCCTTGTGGATGGGAACCTCGTTCACCAGGTCGCTCCAGCGGCCCTCCTCTACGAGCTTGGCAAACTCGGCGCGGTCGTGGGCCTTCTGCCCCACGATAATCGTGGCATCCGGGTCGCAGTCGAGCACGTACCAGCACTCGCACTTGCCAAGGCTGCCATTCTCGTGCTCGGCGGCATAGGCGTCGTCGGGGTGCACCTGGATGGAAAGGTCGCCGTCAGCGTCGAGAATCTTAATAAGCAGCGGGAAGCGGTCGCCGGTGGCCTCGCCAAACAGCTCGCGGTGCTCGTCCCACAGCGAAGAGAGCGTCGCGCCCGCATACGGGCCGTCCACGACCTCGCAATCGCCGGCCGGGTGGGCGCTGATGGCCCAGCACTCGCCAATGGCGCCCTCGGGGATGTCATAGCCAAACACCGTGTCGAGACGGCGGCCGCCCCAGATCTTCTCGTGGAAGATGGGCTTGGTGAAAATGAGTTCCTGGGCCATTTCGGTTTCCCTTCGCAGGCGATCCGTTATCAGACAAGCCGGATTTTACCCTTGCCAATTAGCCTGTGGAAACGCAAGCTGAATCCCCACAGGGCAAGCCCGCAACGGCCTACCTGCAGGCGTCGACGAAGGCCTTCCAGAGGTTGAAGTCGGCCTTGCTCGTGGTCCAGGTGTACTCCGGGTGCCACTGCACGCCAAGCACGAAGCGGCCGTCCGCGGCCTCAACGCACTCCGGCACGCCGTCGTCGGAGACCGCCGAAAGCGAAAGCGGCTCGGCCACCCTCTCCACGCAGCAGTGATGGGCCGAGTTCACGGCATAGTCATCGGTGCCGACCACGCGCTCAAGCAGGCTGCCGTGCGAAATCTCGACCTCATGGCTCGTGTTCGTAAGCAGGTTGGCGTGGTTGTGGGCAACCGAGCCAAGCCTGCGGCGCACGCAGGGCACGTCCATGTTGAGGGTGCCGCCAAGGGCCACGTTGAGGATCTGGGTGCCCCTGCAGGTGGTGAGCATGGGCAGGCGCCTCTCCCAGGCCATGCGAATAAGCGGCAGCTCAAAGGCGTCACGAACGTGGCATAGCAGGCTCTCGTCGTAGTCGGTGACACCACCCCAGAGCTTGGGGTCAACGTCAGGGCCTCCGGGAATGGCCACGCCATCGGCTAGGTCGAGGTAGTTGGAGATGATCTGCTCATCGTCGGTGAGAGCCGCCATGACGGGCAGGCCACCGGCAGCAAAGATCGCGTCCATGAAGCAGCGCGCAGAGCATTCGTTGGGCGAAAGCTGCTCGGTCTCGTGGATACGCCCCTCCTCGATGCGTGGGGCAATAAGAATGACGGGACGACGAGCCTCGCCGCGCGAGGCATCACCGCCTTCCGCGCAAGGACTTTCCTGCAGCGCAGCCGCACCCGCCGCTACGGCACCGCTCCGCGCCATCGTCTGTTGTGCTTCGCTCTCCCCCATCGTTAGTGCCCCCTAATCGAGTTAAGGAAGTCCTGGGCGCGCTTGGTCTGCGGGTGATCGAAGAACTCGTCGGGCGAGCCGGTCTCCACAATGGCGCCGTCAGCCATGAAGACCACGCGGTCGGCCACGCGGCGCGCGAAGTTCATCTCGTGCGTGACGACGACCATCGTCATGCCACCGCGGGCAAGCTCAACCATGACGTCGAGCACCTCGTTGATCATCTCGGGGTCAAGGGCACTCGTAGGCTCATCGAACAGCATCGCCTTGGGCTGCATGGCAAGCGCGCGGGCAATGGCCACACGCTGCTGCTGACCGCCGGAAAGCTGTGCGGGGACCTTCTTTGCCTGCTCCGCGACGCCAACGCGCTCAAGCAGCTCCATGGCGCGCTTCTCGGCCTCTTCCTTAGAAACGCCAAGCGCCTTAGTGGGGCCAAGCGTGACGTTATCGAGGATGGTCTTGTGCGCAAAGAGGTTGAAGCTCTGGAAGACCATGCCGAGCTCGGCCCTCGTCTTCGTAAGCTCCTTGCCCTCCTGGGGAAGCGGCGAGCCGTCGATAAGAATCTCACCGGAGTCGATGGTCTCGAGCCTGTTGATGGTGCGGCACAAGGTGGACTTGCCCGAACCAGAAGGCCCGATGATGACGAGCACCTCGCCGGCGGCGACGCTCAGGTTGACGTCCTTCAAGACGTGGAGCTCGCCGTAGTGCTTGTCCACGTGACGCAGCTCGATGATGGGGGTGGCCTGCGTTTCTGTTGCCATAATGCCTCCCAGCCTAGCGGATGATCTTGACGCCGGTGCGCTCAGAGACGTACACGGCCAGCCTGTTGATGGCGTAGTTAATGAGGATGTAGATGACGGCCACCACCAGGAAGGTGGAGACCATGGCATCGTAGTTGGTGCGAAGGACCTGGGCGTTTTGCATGAGGTCGGGATAGCTCACCACATAGGCCAGCGCCGTGTCCTTCACCACAACCACAAGCTGGCTAATAAGCGAGGGGATGACGTAGCGGATGGCCTGGGGCAACACCACGTAGAACTTGGCCTTCCAAGGAGAGAGGCCCACGCTAAGGGCCGCCTCGGTCTGACCTTTCGGCACGGCATTTACGCCGGCGCGGAACACCTCGGCCAAGACGCCCGAGGCAGCCAAGGTTACCGGCAGGCAGAGCATCCAAAACGCCGGCATCTTGATGCCGAGGTTGGGCATGGCAAAGAAGAAGAAGTAGATGAACAGCAGGCTCGGGATGCCGCGCAGCACGTTGGTGAGCACGGCGGCAACCGCGCGCAGCGCCGCCACGGAACTCGTGCGCGCAAGCATGAGCGCCATGCCAATCACGATGGAGAGCACCGCGGCGACGGCCGCCACGCTAAAGGTGCCCCCAAGGCCGGCGAACAGGTATCGCCAGGTGGTTCTCCAGGTAAAGAGCTCCCAATAGCGCGGGGCAAGCTGGCCGGTCACCCAAAAGCGCCAGACCACCCAGGCAGCAAGCGCCACGACGGCAATAAGCGACACGACGGTGCCCACGAGCATCTTGCGACGCGTCTTGGGGCCGGGCGCCTCATAGAGCGCCTCGCGCATGGACTTTGCGGCAGCGCTCATCGGATCACCCTAACCTTCTTGTCGATGGCGTTGCCCGCAAGGCCAGCAACCAATGCCGTACCGATATAGCCGCAGGCAGAGACCACAAACGTAACGACACCAGCACTCTCGCGCGTGTTGATGTAGGTGACCACGCCCGTGAGCTCCTGAGGCGTCATGGGAACCTGGGAGCCAAGCGCGGTGCTGAGCATCACGGCAATGAAGAGGTTCGTCATGGGAAGGACCGTCGTACGAAGGGCCTGCGGAATCACCACATGGCGCAAGACCTGCCCAAACGAAAGGCCGATAGCTCGCGCCGCCTCGACCTGGCCTACGCCCACGGTGTTGATGCCGCTCATGAAGTTCTCAGAGCCAAACGCGCTACCGATAAGGGTCACGCACAGCACGACGCTCGGCTCGTAGTCGAGCAAAAGCTTAAGGTGAGGCAGTGCATAGACCACGATAAGCAGCAGCACCGCACCGGGGATGTTTCGAAACACCTGCACGTAGAAGTCCCCGAAAAGGCGCAGCGGCCTAAACGGGCAGACACGCATGACCGTGAGCGCCACCGACAGCACCATCACCAGCGCAAAGGTCACGACCGTGAGCCTCCACGTTGTGAGAAGCGCCGTGAGGTAGAGCGGCCCATATGTGGAGAGAAGCTCGCCGAGCCCCATGGAACCTCCTAGCAACAAGGCCCGCCGCCACAAGGCGACGGGCCCAAAAGCACATCAGCCAGGGCAAGCCGTGCGGCCGCCCTCCTAAATAGTAGCCTAGGCGCCGAGCGCGGGCGGCTCGGGAACGGTCTCGATGCCGCAGCGGTCAGCAATGGCGATCTGGTAGAGCTCTGCCCACTTGCCGTCATCCTCGAACTTCTTGAGGAAGTCATTGATGAACTGGACGGCATCGGTGTTGTCGAGCTTCACGCCGATGCCAAGCTGGTCCTCGGGACCAAAGGAATCGCCGGCGATGCGGTACTTGCCGGGGTTCTTGACGACGTTGCCCATCTGCAGGGTGTTATCCACGACGTAGGCGTCGACACGGCCCTGCTCGAGGGCGGCGCGGCACTCGTCATCCTTGGTGAACTCCTGAACGGTGGCCTCGGGCGCGAACTCGGCGACGACCTCGGGGCCGGTGGAGCCGCTCTGGACGGCGACGGTCTTGCCGGCAAGGTCATCGACGGAGTTGATGTCCGTGTTGTCGGCAAGCACGAGAACGGCCTGCTGCGTGGTGAGGTAGGGACCGGCGAAGGAGATGACTTCCTTGCGCTTGTCGTTGATGGTGTAGCTGGCAAAGACGGTGTCGACCGTGTCGTTCTGCAGGACGCTCTCACGGGTGTCGGAGGTCACCTGGGTGTACTCGTACTTGGTCTCGTCACCGAGGATGTAGCGAGTAAGGCCGAGGTAGAGGCCAGCGTCGAAGCCGTAGACCTTGTTGTCGGTCTCATCGAGCTGGGAGAAGATGGCACTCGTGCGGGTGGCGCCGACGCGCAGGACGCCGGCCTCCTTGATGGAGGCAGCCCAGGGATTGGACGAGATGGTGTCGTCGTCGGCCTGCTCAACGGAAGCAACGAGCTCGTTGAAGGCATCCTTGTCAACGCCAGTGGCAGAGGTCTCGGTGGCGGCAGCCGTGGTCGCAGCCTCGGTGGAGGCGGACTCGGACGGGCCCTCGGAGCAGCCGGCAAGGCCGATAAGGCCAAGGCCCGCAGCGGCACCAAGGCCGAGCGAGACGAACTGACGCCTGCTGTAGCTGTTCTTGCTCATGTTCTTACCTTTCCTTATATCCCCTTGTACATGCTGGACGGGATGTAGGGATGTTCATTGCGGGTGCAGTGTAACATTATTTCCTACTAATCCGGTATGTAATTGGAGAAATTCTCGGTAGCCGGAAAAGCACGTCCTTCGTAGCCCTAACGGTCCCAAGGAGCGCTTTGGTATGAGTATTGATACCCAAATGGACAAGCCCATTCACGGGACGTGATGCTAGAGCTCGCAGGTGACTGCACGGCAAACAATTACCGAACCGGAATATCCCGCCCTCTACAACGAGCAATTAAGAGAAGTGGCATGAACAAAAAAGGCGACGAGCCAAAGCTCGCCGCCTTTCGTTCACGCTATGTCTGGCAAAGAACTAGCCGAGCAGCTCCTTGACATCGAGGGCAATCATGAGCTCCTCGTTGGTCGGGATGACCATGACGCGAATCTTGGAGTCGGGGGTGGAGATGACGCGCGGGTCGTCGCCACGGACGGCGTTGAGCTCGTCGTCGATCTTGGCGCCCATCCACTCGAGACGGTTCACGACCTCCTTGCGCATGTGCGCGGAGTTCTCGCCAACGCCAGCGGTGAAGACCATGGTATCGACGCCCTGCATGCTCTGGACCATGCAAGCGAACTGGGAGGCCACGCGGTAGCTCCACATGTCGATGGCCATCTGGCAGCGCTCGTTGCCCTCAGCGGCGCCGGCCTCGATGTCACGGCAGTCGCTGGAGACGCCGGAGATGGCGGCCAGGCCGGACTTCTTGTTCATCATGGTGTCGATCTGGTCGATCGTGTAGTGGCCCTCGCGGACGAGATAGAACACGGTGGCCGGGTCGACGGTGCCGCAACGGGTGCCCATGACAAGGCCGTCGAGCGGGGTGAGGCCCATGGTGGTGTCCATGCACTGGCCGTCCTTGATGGCGCACAGGGAGGCGCCGGAGCCGAGGTGGCAGCTCACGACCTTGTGGGCCTCGTCGCCGAGGACCTCGTGGACGGTGCGCCAAATGAAGCGGTGGCTGGTGCCGTGGGCGCCGTACTTGCGGATGTGAAGCTCGTCAACGACGTCCTTGGGAAGGGCGTAGTTGTGGGCCTCGGCCGGCATGTTGTAGTGGAAGGCGGTATCGGGGACGATGACGTTGCCAACCTCGGGCATGGCCTTGCGGCACAGCTCGATAACGTCGGCCTCAGCGTAGTTGTGCAGCGGGGCGAGCGGGGCAACCTCGCGGACCTTGGCGAGAACGTCGTCGTCAACCACGGCGGACTCGGGGAAGTACCAGCCGCCCTGGACCACACGGTGGCCGATGCCGTCAATCTGGAGGTTGAGGCCCTTGAGGTTCTCGAGGACCCAGTCGATGGCCTCCTTGTGCGTGGGCATGGCGACCTTGGTCTCCTGCTTGGCGCCGCCAAGCTCGCTGTGGCCCACGAAGGAGCCGGAGATGCCGATGCGCTCGCAGTTGCCCTTGGCAAAGACCTCGCGGGTGTCGACGTCGAGCAGCTGGTACTTAAGCGAGGAGCTGCCTGCGTTGATGACGAGAACGTTCATGTACGATCCTCTCCGATGACGGATGCGCCGCGCACGGCGCTGTACCTGCGCGCAGGCCCTTGCCCTGGGCCCAACGCGGTTTTCCAACTTGACCATAGTAGCGCGACAAGTGAGCACCGAGCGGCACAAATGCGGAGCGTTTTCAAAGGGTTCAAGCGAGCTTCACATGATTGCCTACTCCCCCGTCGGGTAGGTGAGGTGGGCCTCGTCAATGTCGTTAAGGTCGCGCTCGAGGTAGCGGGCGGCGAGCCACTTTGCCATGCCGAGGTTCTGGTCGAGGTAGTTGCCGCACTCCTCAGGGGCGGCGCCAGGAATCTCGCCCTCGAAGTCGCGGACGAACTCGAACATCTCGCGCACGAGCGGAAGCACCTCAGACGAGGTCATCTCGCCAAACATCACGAGGTAGAAACCCGTGCGGCAGCCCATGGGGCCAAAGTAGACCACGCGAGAGCTCCACGTGGGGTGGTTGCGCAGGAAGGTGGCACCAAGGTGCTCGATGGTGTGGCATTCGGCCGTGTTCATAACCGGTTCGTCGTTGGGCGCCGTGAGACGCAGGTCAAAGGTGGTGACGGCCATGCCGCTTGCCGGGTCGTGGTCGATGCGGCTCACGTAGATGCCCGGCTCGAGCAGGATGTGGTTGACCGAGAAGCTGGCGATACGCTCCATGTGAGCTCCTTCATAGAGGTTGGGGTGGACCGGCGGACCGCCCCATTGGGGCAGGTGGGCCGAACAGTCCGAGATTACCAAACGGCCTCGCGCCGCATCCCACAACCGGGACACGCCGCGAGGCCGCAACGTTTAGTCCTAGGGCTTACTGAACCCACTCGGTGAGGCAGGCGTCGAGGCCCTTCACAAGAGCGTCCTTGTCCATGTGCTGGCCAATGAAGCAGATCTTGGTCTGGCGGTCGCCGCACTCCTCGTCCCAGTCGTCCATGACCTCGGGGTTCTGAGCCACGATCTGGGCGCGGACGTCAAGCGGGGCGCTGCCGATGAACTTGCCCTGCTCGGTGAGGCTCGTCTGGCGGCCGGCCTGCTCGAACATGTAGCACATGTCGGGGTCCTGGTTGGCCCAGAGCTGACCCTTGGCGCGGATGATCTCCTTGGGCCAGGTGGAGACGAAGCCGGCGAACTTGTCGATGTCGAAGGGCTTGCGGCGGTCGTAGACGAAGGTCTCGATGTCGTACTCGAGGACCTCGGGGTCGTCGTGCTCCTCGGGGTGCTCCATGGCATCGAGCCAGGCAGCAGAGCCGTAGGCACGGTTGAAGTCAAAGCGGTTGGTGTAGAGCAGCTCGGAGAGATCGACGTTGCCCTGCTCGGCCTCGACGATCACGGCCTCCTTCTGCAGGCCGCGGACGATGCCCTTGAGCTCGTCAATCTGCTCGCGAGAGACCTGGTCGACCTTGTTGAGCACCACAGTGGTGCAGAACTCGATCTGCTGGATGAGAAGGGCCTCGAGGTCGTCGTCGTCGATGTTGTCGGCGAGCAGGTCACGACCGCCGTGGAACTCGTCCCACATGCGGGCGCAGTCAACCACGGCAATGATGTTGTCGAGGTCGAGCGGGGCGGCCGAGCCGTACTTGGACTCGTCGCAGAACTGCGAGATGGTGTAGGCAATGGGGATGGGCTCGCAGATGCCGGAGGCCTCGATGATGATGTAATCGAAGTCACCGCTCTCGGCAATCTGGGAGAGCTGGCGGGCGAGGTCGTCAGAGAGCGTGCAGCAAAGGCAGCCGTTGGTCATGGGGATAAGCTCGCCGTCAACCTGCGACAGGCCGCCCTTGGCGATAAGGCTCGCGTCGACGTTGATCTCGCCGATGTCATTGACGAGCACGGCGGCACGCACGCCCTTGTCGTTGTTGAGGATGTGGTTGAGCAGGGTGGTCTTGCCCGCCCCGAGGTAGCCGGTAAGCAGCGCGATCTTGGTCTGCTTGGGCGCATCTGCCATATGGTCCTTCTTTCTCGAAGAAAAGTTTGCCACGCTCGAGTGTACCCCGCCCCTCTAGCCGCCAACCACAAATACTGGGTAGGATATGGGCCAAAACCAATGCAAAGGAGTCAACGTGTCCGTTATCGCAGCCATCTTCTTCGTCATCCTGTGCGCCATCGTGCTCTCGATCGCCTTTAGCCTGCTCGGCTTTGCCATAGGCCTTGCGGCAGACGTCGTAGCGCTTGCCATCAAGTTGCTGCCGCTGGTTGCGCTGGTGGTGGTCGTGCTCTTCTTCGTCCAGGGCGGCAAGGTGGTCCGCAACGAGGACGGCAATGTCACGCTTGAGCTTCCCGACTCCTGGCACAAACGCAACTAGCAAAAGGGCGCCGACCGAAGTCGACGCCCTTCTTGTTAGCGCGATGTTCTAGCTCGTGGCGATTCGCGAAATCGTTAGGCCTCGGCGGGAGCCTCGGGCTTGTCCTCGTCGAACTTGACGGGAGCCTCAATCTCCTTGCTGGAGCAGCCAAGCAGCAGGTAGAAGATGCCAGGCAGGAGCAGCAGACCAACAACGTAGCCGCAGCCGTGGCCGTAGACGCGGGAGAGCTTGTGGAGCATAACGCAGCTCAGGACAAGGCCGGCGATACCAGCGACATAGCCGAGGTTGCGGAGCATCTCATAGTCACGGCCGCAGGCACACAGAACCATGGCGGCAGAGACAGCCGTGATGGCGATGCAGAAATTGCGGGACAGGCCTACAACCTTGGACATCTCCCACTCGCAGTACACCGGAATGAGCTGGGACCAGCCGTGGCCACCAAGCCTCTTGACGATGCGCCAGCGGCCGATGACCTCGAGCACGCCAAAGACGAGAAGCAGAATCAGGCCGATGATGGCGATGATGCCGAGCGCGATGATCGCAGCGGCGATGCCGGAGGTAAGGCCGGCAGCGGCATCGGGCGAGCCCGACACGACGTTCACGTCGCCAGAGACGCCAAGCGAGTTGAGCGTGCTGATGAGTTCGCTATCAGACATAGGTACTCCTATCTATCTTCGGACCGCCCATAAGTGAGACGGCCTCCGTTCTCGGTCGATTGCTTATCTAGTCTCGCACACCTGAAATACAAAGGAGGGCCAAAAACACTAGATGATGTTTTGGTCACGTAACGTCTTCGTGACATGCCTGGGAACGGCATACAGGACGTTCGAACCAATCGTTTCGCTTGCGGCGTCCTTGGCGCCCTGGGCGCCCCCACGGGGAGCAAAGGCATGGCCGTGCGGTGCAAAACGGCGAAGCATCTCTATGTCATTGCCGCCGTCACCATAGACGTTGACCTCGTCCTCGCCGATGCCGAGGATGGTCGCCAGGCTTGCCACGGCGGCGCCCTTGTTCACGCCCGCCTTCGTAATCTCGAACATGGAAGGGTTGAAGGGCGCATTCACGAGCTTGTCCGTGCGCTCGGCAAGGAAGGCATGAAGCTCGGCAATAAGGCCCTCGTCGGTGGAGCGGCAGTTGATCTTGCAGATGTCGTCGGCAAGCACGTCGGCCGTACTCTGGTCGAAGACGAACTCCTTGGCAAAGCTTGAGCCACCGCTTTTGCGCATGGCAGAGAGACGCACGGAGTCAACGGCTCGCCTCACCACGCCCTTGGTCTGAAAGCCCTGGTCATGGGCCTCCTTGCTTCCACGTACGTAGGTGTGTGCACGTCCGATACAGGCAAAGGGCTCATCCGGGAAGGCAACAAGCAGCTCCTCCACGAGCGCCGGGTCAATCACCTCGAAGCGCAGAAGCTCGCCTTCGCCAGAAAGGATGATCGAGCCGTTGGCAGCCACGACATCGCAGCCCAGCCCATCGAAGCCGAAGTCGTCCGGCGTGCGGAAGGTGCGGCCCGTGGCAATGGCGAAGTGGGCACCTTGCGCATGCACCTCGCGGATGCAGCGGCGCACGGGCTCGGACACCGAGTGCATGGCGCCGAGCAGGGTGCCATCAAGGTCCGAGGCGAAAAGCTTGATCACAGGCGGCTCCAGAGACGTATAGGCGAAGTTTTCAGACTTCAATAGTAATCAAGTTCGAAAAGCGAGGGTGCGCGGGGCTATGTCGGCATCCATGCGCGCGGGCGCGCAAATGCCAACTAACTTGTGTAACGGTTCTTGAACGAATCCCAAACTGGGCAAAACGGCACCCGTTTTGCGTCATTATGTGAGATTGGAAAAATTGGCGGATTACTGCCTGCGGCTCCCTCCCCCATGTCCGGGACGCCCTGTAGCATGACCGCCCAAGCACGAATCCCAATCCTGAAGGGAGTGAAGGCCCCATGAGCAACGCGCTGCTCAGCGTCCGCGGGCTTTGCAAGAGCTACGGCGAGACCGAGGTCCTCAGAAACATCGACGTCGACATCAACCGCGGCGATGTCATCTCCATCATCGGCCCCTCCGGCTGCGGCAAGTCCACCTTCATGCGCTGCCTTAACTACCTCGATCCGGCCACATCCGGCCAGATTTTCTTTGACGGCAAGCTCATCGAAGACGACCCCAAGGCCCTGCAGGCTCTGCGCCAGAAGATGGGCATGGTCTTCCAGAGCTTCAACCTCTTCTCCAACATGACCATTGTGGAGAACGCCATGCTTGGCCCGGTGAACCTGCTCGGCGTGAGCCGTCAGGAGGCTTACGACCGCGCCATGGACCTGCTTAAGACCGTGGGCCTGGGCCACAAGCCCCTCGCCTACCCCGATGAGCTCTCGGGCGGCCAGAAGCAGCGTGCCGCCATTGCCCGCACGCTGGCCATGGAGCCCGAGGCCATCCTGCTCGACGAGCCCACGAGCGCCCTTGACCCGACGATGGTAGGCGAGGTCCTCGGCGTCATGAAGATGCTTGCCGAGCGCGGCACCACCATGCTCATCGTCACCCACGAGATGAACTTCGCCAAGAACGTCTCGAACCGCATCTTCTACATGGACGACAAGGGCATCTACGAGGACGGCTCCCCCGCGCAGATCTTCGAGAACCCCCTGCGTCCCAAGACCCGCGACTTCATCTTCCACGTCAAGACCTTCTCCTACGAGATTCGCCCGACCTCGTTTGACTACTACGAGCTGCTCGGCCAGGTCATGGTCTTCATGCGCAAGCAGCTGTTCGCGGACTCGCGCATCCAGCACGTCGCGCTTGTGCTCGAGGAGGCCATCCACCACAGCGTCCTTCAGGCCGGCACCGACATGCGCACCCTGCTCAACATCCGCTACACCGAGAAGACCGATGAGCTCGAGGTCAGCTTCACCGACGTCTCGGGCGCGGTGCATTACCCCTACGAGGACATGGACGAGATCAGCCGCCGCGTCATTGACGGCTACGCCAAGTCGGTCGAGAGCGTCCCGGGCGCCCTTCGCATCAACATGTAGGGGAGCTTGTATGTCTAAGAATTTCGTCACTAGATCGCGCCTTGTGCGCATTGCCGCCGTTTTGCTCTTCGCCCTCGCACTTGTCTGCTCACCTGCCACGGCCCATGCCGAGTCGGTGAAAGACCGCGTGGTCGAGTGCACCGCAGACGAGCAGAACGAGCTTCTCAAGAACGCCCGCATCGGCGCGCACCTCGGCGGCCTTACGAGTCAGTACGCCGAGCGCGACTTCCCCGACGCCGATGTCTTGCAGTTCGACAACATCAGCGACATCGCCGCCTCGCTTTCGGCCGGCAAGCTCGACTACGCCGTGCTGCCCGACTCCACCGCGCTGCTCTACATGCGCACCAACCCCAGCTACACCTACCTCAGCTGCGGGCTGTACAGCTTTGACCAGTGCCTCTCGGTTGCCAAGGGCAACGACGAGCTGCTCTCCAAGATGGACGCCGCACTCACCAAGCTCAAGGAAGAGGGAATCATCGAGGACGCCGAGCAGCGCTGGTTCGTGGACGGCAACTACTCCATGGACGACGTGCCTGAGGTAAGCGACGCCAACGCCCCCGTGCTCAGGTTCGTGACCTCAGCCACCAACGAGCCCACGTCGTTCGTGCAGAACGGCGAGCTCGTGGGCCTCGACATCGAGATTGCCAAGCGCGTTGCCTACGAGCTCGGCATGCGCGCCGAGATTGCCGACACCACCTTCGCAGGTGAGCTCACCTCTGTCGTCACCGGCAAGGCCGACGTGGCCCTGGGCTACGCCCGCACCGCCGAGCGCGAAGAGCAGCTGGGCTTTACCCAGCCTGCCTACGAGCAGAACTGGGTCGCCATGTTCGTCGACGAAGACGCCGAGGGCGCAGGCTTCATCGACGAGCTCAAGAGCAACATCAAGAGCACCTTCGTCGCCGAGAACCGCTGGCAGATGATCATCAGCGGCCTGGAAGTGACGGTCATCATAGCTGTGGGCGCCTTTGTTTTGGCCACCCTGTTCGGCTCGCTGCTGTGCTGGATGGCGCAGCGCGGGGGCGCCACGGCGGCCTTCTCGCGTGGCTACTGCAAGGTGGTCACGGGCATCCCGGTGCTCGTGTGGCTGATGCTTCTGTACTACGTGGTCTTCGCGGGCGTCGACATCAGCGCCGTCGTCGTGGCCATCCTGTGCTTTGGCCTTGAGGCCGCAGCTCCTTTGTCCGGCGTGTTCGCCACCGGCCTGTCGTCGGTAGACGCAGGCCAGGTCGAAGCGGCGCTGGCCCTTGGCTTCTCGCGCGGCGAGGCATTCCGTCGCGTGGTGCTGCCGCAGGCAGCCCGTTCGGTGTGGGGCCTGTACGCGGGCCAGCTCACCACCCTCGTAAAGGGCACCTCGATCGTGGGCTACGTGGCCATCACCGACCTCACCAAGGTCTCCGACATCATCCGCAGCCGCACCTTCCAGGCCTTCTTCCCGCTCGTCTCCACCGCCCTTGTCTACTTCGCCGTCATCGCGCTGTTCGGCTGGGCGCTCGGACTCTTCTCCAAGGCGCTTGACCCGAAGAGGAGAAAGGCCGATGCCATCCTGAAGGGAATCAAGCGTTCGTGACGCACCACTTCTCACATATGACTTTCGCGCGCCATGCAGCAGCGCTCGCCGTCGCCCTCGTTGCGGCGGCAGCGCTGCTGGTGGGGCCCGCATGCGTGGCCGCCGCGCAAGAAAGCTCGGTTGAGCAGCGCGTCACCCACGTAAGCACCGAAGAGCAAGACGAGCTTCTCGCCCACGCCAAAATCGGCAGCAGCACGGGGTCTGTGGCCATGATCTACGTGCAGCAGACCTACCCCGAAGCCGAGGCCATGGACTTCCCCAGCATCGCCGATGGCGTGGTGGCGCTCGACTCCGGCCGCATCGACTACACCTGCGTGCCCGAGCCCATGGCCCTGCTCTACATGAGGAACGACCCCAAGTACAGCTACCTCGACGCAGGGCTGTTCGAGGTAAACGACACCCTCGGCTTTGCCAAGGGCAACGAGGCCCTGCGTGACGAGTTCAATGTCGCCATCAAAAAGCTCTCTGACGAAGGTCTGCTCGACAGCCTCTATCAGAAGTGGATCGTCGACGGCGACTACTCAATGGACGACGTCCCGGTAAACGAGGACGCACCCGTGCTCAAGGTTGCCTGCCCGGCTACCGAAGAGCCCGTCATCTTCATCAAGGATGGGCAGATCGTCGGCCTCGACATCGAAATCGCTATGCGAGCGGCCTACGAGGCGGGCTACCGTCTTGAGTTCACAGAGATGACTTTCTCCGCTGAGCTCAGCGCCGTGAGCTCGGGCAAGGTCGACTTCGGCCTGCACTTTGCCCCCACCGAGGAGCGCAAGAAGACCTTCTGCTTCAGCGAGCCGCTCGAGCACGTGCGCTGGATCGTCATGTTTGTTGCCGACGCCGATGCGGCTGCTGGCCCGCTCGATGCCCTCGTGGATAACTTCGAGGCAACCTTTGTCACGGAAGGCCGCTGGCAGCTCGTCTTGAGCGGCCTTGGCCTCACCGTTGCCGTCGCGCTTGGGTCCTTCGCACTCGCCACGGCGGGCGGCGCCTTCCTGTGTTGGTTAGGCACGCGCAAGGGCGCTCTCGCCGCCATAAGCCACGGCTACGTCCGCATCGTCACCGGCATCCCGGTGCTCGTGTGGCTCATGCTGCTCTACTACGTCATCTTTGCCGGGGTCGATGTTCCGGCGCCGCTCGTGGCCGTACTTTGCTTTGGCCTTGAGGCCTCCGCTCCCCTCTCGCGTGTGTTCGCGACTGGGCTTGCCTCGGTGGACGCCGGGCAGGTAGAGGCTGCGCTGGCCCTTGGCTTCTCGCGTGGCGAGGCCTTCCGGCGCGTCGTGTTGCCGCAGGCCGCCAAGGCCGTGTGGAGCCTCTACGCCGGACAGTTTACGAGCCTCATCAAGGCGACTTCCATCGTGGGCTATGTGGCCATCACCGACCTCACCAAGGCCTCTGACATCATTCGCAGCCGCACCTTCCAGGCCTTCTTCCCGCTTGTTTCCACGGCGCTCGTCTACTTCGCCGTGATTGCGCTGTTTGGCTGGGCGCTGGGGCTCTTCTCCAAGGTGCTCGACCCGAAGAGGAGAAAGCCCGGAGCCATCCTGAAGGGCCTTACGGTTAAGTCCTAAAGACGAACCCGCGCGTTCACGCTACGAAGGTGAGTGGCATCGCAGAAGATTGAGCTACCAGGCGCCGCACAAGCCTGAAGCGCAAACCCCGGGGCGCAAAAGAGGGGCGAGACCGCAAGGAACAGAAGCAGTTGATCCAAACGTAAAGGACCACCGAGCAGCAGGTTGCACCATTCAAGAGGCAAAAGGCAAAGGGAGGCAGCAGATGAAGATGCGCCACATAGCAAAGAGAGGCTTCGAAGCAGTGGCGCTCATAGCCGCCATCTTCTTCGTCGCCACCGGCATCCTTGCCGCAAGCCCAGCCTCAACCGCCAACGCCGAAGCCGCGGTAACCACCGTGAGCAAGGACAAGCAGAGCGAGCTGCTCCAGAACGCGCGCATTGGCGTGTTGGCTGGCAGCCTCTCCGAGATTCGCATCGAAGAGGCCTTCCCCGATGCCGACAGGCGGTCGTACCAGACAACCATTGACGCCCTCACGGCACTCTCGACTGGCAAGGTGGATTACGCCGTCTGCGCCGACGCAACGGCGCGACTGTTCATGAAGACCCACAAAGAGCTCACCTACCTCGACCCGCCCTTCTACACCATGGACAACAGCTTCCTCATCCAGAAGGGCAACTCCGAGCTCAAGAGCAAGATAAACTCGGTGCTTGCCGACATGAGAGACTCTGGGGAACTGCAAAGCATCCACGACGAGTGGGCCTACCTTGGAGATTATTCCACTGACGATATCCCCGTGCGTGAGGACGGGCCCATTTTGCGCGTGGCGTGCTGCGCCTCCACCGAACCCAGCATCTTCAACAGCGACGGCAACATCATTGGCTCTGACGTCGAAGTCATCCAACGCGTAGCCTACGAGCTCGGCATGCGCGTGGAGTTCGAGGACATGGCCTTCGCCGCCTGCCTCACCTCGGTTGCCACCGGGGCCTCCGACGTCGCCTTGGGCTACTCCTACACTGAGGAGCGAGCCAAGACCGTCGACTTCACCGACACCTACACCACTAGCAGCTACGTCTTCGTCACCAGGGCCGACAACGTGCCAAAGGGCAGTGGCTCCGAGGTCGTCAATATGAGCGTCGCCGAGCAGTACAAGATGCTCGAGGGCACGACCATCGGCACGGCTGAGGGCACCATCGACTTCATCGAGCTCACAGACGGTGTGCCAAGCGCCAACGTCCTGGCCTTCCCCTCCGACCCCGACTCCATGGCAGCCCTGGCGGCAGGAAAAGTCGACTACGTTTCTCTCACCGAGCCCTACGCCATTCTCTACCAGCGGGAAAATCCAGGCTATGTGCGAATAACCCCCAGCTATCTCGACTACAGCGCAAGCTTTGGCATCTCAAAGGACAACTCCGAGCTGCGTGACAAGATCAACTCCGCCATCGCCGACATGAGGCAAGATGGCACGCTCGACGAGCTCTATGACAAGTGGGTCTTGCGCGGCGACTACACCATGGACGACGTTCCGGTGCTCGAGGACGCGCCCGTGCTGACCGTGGCCGTGAACTCGGCAAACGAGCCGCAAACCTTCGTGAAGGACGGCGAGCAGATGGGCTACGACGCCGAGGTCATCATGCGCGTCGCCTACGCCCTGGGAATGAAGGTCGAGTTCCAGACCCTGAGCTTCTCCGCCATCGTGCCGGCCATCGTCGCCGGAAAGATTGACGTCGCCTGCGGGATGGCCGCGACCGAGGAGCGCCGCGAGCAGATCGACTTCACCGACCCCTACCTCGTCACGGGCTGCTGCCTTATCTACCGGCAGAAAGACGTCGAACCCGTGAGCTTTGTCGAGAAGCTCGAGGGCAGCCTCACGAACACCTTCATCACCGAGGGACGTTGGAAGCTCGTGACTTCAGGCCTGGGCGTAACGCTTGTCATCTCGCTTGGTTCCTTTGCGCTCGCAAGCATTGCGGGCGCAGGTCTCACCGTAGCTTCCCGCAGCAAGCGTGGTTGGGTGAGGGCGCTCAACAAGCTGTGGCGCAAACTAGGTTCGGGCATCCCCATGCTCGTATGGCTCATGGTGCTCTACTACATCGTGTTCGCCAACGCCGACATCAGCGCCATGGTAGTCGCCATTATCTGCTTTGGTCTCGTGGGCGCAGGTGGCATCGCCGGCATCTATGAGACGGGTCTTGCCGCCGTTGACCCCGGTGAGATTGAGGCGGCCCACGCCATTGGTCTCTCGCGAGGGGTGACCTTCCGCCGTATCGTGGCCCCTCAGGCCTTCCAGCGCGTCTGGAGCCTCTATGCGGGGCAGTTCGTGGGGTTCGTGAAGCAGACCTCCATCGTTGGCTACGTGGCCATCCAAGACCTCACCAAGGCCTCGGACATCATCCGTAGCCGTACCTTCGACGCCTTCTTCCCGCTTATCGCCACCGCGCTCGTCTATTTTGCCATCATCGCACTGGCCACCTGGATTACGGGAAGGGTCGCCCGCTCCCTCGACGCAAAGCAGCGTAGCCCCAAGCGCGTGCTGAGGGGAATCAGCCCCAGGGCGTAACGAAAGCGCCGGCGTCGGACGCGACGGACGAACGGCTCGCCTCGCTCGCGCATGCACAGGCGCCCTAGGCCAGCGAACGGCTCGCCTCACTCGCGCATGCACGGGCGCCCTAGGCCGGCCAACGCCAAGTAGTTGGTTAGCTGTTCTTCATCACGATGCCGCCGATGGTGTCGGCGACATGCTCGCAAGCGTCAACCGTGTACTCGAGGTACATGTACATCTCGCGCGTGGAGATGAGCGTGAGGGCGTCGCAGCCGCTCGTGTGCAGCTCTCGCATGATGCGGATGTAAACGTCGTCTGCCATGCCCTCGACCGTGTTGATCGAGACCACGTGGTCGCCGATGGTCTTTGACTTCTTGAAGTTCGGCAGCTCGGCAACGAGCTTCTCGACCTCCTCGCAAGCCTTCACAAGCATGGTGACCATCTCGAGCGCACCAGGCGTGACCTCGGTGATGTTGTTGTAGTAGAGGCGGTGCAGTACGCCCTCGATGCAGTCGGTGATGTCATCGATGTTGCTGCTGAGCTCAGCGAGGTCTTCGCGCTCGAGCGGGGTGATAAAGGCCGATGTCAGCACGTCGAGCAGCTCATGGCGTAGCTCGTCGTTTGCCTGCTCTATCTCGTGCAGCTCGGCCATGCGAGCCTCGAGCTCGCTGGGGTCGTAGTTGCGCATGACCTGCTCGAGCAGGCTCGCGGCGCGCAGGTTGTTCTGTGCGGCAGAGCTGAAGTTATCGAAGTAGTAGGAGTCGGGCTTGCGAGCCATATGAGGTCCCTTCCATAGGTGGGTCGTCGGTTGACGCGTGGACGGCCTTGCTTCGTATCGTTTGCCGCCCCCCCTGTTACGGGCCAAAGAAGCGGCTGCGGCCGCCTCTCGATAAAGGGCGGCGGCTGCGATTGACTAGAACAGGAACATGAAGAGCTTCGCCATGGCGAACGCAATGAGGCCGCAGCCAGGGAACGTGAAGACCCAGGTGAGCATCATGTCCTTCACCACACCAAAGTTAATGGCCGAGAGACGCTTCACGGCGCCCACGCCCATGATGGCGCTCGTCTTGGTGTGGGTGGTGGAGACCGGAATGCCCAGCAGCGTCATGATGAGCAGGCACAGCGAGCTGGCAAGGTCGGCGGCAAAGCCCTGGTACTTCTCGAGCTTCACCATGTCCATGCCCACGCTTTTGATGATGGGCTCGCCGCCTACGCTCGTACCGATGCCCATCGTGAAGCTGCACAGCAGCATGAGCCACACCGGGATGATGACGCCCTCCACGCTGCTCTGGCCGTTACAGAAGGCCATGCCCAAGAAGAGCACGCCGATGAACTTCTGACCGTCTTGCGCGCCGTGCATGAAGCTCATGGCGCCAGCGCCGAATATCTGCGCGTAGCGGAAGAAGCCGTCAGTGCGCCTGCGATCAAAGCCGGCAAACACGAGCGTCACGGCCTTGCAGCACAGCCAACCAATGGCAAAACCGAACAGCAGGCTCATGACGAGGCCGTAGATGACCTTCACCCACTCATTGGCGTTGACGCCGTCAAGGCCGCCTTGGATGGCGATGGCCGCACCCGTAAGGCCGGCGATAAGGCTGTGGCTCTCTGAAGTGGGGATGCCAAAGACCGAAGCCGCCACCGAGTAGACCACGATGGAGAAAAGGGCCGCGCACAGGGCGATGAGAGCGGCCGAAGTGTCTCCGCCGAAGTCGACCATATTGGAAATGGTGGAGGCAACGCTGGCGTTGAGCTGCGTCATCACGAGCACGCCGAGGAAGTTCAGCACAGCGCTCATGATAATGGCGGGCTTCACGCGCATGCAGCGCGTGGTGACGCAGGTGGCGATGGCGTTGGGCGCGTCGGTCCATCCGTTGACGAAGATGACGCCGAGGGTGAGCAGCGTCGTGAGCGCGAGCGGCGGGCTCGCAACGATTTGCGACGCAAAATGCGCTAAGGAGACGTCCAAGCTTGTTCTTTCTCGAGGCCGAACAGGGGCTTGAATTATTCTGAGCTACCCCGCGGCTCAAGCTTACAAAACGCTTACAAACGCGCCTGGCTTGTCGGCGGGCGGAGCGCACCTAAAACTCGGCGAACTCGCTCTCCCCTACGTGGCAGAGGTCCTGGCCGCAGGCAAGCTCGCGCATGGCGTCGACAAACGGGGTTTCCTCCCCCGCCCTGAACACGAGAGTCAGCGTGACCTCGGCTCCGTAGTCGCAGTTGCGCTCATGGGCTCCGTGGCGCTCGGCGAGGTCTTTCACGCGGTCATGCATCGCATAGGGCACGGTGAGCGAGACGGGCGTCACGAGCGTCATCTCCACCACGTCGCCCGCGTCATGGGCAGCGGCGATGGCAGCTTGGGTAGCGGCCGTATAGGCTCGAACAAGGCCACCGGGGCCCAGAAGCGTTCCGCCAAAGTAGCGCGTCACCACGCAGCAGATGTTGGCGAGGCCCGCACCGCGCAGCGTCTCGAGCGTCGGCATGCCGCTCGTGCGCTGAGGCTCGCCGTCGTCGCTCTGGCGCTCGGTGCCGTCGGCCAAGATCCAGGCCGGCACGTTGTGCCGCGCATCATAGTGGCGCTTGCGCACCGTCTCGATGAACTCGTTGGCCTCCTGCTCGCTCTCGACATGGACGAGCTGGGCAATGAAGCGGCTCTTGCGGTCGACGAACTCTGACGTGGCCTCGCACCCGGCTCGCAGCGTGAGATACGAAGCGGCGCCGCCCGCGCTTGCGAGCGACGCCTGGCTCACGTCTTTGTCCTGGGTCTTCTTCTTGGCCACTACAGCCTCCTGAGCAGATGCGCGAAGAAGTCAGCGGCGTCTTGCTCGTCCTCGCCCTCGATCTTGATGGTGAGGGTATCGCCCATGTGGGCGTTGAGGCCCATGAGGGAGATGGCGTCGTCTGCGGTGGAGGAAAGCTCGCCGTGGCTCACCGTGACCTCGCTCTTCCAGCGCTGGGCCTCGTTGCAGACCAGCATCACGGAACGGGCGTGGAAGCCCATGGGGTCAACGAGCATGTGAGTTAGTTCGACCATTCGTTCCTACCTAAGTGCGACGACGTTGGATTGTTCAAAATCCTAACCATTTCGTGTGAATTTTGCATCCCTGCTTCCGCCAAATAGCGAGCTTTCTTGCCCGACGTGGGCGAGGATGTATAAAACTTGTCCCAAAATGCCTATCGAGCGGGCCGGCTGCGATGGGACAAGGATCGCACGGCACCCGAGGCTCACCCGGATGGGGCGTCGGGAGGCTCGCCCGGGTGGGTCACCAGGATGGCTCGCTCGGGTGGGGGCGCCCGGGGCTCACCCGGGTGGGGCGCCCGGATGGTATGCCGGAGGACCGCCCGGGTGCGGCGCCCGGAGCTCGCTCGTGCGGGACGCCCGGAGGCCCGCCCGTACGGGACGCAAAACAAGAAACCGCGCGCCAGCCCTTTAACAGGCGGCGCGCGGCCAAAGTCCGCTAGGCTCGCTCGGCAAGCTCGAGCACGAGCTGCTCGGTCTTGTCCCAGCCAATGCAGGGGTCGGTGATGGACTTGCCGTAGACGCCGCCATCAACCGGCTGGTTGCCGTCCTCGAGGTAAGACTCGACCATAAAGCCCTTCACCAGGCCGCGGACGGCCTCGCTACGACGGCAGGAGTCGAGCACCTCCTTGCAGATGCGCAGCTGCTCGAAGGGACGCTTGCCCGAGTTGTCGTGGTTGCAGTCCACGATGACGGCGGGGTTGGCGTAGTTCTCGGTGGTGTAGCGCTCGGCGAGGCGCTCGAGGTGCTCGTAGTGGTAGTTGGGATAGGTACGCCCGTCGAGGCCGATGTAGCCGCGCAGGATGGCATGGGCCAGCGGGTTGCCGTCGGTGGTGACCTCCCAGCCGCGGTAGATGAACTCCTGCTCGGCCTGGGCGGCGTAGATGGAGTTGAGCATCACGGTGGTGGAGCCGGCGGTGGGGTTCTTCATGCCAACGGCCACGGGGATGCCCGAGCTCACGAGGCGGTGCTCTTGGTTCTCGACCGAACGGGCGCCCACGGCCACGTAGGACATGAGGTCAACGAGGTACTGGTAGTTGGAGGGGTAGAGCATCTCGTCGGCCGTGAAGAAGCCGCTCTCCTCGATGACGCGAAGGTGCATGCGGCGCACAGCCTTGATGCCCTCGAGCAGGTCGGCCGGGGCCTCCGGATCGGGGTTGTGGAGCAGGCCCTTGTAGCCGGTGCCCTTGGTGCGGGGCTTGTTGGTGTAGACGCGCGGGCAGATGAGCAGACGGTCGCTCACGCGCTCGGAGAGCTTGGCGAGGCGGCCCATGTAGTCGAGCACGGAGTCCTCGCGATCGGCCGAGCAGGGGCCGATAATGAGCAGCTTGCGGTCATCGGCGCCGGTGATAATGGCGCTCACCTGGGCGTCGAACTCGACCTTCTTGGCGGTGAGCTCGGCAGAAAGCGGCATGTCCTCGCGAATTTCCTTAGCGATGGGCAGGCGACGCTTGAAGTCCATGGTCATGGGAAGTCCTTCTATGGTTGCAGTTGAGGGGCCTTGCGGTCCACGCGGCGAATTGTTCGAAATGATAGCAGCTTCACGGCTTATGTTGGGCCTCGTGTGAAGGCGTGCTACAATCGCTTGCGCGAGGTGGGCCAGACGACCGCGGGGCGCGCGAGCAATCGCGCGTCATGAGGAAAGTCCGGGCTCCACAGGGCAGGATGCTGGCTAACGGCCAGGCGGGGTAACCCGACGGAAAGCGCCGCAGAAAAGAAGACTCCCACTGGCGGGTTCGCCCGTTAAGAGAAAAGCTGAAACGGTGGTGTAAGAGACCACCAGCGTCGTGGCAACACGGCGGCTTGGCAAGCCCCATCCGGAGCAAACGCAAATAGGAGCGCCATGGTGTGGCCCGCACCGCGCTCGGGTTGCGCGCTAGAGGGCAACGGTAACGTTGTTCGTAGATAAATGGTCGTCCACGACAGAACCCGGCTCATAGGCCCACCTCGCCCTATCTTTCATTAGCAGGCCCAGGCCTTTCTTGGGCGCACCGACCCGACAGCTTTTATGGGCGCCTCGGCCCGAAGGCTTTCCCAGGCACCCTAACCCGGCAGCTTTCATGGGCAACCCCAACACGGCAGCTTCCATAGCGCTCCAGCTCGAGGACTTTCATGGACGATACCAACCCAGCAGCTTTATGGGCACCTCGGCTCGAAGGCATTTATAGGTGTTGTCGACCCGAAAACACTCAAAGGGGCCTCAAACCGATGGCTTTCATAGGTGGCCACAGTCCAATAGCCCTCATAGGCCCAATTTAAAAGCTTCAATCGCACCGTCCCGAAAGGTTCGTTCAACTTATGGGGCGCAAATCCACGACAGGCCAAGTAGAGGCCAGTTCTGGCGACTCGCCAACTGGGGTTTTACAGCTCAAATAAGGCCGCTACTCGGGCAACACTAAATTTGCGCCCCATAAGTTGAACGAACTAATTTAAGGGACTATCCGCGGAGTAAAAAAGGACCTCGATATGCGTCGTCGGCCCTTATCTGGTTACGCAGCTTGTCCTATAAGCCAAAAAAGGGCGGGCCCGAAGGCCCGCCCTTGGCGATACGTATGTTCTAAGACGCTTGGAGCTTAGTCCAGGTCATCGAGCTCGACGCCAGAAACCGGAAGCTGCGCGGGCTGGGCGAGCACGGTAGCAGCAGGGTCGGCGGCAGGAGCCGGCTTGGCAACCTGGGAAGCAGCAGCGGAGCCGGTGGGGCGACTCGAGGTGAACTGAGCGGAGAAAGCGTTGTCGGCATCGTCCATGAAGTGCTGGAGAAGCGCCTTGTACTGCTCGCAGAACTCCTCGCGGGAAGCCTTGAGACGGTCCATCTCGTCAATCTCGCTCTGCTTCTCGGCCAGGGCCTGGCGGATGACCTCGCGGGCCTTCTGATCGGCATCGTTGCGAATCTTCTCAGCGTTCTCACGGGCCTCGGCGACCATCTGATCGGCGGACTGCTGGGCCACGATGAGGACCTTGGAGATCTGGCTCTCGGAGACAGTGGTGGTAACCGGGGCAGCGACGGGTTCGGAGTCAGCGACGGGGGCCGCAAGAGCGGCGGAACCCTGGCTCTGGAGCTGGGCAACCTGGGCCTGGGCGGCAGCAAGCTGCTGCTCGGAGGCGTTCAGGCGGCCCTTGAGGTCAGCGATCTTCTGAAGCATCGCGTCGACCTCGCCGGACAGACGCTCGAGGAAGGAGTCAACCTCGTCAGTGTCATAGCCGTGCTTGGAGGGAGAGAAGGTGAGCTGGTCGATTTCTGCGGGTGTGATTGCCATTCTGAATCCCTTTCGTTCCTTGAACGAGGTTGCTCGTCCACGGTCGCGCAATATGCATTCCTCAGTATAGCCACATGGACGCCCCCGCATACACGGGGATAGTCCTCAAACACAACGAATGCGCAGGATGTTGAGGGCAACCCAAAAACGGGCGGACTCGACCGGAAATGCCGCCGGCTGCGTGCGCATCGCCCGCGCGGCCGCCAATCGCCTGCCTGGTGTCCGCCCGAGCGCCGTCCGTGCGCCTGGCAACCGCCCGTTCGGCCTAGCCGAGCCTCTTCTTGAGACGAACGACCTTTATCCACTGGGCAAGGAACAGAACCGGAGAGAAGGCGGCTGGAAGGCCAATGAAAGCAACGAAACAAAGCGCAAGGTAGCCGATGCCGCCGAACACGGAAAGGCCGCCGCAGCCTTAGACAAGCCACGCCAGCTACGCCTGAGAAGAAATCCGATCCATCCCTTCGTAAATCGCGCGAAGACGCTTAGGGAGAGCAGGATGGTCGTGCTCAAGAAACTCCCTGAACGGATGGGTGTTCACGTTGGAGAGTTCATCCTTATAGGCGCTCTTTAGCATCTCGGCAAGATCTTGACCATATCCCTCGCGGACAGCGTTTTGGTCGGCCTCGTACTCCCTCTGGCGCCGAGCGTAGTTATACGGAATGTCAAGAATTAGGTTGATAGGCCCAATTACGAGCGTGATGAACTGCAGCGAGAGGAAGGCACTGGTGTGGCCCAAACAGAATGAGTCACGAATCCAAGCATCGACCAAAAACAACGCAGCAACATTACTTAGAAGGGCAACGATGATTACGCAAGCGGAGAAAGGAGATAGGAATTTAATCAAATCATAGGGTGCAAAGCGATGCTTGAGGTGACCCACCTCATGGGCGATAACGGCGAGCACCTCCCTGGGACGATCGGATTCGAGCGAATTGTCCGCGATGGATATCATCCTGAACCCCGGGATATTTAGGAGAAAGGCATTCTTCTCGTTTGACTTCGCAGATTCGTTATAGACAGTGAGCCACCTAACGCGCTTTTTACACGAAGCAAGCATGCTCTCAACGCAGGTCCTAATCTCCCCCGCTGGCATGGGACGGAACTTATACAGCGCAAACTCGACGGCCAATCCGCAGAGCACCACTACAAAAGAGACGGCAAGGAGTATCGGGAAGAATGTACATGCCGCCCTGAAGGCGCCGGTGAGGCCGCCGTTAGCGCTCACGGAGATATCAATGGCGGACTTGAATGCAACGCAAACGACCGAGAGGCAAAGCAGAGACAAAACGAACCGAGAAACTTCACCAACGAAATAGTCTTTGTTGAACGAGGCAAACGTATGGTTGCTTTGCTCATACTTCTTCTGAATCTTGAACTCGTCATACAGGCTCGAAAAATAATCAACCGGAAGATTGACCAAGTTGATTATCACCCCACAGATCAGGAGTCCCAGCAAATAGTTGTCGCCGGCGATCCCATCAACCCAGGAAAAGAATGGGGAGAAAATCAAAACTAAGTCGATGGCCCTAGATAGAAATCTGCGTATAAGCGAGACCCTATGCTCTTCCTTGCATATTCCAAGGTATAGATTCCAGCGATCGGCATCGTAAATGTCGCTGACCTCGGCCGGAAGCGGCTTTTCCCGCTGCTTTGAAGTGAGCCGCGAGAGGAAACACTTCCACAGCTCCCTACCGAGGATGCAGATACAAAGAACCCATCGAGCACTCATAGCGCTACCTTCCCTAGGAAATAGTCGTAGGGATGGTAATCGAGATAGCGGACATTAATGATGTTTGCAAAGCACGCAGCTCATCATGGCTGTATTCGCTTGGCTAGCCCAGGCACGGAGACGTACTAAAGGCCCAAAACGAGCGGGCCGGACGCGTATTTGACGTCATCCGGCCCGCGGGCTCAAGCTTGATTTTGTTCGCACGCATATTGCCCGCCCCAGCGGGCTCGAACTCGATGTTGTTCGCTTTCGCTACTCGCCCCAGACGCGCTCGGCGATGCGCTTGACGAGGGCAATCTTGGCCCACTGCTCGTCCTCGGTCAGCACGTTGCCCTCCTCGGTGGAAGAGAAGCCGCACTGCGTGGAGAGGCGCAGCTGCTCGAGCGGCACGTACTGGGCGGCCTCGTTGATTCGGGCGATGACGTCATCCTCGTTCTCCAGCTCCGGGAACTTCGAGGTGACGAGGCCCAGCACCACGACCTGGTCCTTGATGTGGGCAAGCGGGGCAAAGTCGCCTGAGCGGTCGGAGTCGTACTCGAGGAAGAAGCCGTCGTAGTTGGCGCCGCCGAAGAGGATCTCGGCGACCGGGTCATAACCGCCCGAGGAGAACCAGGTGGAGCGGAAGTTGCCGCGGCAGATGTGCGTGGTAATGGTCATGTCGACAGGCTTGGCCTCGAGGATGCGGTTGATCACATTGACGTAGTTGCGGCCGACCTCGTCAACGTCGATGCCCTGCTCGGCGTAAGCGGCGCGCTTGGCCGGGTCGCAGAACTCGCCCCAGCTGGTGTCGTCGAACTGCA
>CAVHWW010000038.1:0-40796 GCA_963639715.1 Acutalibacteraceae bacterium
GGTCGCCATCACCGAGACCGACCCGGGCTTCAAGGGTGACACCGTCCAGGGCGGCGGCAAGCCTGCCACCGTCGAGACCGGCGCCGTCATCCAGGTCCCGATGTACCTCAACGAGGGTGACGTCATCAAGGTCGACACCCGCGAGGGCAAGTTCGTCGCCCGCGTCTAAGCGAGTCACACCCAAGCCGGGCGCGTCTGCGCCCGGCCTTTTACCCACGAAAGGGGCAGCTATGAGCAACGAGCTGAGAATCGCCGGCATGGGCATCTCCAAGGGCGTCATCTCCCAGATCGTCGGTTCGGCCGTTCAGAAGGTCGAGGGCGTCGCCGCCATCTATGGTCAAGACATCGCGAGTGGCCTCATCGCCATGCTCACGTCCAAGCCCCAGCCCACCACCAACGCCGTCGAGGCCGAGGTTGCCGATGACGACACGCTCGCCATCACCGTCCGCCTGGCAGTGTTCTTCGGCTACCCGTTCACCAAGCTCGCCGAGGACGTGCGCGCTGCCGTGGCCGAGGCCATTGACGCGCAGGTGGGCGTGAGCGTCTCCAAGATTGACGTCTGCATCGACGAACTCGTTTTCCCCAAGGAGTAGGTTTTGTCTTCTAGCTCGCACCTCTACGGCCGCACGCTCGCTCGTTGCCAGGCCCTTCAGCTGCTCTTCCAGGCCGAGGCCTGCGACCGTCCCGTCGCCGACGTTCTCGCCGGCGACTACGTGCTCTCTGACGGCCCGCTCGATGAGTACGCCGAGCAGGTAGCTCGCGGCTGTGGCGAGCGCATCCTCGAGCTCGACGCCGTGCTCGCTGGCGCTGCCCGCAACTGGGCCATCTCGCGCATGTCGGCGACCGACCGTAACCTGCTGCGCATCTCTCTCTATGAGATTCTCTACGTGGACGAGGTCGACAAGGCCGTCTCCATCGACGAGTGCGTTGAGCTTGCCAAGGCCTTCGGTGGCTCTGACGAGTCCAGCCGTTTCGTGAATGGCGTGCTAGGACGCATTGCTGCCGACATCGATGCCGGCGTCGACGTGGTTGAGGCCGCCCGCCAGCGTGAGCTTGCCGAGGCTGCCGAGCTTGCTGCTGTCGCCTATGGCGAGGACGCTCGCATTCCCTCCTACGGCATTGACGAGGACGAGGAGCTTGCCGACGTGGACGCCAGCGAGGACTCTTCCGACGATGACGCCGAGGGCGCCTCTGACTCCAGCTATGTCGCCGTCTCTTCCGATGACCTCCCTGAGTGGGCCAAGGAAGGCGAGTAGCCCCTATGGCCTCTAAGCCCGACACTTCCTCCTACGAGCGCTTCTCCGAGGTCACTGACCGCCTGGACGAGATTATCGCCCAGGTCCGTGATAAGGAGACCTCGCTCGAGCGCTCCCTCGACCTCTTTGACGAGGCCATTGCGCTGGGCACTCGCGCCGTCGATCTGGTCGACAAGGCGGCCTTCTCTCCCGAGGAGAAGGAGCGTCTCGTGGCAGCCCCCGATGAGGCTGAGATTACCGACGAGGGCGATGCCGCGGCCGAGGCGAATGCCGAAGACGCGCTCAAGGCCGATGTCGCGGACGGGGAAGACGCTAAGGCGCAGGTTGAGGACGAGTCCGAGGCCTCCAAAGACGAGGCCTAAGGATGGCTCGTCGACGCCTTGACGAGGAGCTTGTTGCGCAGGGGTTCTTTCGCTCCACCGGCGATGCCATGCGCGCGATTATGGCCGGAGACGTCTCTGGCCCCTCAATGAGATATGAATCTGCGGGCGCCCAGGTGCGCCCTGGTTGCGAGCTGCATGTACGCGGCTCGCTTCCGTATGTGAGCCGCGGCGGTCTCAAGCTCGAACGCGGCCTTGATGAGTTCGGCGTGGATCCGGCGGGCCTTGCCTGCGTTGACGTGGGTTGCTCCACCGGCGGATTTACCGACTGTTTGCTTCGTCGCGATGCTAAGAGCGTCCTTTCGGTTGACGTGGGCTACGCCCAGTTCGACTGGTCGCTTCGCAAAGACGATCGCGTGGAGCTGCTCGAGCGCACCAATATCGTTGACGTCCCCACGCCTGAACGCGCGCATGCCTATGACCTGGCTGTCTGCGACGTCAGCTTTACCTCGGTGCTCACCGTGCTTCCTGCTGTCTGTGAGCTGCTTGCCGAGAACGGTCGCTTCCTCACCCTCGTAAAGCCCCAGTTCGAGGCTGCGCGAGATGAGGTGGGGGAGGGCGGCATCGTTCGCGATGCGGCCGTGCGCCGTGCCGCCGTAGAGCGTGTGGCCGAGGCCTTCGAGGTGAGTGGGCTTGCCGTCCAAGGCCTTTGCGCGAGCCCCATTACCGGTGCCAAGGGCAACCATGAGTACTTGCTTCTCGGCCAGTTTGGTGCCGAGTCTGCGCCAATCGACCTTTCCGTCACTGACTAACTCCAGCCTGGCCTTACGTTGCAGGCCAGAGTGTCTTTTTCTGGAATCCCTCATAGCAAGAAGTCCCATTTTGTCCAAACCTATGGCTCTTGCTTTTGGCCGCCGTGCGCAACTCTTGCCTTCTCGAAGTCCTGGAAACTCAAGTTCTTATATGAGAAGCATGGAGTGATTCCATGCGTTCACGGGCGAATAATATGCGTTCGCCAATCTAGTTGCGTCAGGCCTTGAAACTTCTTAAAAGTATGGTTTCATGAGTGACAACAAACTTTTTGTTTGGTTCGCAGACAAAAAGTTGAATCTAGGTTTCCGAAGGGTCGCCAAACTTCGGTTTCGAACCTCCGGAGGGCTAGTCTGGGCGAGTAGCTATACAAGAGCGTACGTCACGACGGAAAGGATTCTAACGTGAGCGAGAAGATCGAATGGGCCGTCAACGAGATGCCGAAGAGCGATGACGCGCACCTGGGCATCATGTCTCTTGAGAACGTGGAGAAGGCCCGTGCCTTCCACAAGAGCTTTCCCCAGTATTCCGTCACCCCGCTTGCCCGCCTTGATGGCCAGGCCGCTCGCCTGGGTCTGGGCAACCTCTGCGTGAAGGACGAGAGCTACCGCTTCGGCCTCAACGCCTTCAAGGTGCTCGGCGGCTCGTTTGCCATGGCCAACTACATCGCTGACGAGACCGGCAAGGACGTCTCGAACTGCACCTACGACTACCTCACCTCCGATGAGCTCGCCGCCGACTTTGGCCAGGCGACCTTCTTCACCGCCACTGACGGCAACCACGGCCGCGGCGTGGCTTGGGCCGCGAACAAGCTTGGCCAGAAGGCCGTCGTCCACATGCCCAAGGGCTCCACGAAGCCGCGCTTCGACAACATCGCCGCCGAGGGCGCCGAGGTGACCATCGAGGAGGTCAACTACGACGAGTGCGTGCGCATGGCGGCCGCCGAGGCCGACGCCTGCGAGCGCGGCGTGATCGTGCAGGACACCGCCTGGGAGGGCTACGAGAAGATCCCGTCCTGGATCATGGAGGGCTACGGCACCATGGCTTCCGAGGCTGCCGAGCAGCTGCGCTCCATGGCTATCAACCGTCCCACGCACGTCTTCGTCCAGGCCGGCGTTGGCTCTCTGGCCGGTGCCGTGGTGGGCTACTTCACCAACCTCTACCCCGACAACCCGCCCACCTTCGTCGTGGCCGAGTGCGCACCTGCCGCCTGCCTCTACAAGGGTGCTGCGGCTGGCGACGGTGACCCGCGTATCGTCGACGGCGACATGCCCTCCATCATGGCCGGCCTGTGCTGCGGCGAGCCCAACATCCTCGGCTGGGACATCCTGCGCAACCACGTTGCCGCCTTCGTCTCCTGCCCCGACTGGGTGACCGCCCGCGGCATGCGCATCCTCGGTGCTCCCGAGAAGGGCGACCCGCGCGTCATCTCCGGTGAGTCCGGCGCCGTCACCACCGGCCTTGTCGCCACTCTCATGCTCGACGAGGAGTACGCCGAGCTTCGCGATGCCATCGGCCTCTCTAAGGAGAGCTCGGTGCTGTGCTTCTCCACCGAGGGCGACACCGACCCCGAGCAGTACCGCCGCATCGTCTGGGAGGGCGAGTACCCCACCTGCTAGGACGACCTACCCGCTTTAACTGGTAAACGTGGCCATCGAACAGAAAGGTTTGAACATGGCTAAGCAGCTCGACTACGACCTCATCAAGAAGACTGCACAGGGCTACCAGGAGGACATGACCGCATTTCTGCGCGCCATGATCTCTCACCCGTCTGAGTCCTGCGAGGAGGGTGAGGTCGTCGCCTGCATCAAGGCCGAGATGGAGAAGCTCGGCTTCGACGAGGTCAAGGTTGACGGCCTTGGCAACGTCATGGGCTTCATGGGCGACGGCGACAAGATCATCGCCATCGATGGCCACATCGACACCGTCGGCGTCGGCAACATCGAGAACTGGGACTTCGACCCCTACGAGGGCTTCGAGGACGACCAGCTCATCGGTGGCCGCGGCGGCTCTGACCAGGAGGGCGGCGTCTGCGCTGCCACCTACGCTGCCAAGATGATGAAGGACATGGACCTCATCCCCGAGGGCTACAAGGTCATGGTCGTCGGCACCGTCCAGGAAGAGGACTGCGACGGCATGTGCTGGCAGTACATCTACAACGTCGACGGCATCAAGCCCGAGTTCGTCATCTCCACCGAGCCCACCGACGGCGGCATCTACCGCGGCCACCGCGGCCGCATGGAGATCCGCGTCGACGTCCATGGCACCTCTTGCCACGGCTCCGCGCCCGAGCGCGGCGACAACGCCATCTACAAGATGGCCGACATCATCGCCGACGTCCGCGCCCTCAACAACAACGGCTGCACCGAGTCCACCGACATCAAGGGTCTCGCCAAGATGCTCGAGCCCGAGTTCAACCCCGAGCACTTCGAGGACGCCCGCTTCCTGGGCCGTGGCACCTGCACCGTCTCCCAGATCTTCTACACCAGCCCCAGCCGTTGCGCCGTGGCCGACTCCTGCGCCATCTCCATCGACCGTCGCATGACCGCTGGCGAGACCTACGAGTCCTGCCTTGAGGAGGTCCGCAACCTGCCGGCCGTCAAGAAGTACGGCGATGACGTCAAGGTCTCCATGTACATGTACGATCGTCCGTCCTGGACCGGCGAGGTCTACGAGACCGAGGCCTACTTCCCGACCTGGATCAACAAGGAGAGCGCGCCGCACGTCAAGGCCCTCGTCGACGCCCACAAGGCGCTGTTCGGCGACGAGCGCATCGGCTGCGAGAAGTCGATGAGCAAGCGCACCGGCCGCCCGCTGTGCGACAAGTGGACCTTCTCCACCAACTGCGTCTCCATCCAGGGCCGCTATGGCATCCCCTGCGTTGGCTTTGGCCCCGGCGCCGAGTCTCAGGCTCACGCCCCCAACGAGGTCACCTACAAGCAGGACCTGCCCACCTGCGCCGCTCTCTACGTTGCCGCCCTCAACCTCTATGAGCCCAGCGACGAGATGGCCGACGCCACCGCCTTCCGCGCAACCCTCACCGACAACGACATCAAGTAGTTGCCCTTCCTGGCGCCCGGCCCCTCCTTCGCGGTGGGGCCGGGCCCGGGGTTCCTTTCTGGTGACGGTCCGCGGCAAAGCGCCCGAGGACGTCAAAGACCTTTGGTTTAATGGTTGCGGTGGGGGAGCGGGGTCTTCCCGGCCGCACGTGTACATCGCTTTCTAGGAGAGGACATCACATGAGCGAGATCCAGCAGTACCTTGACACGCTTTCCGGCCTTGACTTCAAGGGCCTCTACGGCAGCGACTTCCTCCACACCTGGGACAAGACCACCGACGAGCTGCGCGCCCTCTACGCCGTGGCCGCCGCCCTGCGCAACCTGCGCGAGCGCAACATCTCCACCAAGATCTTCGACTCGGGCCTGTCGGTCTCCCTGTTCCGTGACAACTCCACCCGCACCCGCTTCTCCTTCTCCAAGGCCTCCAACCTGCTCGGCCTTGAGCTTCAGGACCTCGACGAGAAGAAGAGCCAGATCGCTCACGGCGAGACCGTCCGCGAGACCGCCACGATGATTTCGTTCATGGCTGACGTCATCGGCATCCGCGACGACATGTACATCGGCAAGGGCGACGCCTACATGCAGGAGGTCTCCGACTCCGTGCAGCAGGCCTATGAGGACGGCGTGCTCGACCACCGTCCCACCCTCGTGAGCCTGCAGTCCGACTCCGACCACCCCACGCAGTCCTCGGCCGACATGCTCTACCTCATCGAGGAGTTCGGCGGCCTTGAGAACCTTCGCGGCAAGAAGGTTGCCGTGACCTGGGCCTACTCGCCCTCCTACGGCAAGCCGCTCTCCTGCCCGCAGTCGCTGATTAGCCTGCTTCCGCGCTTTGGCATGGACGTCACCCTGGCCCACCCCGAGGGCTACGACCTCATGGGCGACCGCGTTGAGGCCGCTCGTGGCTACGCTGCCGAGAACGGCTGCACCTTCACCCAGGTCAACACCATGGAGGAGGCCTTCGAGGGCGCCGACATCGTGATTCCGAAGTCCTGGGCTCCCTACGCTGCCATGGAGAAGCGCACCAATCTCTACGCCGAGGGTGACGACGCCGGCATCGCCGCGCTCGAGAAGGAGCTTCTCGCCCAGAACGCCACCCACATGGATTGGTGCTCCACCACCGACCTCATGTCTAAGACCGCCAACGGCCAGGACACCATCTTCATGCACCCGCTGCCCGCCGACATCTCCGGTGTCTCCTGCGAGCACGGCGAGGTCATGGCCGATGTCTTCGACATGCACCGTGTCGGCATGTACAAGGAGGCCTCTTACAAGCCCTACGCCATCGCGGCCATGATCTTCCTGCAGAAGGTCGCAGATCCCGCCGCTACGCTCGAGGCTCTCGAGGCTGCCGCAACTCCCCGCTGGTACCAGGCCTAATTGCCCCCGCAGCGGGCTTGCCCGCGGCGAGGTCTGGAACCACAATAGCCGCACGTTGATGCGGCAGCTGCCCAACGCTTTTCCGCCTTGCCCCGAGTTGGCAAGGCGGGAAGCGAAAGGCCCTCTGATTGGACCGCCGGAGCCCCATATCCGGCGGCCCTGGGTTTGCTTACCTTTTTCTCGCCCATTTGGCGAGCCCTCGCCCCGTTTGGGGCCGTCAGTGAATCGGAGTCGAAATGTCGAAGCGAATCGTCGTCGCCCTTGGCGGCAACGCCCTCGGTAAGAACCTCCCCGAGCAGGCCATCGCCGTAAGGAATACCAGCCAGGCCATCGTCGACCTCATCGAGCAGGGCGACGAGGTCATCGTCGTGCATGGCAACGGCCCGCAGGTGGGCATGATCGCCAACGCGATGACCGAGCTCACGCGCTCCGATCCCGACAAGTACATTCCCTGCCCGCTTTCCGTCTGCGGTGCCATGAGCCAGGGATATATCGGCTATGACCTGCAGAACGCCCTGCGCGAGGAGATGGAGCGCCGTGGCATCACCGACAAGGGCGTGGCCACCGTACTCACCCAGGTCGAGGTTGACCCGGCCGACCCGGCCTTCGCCAGCCCCACCAAGCCCATTGGCTCGTTCATGAGCAAGGAAGAGGCCGAGGAGCTCAAGAAGACGCGCGACTACGACTTCATGGAGGACTCTGGCCGCGGTTACCGTCGTGTGGTTGCCTCTCCCAAGCCCAAGCGCATTGTGGAGCTCGACACCATTAGCTCGCTTGTGGCGGCCGACCACGTGGTCATCGCCTGCGGTGGCGGCGGTATCCCCGTCGAGCCCACCGGCGACCACCACCTCAAGGGTGCTGCGGCCGTTATCGACAAGGACTTTGCCGCCGAGCTGCTGGCCGAGTCGCTTGATGCCGACTACCTCGTGATTCTTACGGCTGTTGAGAAGGTTGCCGTGCGCTTTGGCCAGCCTGATGAGGAATGGCTCGATTCGCTTACGCCCGAGCGCGCCTGCGAGCTCGCCGAGGCCGGAGAGTTTGGCAAGGGCTCCATGGAGCCTAAGGTGCTCGCTTGCGCCAAGTTCGCCCAGAGCAAGCCGGGACGCTCGGCGCTTATCACGCTGCTCGACAAGGCCAAGGATGGCCTCGACGGCAAGACGGGAACCACCGTCAGGGCGTAAGATAAGGGACATGAGACCAAACGTCCGCACATACTTGGTAGACGACGAAGGCAACCGCGTCTTTGGACCGGGGCCGGCAGAGCTGCTGCGCCGCGTACGCGAGCATGGCAGCCTGCGCTCGGCTGCCATTAGCATGGGCATGGCCTACACCAAGGCGCTCGCTCTCGTGAAGAAGGCCGAGGGAGCCCTCGGTGCGCCCCTGACCACTCGCATGGTGGGCGGCGCCGGCGGCGGTGGCTCCACGCCTACGCCCGAGGCCGATGCCCTGCTTGCAGCCTACGAGCGCTGGACCGCCTCCATCAATGCGACTTCGCAGGCCCAGTTTGCCGCTGCCTTTGGAAAGGGCGGGGCTTTGGGCCCGGTCGTGGACGCGGCGCAGGCGAGCGAGCGCCATATTGGCGTTGCCGTGCTTGCCGCGGGCCATGCGCGCCGTTTTGGCGCTAACAAGCTCGTACAGCCCCTTTTGGGAGAGCCCGTGCTCGGCCGTACGCTTGGCTGTGTGCCGCTGGGGTTGCCTGTGGTGGTTGCCAGCGCCAGCGACGAGGTTGACGCCATCGCGAGCCAGCGAGGCATCGACCTCGTTCGTCCCGATGGCCCCGAGCAGGGAGATTCCGTTCGTGCCCTGGCTTCGTTTGCCCAGGCCGAGGGCTGGGATGCCTGCCTGTTCGTTCCTGGCGACCAGCCCCTGCTCGAGCGAGAGAGCCTCAATCTCATCCTGGCGCTCTCTGAGGCGCGCCCCGACGCCGTCGTGCGTCTCTCGTGGCGCGGTCGCGCCGCCTCTCCCGCGCTGTTTCCTTCGAGCCTGTTTGGCGCCTTGCAAGAGATTTCCGGGGATAGCGGCGGCAGCGCCGTTGTTTCGGATGATGTGGACAAGCTGTCTGTCGAGGCCACATGGCCTTGGGAGCTTTGGGACATAGACACGCCCGATGACCTCGCCCGTGCGCGGCAGATCATCGAGGCGGGCCTTGGTCGAGGAGGGAGTGCTTAGCATGATCATCATCAAGGGTGGCACGCTCGTTACGCCTCAGGGCCTACGTCACGCAGACCTTGCGCTCGACGGCGACAAGGTGGCCGGCATCGCCGACTCCATCAAGGTGTCGAGCGAAGACGCCGTCTATGACGCGAGCGGATGCTGGGTCTTCCCCGGATTTATCGATGCCCATACCCACCTGCAGTGCTGGACGGGTATGGACTGGACGGCCGATAGCTTCGAGACCGGCACTCGCGCCGCTGCTTGCGGCGGCACCACCACCGTCGTTGACTACGCCACGGCCGACCGTGGAGTCACCATGCCCGACGCCCTGGCCGAGTGGCACAAGCGCGCTGACGGAACTTGCACGGCCAACTACGCCTTCCACATGGCCCTGGCCGAGTGGAACGAGCGCAACAAGGCCGACCTCGCCGCTATGCGCCAGAGCGGCGTGTGCTCCTTCAAGACCTACTTCGCCTACGACCATCTGCGCCTTGATGATGCCGAGACGCTCGAGGTCCTCGAGGCCCTGGCTCCTCTCGGTGGCACCTTGTGCGTACACTGCGAGAACGGCACCGTGGTAAACGAGCTACAGCGTCGCGTTTTTGAGGCTGGCATTACCGGGCCCGAGGGACATCCTCTGAGCCGTCCGGCCGAGTGCGAGGCCGAGGCCATCTCGCGCCTGCTCTACCTCGCGCACCTTGCCGGAGACGCTCGCGTGAACGTGGTGCACCTCTCGACCAAGATGGGACTCGATGCCATTCGAGCTGCCAAGGCTCGCGGCCAGAAGAACATCTACGTGGAGACCTGCCCGCAGTACCTGCTGCTCGACGAGACCTGTTACCTCGAGCAGGGCGAGGATGGCTTTGCTGGCGCCAAGTACGTCATGAGCCCGCCCCTGCGCAAGCCTGCGGACCGTAGCGCCCTTCGTGAGGCCCTTGAGGCCGGCGAGATCGACACCATCGCCACCGACCACTGCAGCTTTAACCTTACCGGGCAGAAGGATCGCGGCAAGGGCGACTTCCGCAAGATCCCCAACGGCGGCGCGGGCATCGAGCACAGGCCGGCACTCGTGGCTACGAGTTTCGCCGATACGCTTGGCCCCACCGACCTATGCCGTCTCATGAGCGAGAACCCCGCCAAGGTCTTCGGCATGTGGCCGGCCAAGGGCAGGCTCGACGTTGGGGCCGATGCCGACGTCTGCGTCTGGGACCCCAGTGCCGAGTGGACCATCAGCGCCGCCACCCAGCATCAAAACGTCGACCACACTCCCTACGAGGGCTTTGTTTGCAAGGGGCGCGCCAAGCTCACCTTCGTGAACGGCGTGCTCGCTGCCAAGGACGGACACCCCACCGGCGAGCAGCCCGGACGCTTTGTGAGCCGCTAGGGGAGGGCAGCCGGGTTATTTCGGCGGGCTCTACGTTAGGTTGGCGCCCCGGATGGTGTTCGGGTTGTTGGCCTCCCAGCAGACGGCGGGAATCACGTTCGCACGCTTGAAGACCAAAGCGCGCCACCTGGGCAAGGCATAACCTCGCCCATGAACATATCGACCATCGCCCTTCGGGGCGCAGGAATAGCCGTCATTTGGCGGCAGAGAAGGAGAATCACATGGCAATCGAGGCTATCGTCACCGACAAGGCTCCCGCTGCGGTGGGTCCGTACTCCGCCGCCACCAAGGCCGGCAACTGCATCCACGTCTCCGGCCAGCTGCCGGTTGACCCGGCCACCGGCGAGTTCGCCGGTGACGACATCGTCGCCCAGACCCGCCAGAGCCTCACCAACGTCAAGAACGTCCTCGAGGCCGCCGGCGCCTCCATGGCTAACGTTGCCGAGACCACCGTCCTGCTCGACTCCATCGCTGACTTTGGCGCCATGAACGAGGTCTACGCCGAGTTCTTCAGCGCTCCCTACCCGGCTCGCGCCGCCTTCGAGGTGGCCGCCCTTCCCAAGGGTGCCAAGGTCGAGATTAAGGCCGTCGCCTACCTGTAGGCCCATCTAAGCAAGACCTGACGAGGAGGCCGGGCGTTCGCGCCTGGCCTCTTTCTGTTTGGTGAGCCCTCGCATTTGGGCTGGCGGTGACTCCGGAATGGTGCTGCGGCACGGAGTTAGCGCCAACGTCTGCGTGTCTGCCAACCCGCATGGCGGCTGTGGCGTGGTGGCTCAATCCAGTTCCGCACCCAGCTGCTAACAAGTCTTGGCGGTAACCATAGGTACCGTTCACGGGGAATAGTGGCTCGGTTGCGGCATTTTCGGTTTTTCGGGCGAGAGCCGAGCTATCTAGGGTATCCTAATCAAGTGGCCTTTTTGGTCGCATATGTTCAGCGCGCAAGCGCAAAGCGTTGCCCTCGGAGGGGCAAACGAAAGAAAGGCACGTCATGGCTCAGGGTACTGTTAAGTGGTTCAATCCGGACAAGGGCTACGGCTTCATCTCTCGCGAGGATGGCGACGATCTGTTCGTCCACTACTCCGAGATTCAGATGGATGGCTTCAAGACCCTCGACGAGGGCCAGGCTGTCGAGTTTGACATCACCACTGGTCAGAACGGCAAGCTCCAGGCCTCCAACGTCCGTAAGAGCGCTTAATTAACCTCTTACATACGCTTGGAAGAGAGGGACGCCCCAGGGCGTCCCTCTTTCTTTTTATCTTTCCAGGTTGTGTAGCGGAGACGCCCCAACCGTAGGCCCTACCTTGCGGCTGCGTTCCGCAGCCACGTCCCATGCGGCGGGGGCCGCAGTCATCAGCAACGTGGCGCTTGGTAGAGAGGGGCAGGGCCCATGTAGGAGCACTCCGCAGCCGCGCTCTTTGCGGCGAGGACCGAGGCTGACACCAACGTGACGCAAGGCCTAGCGGGACAGGACCCATGTAGGAACATGACGTCAAAAAACGTGACGAAAGGAAGAACGGGGCAGGACCCATGTAGGAGCACTCCGCAGCCGCGCTCTGTGCGGCGAGGACCGCGACGAAATGGGCCCTGCCCCGTTCTGCCGGTGGGATGCGTAATGCTCGACATCCATCGCACGTGGGACACGTAATGCACGGGAGACGCTACGTTCAGGACACATTGCACGCGGAACGCATTGCATGGGTCAACGGAGCGTCACTGCACCAGCGTTGCAAAGTTGAGGTACTGCACACGGGCGAGCTTGAGGTACGAGTCTCGAGCACGTGCTGCAGAGTCTCCGTTGGGGTCGGCTCCAGCGGTGGTTTTGAGGGCTCCCGTGGCGTGTATGCGCTCGTCAGTGTCGGTGTAGTAGAGCGCGTCGATCATCGGCATGTTTATGCGGGCACCCAGGGTTGCTTGCTGGTAGCTCGAGAGGGGAGCGCCGCAGGCGTCTAGCGCAAGCGCTGCCAGGGTAGAGGAGCTTGCAGACTCAGTCCGCATCTCGCCAGCCCCTACCACCTCGTAGTTTGCCCACACCAGATAGCTCGTGACATAGGTGCGCGCGGCGTGGGTCTGGTCACCCTCGTTGGGGAAGAGCGCATCGTTGACGGCCGCGGAGACGCTTGCCTGGTGGTCGCCAAAGAAGACGAGGACCACAGGGCGGTCGAGCTTCTCGAGCTCACCTATAAACCACTCTAGGTCGGCGTCGGAGGCGTCGATGCAGGCGAGGTATTCGTTGAGCTCGGCGCTCTGTTCGTCGGTGAGGTATTCGGGCGAATAGCCGCGCAGCAGCGACTCGTCGATATTTCCCTGGTCGTAGCTGCTGTGGTTCTGCATCGTGACGTCAAAGACGAACTGCGGCTCGTCGCTGCTCGAGAGCTGCTCGAGCACGCGCTCGTAGGTGGCCTTGTCGCTCACGCCGCTGTGGAACTGCTCGGCGTCCTCAAAGTCATCGATGGTGTAGAAGGTCTGGAACCCAAAGTTGGCGTAGATGCCCTCGCGGTTCCAGTTTGTGCCGAGGTTTGGGTGGATAGCCGTGGTCTCATAGCCCTGGGCGGCGAGCTGTGCAGCAAGGTTGTCGCAGCTAGAGAGGTCATAGAGGGTGTATGGGTAGGCGCCGGCGCCAAGGTAGCCCAAGGTGTTGCCCGTTAGGAATTCAAACTCGGAGTTGCAGGTGCCTCCGGCGTAGGCCGAGACGGCGAGCCGCCCGCGCACGAGGGCGTCGTCGATGGAGTTGAAGAACTCTGGACCCTCGTAGCCCACGCCCAGCTCGTCATAGAGCGACATGTCAGAGAAGGTCTCGTTCATCACGCAGACGATGCTTGGCCGCAAGGTTTCGTACTGTTCTTGCGCGGCAGTGCGGGAATTCTCGTCCTGGGCGTCTCGGTACTCTTGGGCAAGCTCTGCCTCGTCTGCCTCTGCGGCAGTCTTGGAATAGCCGGCGGGCTTGGTGATCTTGAGGTCCTGGCAGGCCGAGACAAAGCTCGTGAGCAGCCCGTATTTCTCGTAGCTTGTGGCGGTGTCCCAGCCATCCACGCGCACGCCCAGAAGGTCGCTGTAGTCGACGCACGTGACGCCGAGATAGAGCACACCGATGCATGCGAGGGCACAGACGAAGTTGAGGGCGAGGCATCGCCAAGCAGCCGATGTGCGGGAAGACGTTGCGAGAAGGGCCTGTGGGTCCTCGGAGACCTTCGGGATGGCGTTGCTCGCTGCGTCGGCCACGCCTGTCACGTCGGCCATGCCGCCTTCGGAATCGACGTCTTGGTGACGGCCGAAAAGCTCCTTGCGTTCGCCATGGCTCTTCGCGTCTGTTGTGGCATAGGGCCGTATGAACGAGCACGCGCAACAGCCGATGGCCGAGATGGCAATCCCGAGGATGGAGGTGCCGTCGAGCGTATACACGTAGCCTCCTGCGACGGCGGCCGCGGTGGCGGCGCCAAGCAGGTCGGAGGGCAGGATGGCCGTCCCCTTGTGGACGCGCACGAAGTATTGCGCCATGCCAATGACGACGAAGGCCGCCACGCCGGCAACGGAGCCAGCGCCCCTGCGCTGGGAAGCGAAGTACAGCGTGCCTATCACGAGAGCTGCCATGGCAAGCTCCATGGCTAGGAAGCGCGGCTCGGTCACAAGCTTGCCTCGGCACCAACAAATCTCAAGTGCAGCGGTGGCGCAGACGCAGGCTATTGCTAGGCAGGTGGCGTTTATCCAGCGTTTAGGGGAGACTCGCTCGCGCTGAAGCGTCACGAACCAGCCTGCGAGCAAAAGCGCGATGCTTGACCCCATGGGTAGCGCAAGCTCTGCGGCCTCACCCTCAACAAGGCCGAGGGCACCCCAGATGGCAAGCAGCGCAAGCAGGATGGGGTAGGGCAGCGACCACGCGATGGTGGAGCGTGCCGGCCTTCTGCCCTTGGCTGTCGTAGCTGTCGAGGAGACCCCTTCTGGCAACACGGTGTCACGACCATCTCCCGCATTCACAGGGCGCGATCTTTTGGCGTCCGATGAGGCGGAGCTGGCACGAGAGCCCGGCGTCGCAGCGCTATCCCTGCGGCCCGGCTGCTCGTCTGTGCCGCGGGCGGACATGGCTATATAACCTTTGTCGCAAACTCGAGGTACTGGACGTTCTGGAGCATGCGGCAGGCGTTGGCGGCGGCCAAGCCGGCCTCACTGGTGGGCAGATTCGAGGACTGCTGCTCATCGTCGTCGCCGCCGTCGCTACCGGACGACTTGGTCTTCTCGGAAGGGGTGGCGTCGGTGATGGAGTACCAGCTGCCATCGTTGTCCTTGTAGGCGAACATGTTGACCATCGGCATGCTCATGCGCGCGCCAAGGGCTGCCTGCTGGTAGGTGGTGAGCGGCGCTCCCACGTACTGCAGCGCAAGCGCGCCCAGGGTGCTCGAAGAGGCGTCCTCCCAGCGCATCTCTCCCGAGCCCTCCACGTAGTAGTTGGTCCAAACGATGTAGTTGGTGCGGTAGGAGCGGGCGCCGTGGGTGATCTCTTCCTCGTTGGTGTAGATGGCGTCGTTGACGTTACCGGCCATGCCAGGCTGGTGGTCTCCGAAGAAGACGAGCACCACAGGCCTGTCGAGGTTACGAAGCTCGTTCATGAACCACTCGAGGTCGCGGTCGGACGCGTTGATGCAGGAGAGGTACTCGTTGAGCTGGTGGGTGAGCGCCGTGTTATCCGGATCAAAGTCGAAGGTGTAGTCGAGCATGTCCTCTTCGGGGATGTTGTACTGGTCGTAGCCACTGTGATTCTGCATGGTGACGTCGAGCACAAACTGAGGCTGGTCGCTGCTTGCGAGCTGGTCGAGGATCTTCTGGTAGGTTGAGGCGTCAGTGCGGCCGCTGTGGTAGTTCGGTTCGCCCTCGAAGTCATCGATGGACAAGAAGCGGTTGAAGCCAAAGCCCGAGTACACCTCCTCGCGGTTCCAGTTGGTGGGTGCGTTGGGGTGGATGGCGGTGGTGTCATAGCCAAGTTCGGCGAACTGTGCGGCAAGGTTCTGGACGTTTGAGAGGTCGTAGTAGGTGTAGGGGTAGTTGCCCGAGCCGATGAAGCCCAGGGAGTTGCCCGTCATGAACTCAAACTCCGAGTTGCAGGTGCCGCCGCCGTAGGCGCTCACCTCAAGGCTGCCACGCACGAGGGCGTCGGAGATGGAGTTGAAGTAGGCGGGGCCGGTGTAGTCGATGTTGAGGCCGTTGAGCAGCGAGAGGTCGGAGAAGGTCTCGTTCATGACGCAGATGACGCTGGGCTGGATGTCGTTGAACTGGGCCTCAGCCGCAGCGCGCTCCTCGCCCTGGCTCGCCTGCCAGATGCTCGCAAGCTCCTGCTCGGCCTCGGTCGCACCCTCCTCGGTGTAGCCCAGCGGCGTGCTGATCTGCATCTTCTGGAAGAGGTTGAGGAAGTGGGGCAAGAAGCCGCCCGAGGTGTAGCTGTTGATGGGCCACCAGATGTCGGTGGAGACTTCGAAGTCCTCCTGGAGGCTCACGTTGTAGAAGGCGCCCTGGATGCCCATGAAGCAGGCGAAGGCGATGGCGAAGTTGGCCACGGGGCGCAAAATCCAAGCACGACGCGGTGCGGCGGTGCAGGGACGCATGAGGCAGCAGAAGATGAGGCCGACGGCCAGCGCAAGTGCGGCGCCGAGCATGGGCGTGGTGACGTTGTAGGTGTAGCTGCTGCTGACCTCGGCTGCGGTGCTGAGTGCCATGAGGTCGGCGGGCAGCAGGGCCGTGCCCTTGAACTCGATGACGAAGGTCTGGCCGATGCCGAGGGCAAAGCAGGCCACAAGTCCCACGGCCACGAGCCAGCCCGTGCGCTGCCCCAAGAAGAACAGGAACGTCAGCACGCAGAAGATGACCACCACGTCGATAAGGAAGAACGAGGTGGCGATGTCAGCGGCGTTCTCGTTCCAGGGAGTCTCGATGGCGATGACGCCGCAGATGGTGCAGACGAGAAGCCCCACGAGGCTGCGCCAGGTCTCGGCACACAGTCCGCCCCAATGCGAGGCGGCGTCGCCGCGAATGGTGAGTGCGTCGATGGCGCCCAGGATGGGCTCGCGGAGCAAGGCGATGACAAGGCCTGCGCCAATGGCGATGGCAAGCGGCATCACGTCGTCGTTGGAGCAGATGAGCATGCCGTTGTAGGTGAGCGTGTAGAGGGCCCAGCACAGTGCGCCGAAGGGCAAGATCCACAGCATCGTGCCCAGGTGGCACACGCCGTCCGCCACAAGGCCCATGGCCTGCTCGCCGGTGGGCATGCGGAAGTTGCGGGCGGACTCGCCAAAGCTGCGAGCGTTGCCGGCGGCCTTTTCACCCAGGTTGTGGAAACCCTCGGCAAGGCGCTCGCCAAAGGAGGGCTTTGGCTTTGATTGGCCGGTATACTTGGGCAGGTCACGCTCTGGCTTGGCGTCAGGAGAGCCGTCGGAGCTTTCGCTCACTTCGCCGCTGTTCGTCTTCTCGGCGTCGTTTGCTTCTGCTGCGGAGTTCATCTCGTCTTCGATTTCGGCGAGGTGGTCATCGGTGGTTGTGGTAGCGGGTTCCTCATCGTCGTTGTTGGCACACTCGGGTTTTTTGACTTCCCCGCTCTTGGCGTTTTCAGAATCGTCTTCGACGTCGTCTTCCCGCTTAGCATCATCATCGCATGAGGAAGACTTGGGGCGCTCGGCTTCGTTATCGGGGGTGGGATCGTTCGACGTATTCAGGACATCGTCGCCCTTTGCCGGGTTCTTCTCTTGTGCCGTCGGGGCACTGTCAGAATGATTGTCGACAAACTTGGATTTTCCGGTGTCGGAAACCGGCGCGTTCTCGTCCTTTGACGTTTCGTCGGCGTTGGGGATGTTGGAATCTGCGCTCATGAATCCTCTTGTGTGAGAGTAAGTTTGATTTAAAGATTAACCCAGCTACTTTACCGTTTCCTTACAGGGCCGGCAATAAAACGAACGGCTTGGTAGAGCCGTCCACGTGAGCAACATCAAGCTTTTAATTGCGAGGGAAAGGGGTTGGCCTATGCCTTGAGCTCGGTGTCGTGGGGCAGGGCTACGCCTTGAGCTCGGTGGCGGCTTTGACGCCGTGGCCCATGTTGTGCATGGGGCGCCAGAGCTGTCCATGTGGCCAGCGTTGGTTGCGTGCGGTTTTGATTGTGCGGGGGCCTACGCCTTGAGCTCGGTGATGGTTCCGACGCCGTAGCCCTCGTTGCGGACGGCGCGACGCAGCGTGTCGGGGTCAGCAGCTTGCTTGGTGCGCACGTGGGCCACGCCCTCCTCAAGGCTCACCTCAGCCATGGTGCCGTCGAGCGCGTTGAAGGCGTTGGCGACGCGCTTGGCGCAAGCGTCGCAGCTCATTCCTTCGACCTTCACGTCATAGGCGTGCGCGTAGTGCGAGGCATCCTTGTCCTTGGGGCCGCGGGTGCGCGCGACGTCTGCGCCGCCGCAGCAATCACCCTTGCCACCTCGAGCGATATAGCCACGAAAGACAAGAGCGGCAGCGATGACGATGACGGCGACGATGACGATGTTGGCAACCATGAGTTCCCCTTACGCGGCATCGGGGCCGCAAAATGTTCGACTAGGCTTACTCGCCTAGTGTAGCGCCTGCAACGGCGGACTGCACCCCTTTTTGCGTCTGGCATTCTGTGCCGATGTGCGACAGCTCCTGCGCGCGCCGGTGCCCGGCATATGCGTGCGACTTGCAGGCCGTAGCCCTCGCCGCGACTGAAACCCGCGCCCGCCGGTACCCAGCATCCGCGTGCGGCAGCATCTGTGTGGGCAACCTGAACCTCGCACGTAGCTGCGAATGCGGGATTTGCAACGCCGTGCGACAATTCGGACCTCGCATATGGTTACGGATTGGGGATTTGCATCCGTGTGTAACAACCGCGTTTTTGTCGCGTTGTTGGCCTATCAGTATTTTCGCTGGTAGACGGTGTGAATGAGTATCTGCGCACCTAAATCCTGTACCAGAATTGCCTCATTCGAATGCAATCTCGGGAATTGCAACGTATTGAAACAACCCGACCAACGCGCAAGGTTGCGAATGCGGGGTTTGCAGCGCCGTGCGACAACGCGATCCTCGCGCAAGGTTGCGAATGCGGGATTTGCAACGCTATGCGACAACCATTCTTTGACGCTCTGCTCGCACAATCGCATCCTCGCAGGTAAACAAGGCGAATGTTTATCCGACTGCATCGAGCCCGGACGAGAATTGTTTAGTTTGATTGCAAACCCGGGAATTGCATTGTTTTTGTACAAGCAAATCCTCGCGCAAGGTTGCGAATGCGGGATTTGCAACGTTATGCGACAACGCGATACTCGCGCAAGGTTGCGAATGCGGGATTTGCAACGCTATGCGACAACCATTCTTTAACGCTTTGCTCGCACAATCGCATTATCGCAGGTAAACAAGGCGAATGTTTATCCGACTGCATCGAGCTCGGACGAGAATTGTTTAGTTTGATTGCAAATCCGGGAATTGCATTGTTTTTGTACAAGTAAATCCGCGCGTACGGTTGCGAATACGGGGTTTGCAACGCCGTGCGACAACGTGATCCTCGCTCAAGATTGCGGATGCGGGATTTGCAACACCGTGCGACAACTCGCGGGCTCGCGTAGCTACGAAAACAGGGCTTAGTCGCGGATGGACGAGCGGGTCGTGTCGACTTCAGTCTCATAAGCCGATGACGTGCCAACAGCGTTAACCAAGGGGAGCCAGGACTCGCCGTAGCAAACATTCCGCAGCGCCTATATCCCTTGTTTAGCGGTACGGGCTCGCCCGCGAGGACGTTTGCGAGGCGGGGCCTGGCTCTCCGCCGGGATCCGTCAGCGCTGCAAGGGGCGATTGCCGCATGAAGTAAGCGCGCGAGAACGTGAGGCTGGCCTGGATCCCCGACGTGATTCGTAGATGCCACAAGACGCAAATCTCGCGATGGGAGCTGCGCCCGCGTATGGATGGCGTTGGCGAGCCGGTGTTGGGTGCAGGCTGGGGTTTGTCTGCGGCTTATCGGCGAACGTACGTCACAAACTCGAACGGAACGCCTTCGGGCGTAACAAGCGCCTCGCCGTTCTCGTCAGTGCCCACAACCTTCTCGACAATCCAAGAGCTGTCCTCGTCGAGGTTGGGGAAGAAGGTGTCGGCCTCGCGCGTGCAGTGGTTCTTGGTGATGACGGCGCGGTCGCAGTGGGGGAGAAGCGCGGCATAGATCTGGCCTCCGCCGATGACCCAAGCTTGCTCATCGGGCCCAACAAGGGCCAAGGCGTCTTCGAGCGAATGGGCGACCTCGGCGCCTTTGCACGCAAAGGTGGGGTCGCTCGTGATGACGATGTTTCGACGGTCCTTGAGGGGGCGTGCGCCGGGGAAGCTTAAAAGGGTCTTGCGGCCCATGATGACGGTGTGGCCCTTGGTGCAGGCTACGAAGTGGCGCATGTCGGCGCGATTCTCGACGATCATGTCGCCTGAATGGCCGATGCCCCAGTCGTCACAGACGGCAACGATGGCGTTTAGCTGGCTCATGGGCTTCTCCAAAGAAGGGGCGCCGTGAGGTGCGAGCGCCTAGGTGGGACGGGTCTGCGGATAGGTCACTTTAGGCGGACGTGACCTGGCCTGGCGCCGGCGGATTGGGGGACGGGTTTGCGGGGCATCCGCTTTGGGCGGTCATCGCCGGGTGATGCGTGGCCAAGACGGATGCGCCGCCGGGTGATGCGGGCGAGGCGAAACGCGCCGATCGGTGCAGGTTGGGCGGCCGTTCTACACCGCGATGGGGATGTTGGTGACCTGCGGGCCGTGCTCGTAGCCCTCCACAATGAGGTCGGCGGTGGTGAAGTCGTAGAAGTTCGTGACCTCGGGGTTGAGGCTCACCTTGGGCGCGGCAAACTGCGGGCGGGCGATGAGCTCCTTGATGATGTCGACGTGGCGGTCGTAGATGTGGGCGTCGGCGATGACATGCACGAGCTCGCCGGCAATCATGCCCACGCTTTGGGCCACCATCATGAGCAGGATGGCGTACTGGCAGACGTTCCAGTTGTTGGCCGCAAGGATGTCCTGGCTGCGCTGGTTGAGAATCATGTTGAGCGTGAGTTTGTCGTCGCCTGCGCGCTGGGTGACGTTGTAGGTGACGCTGTAGGCGCAGGGGTAGAGGTTCATCTCGTGCAGGTCGGCAAACACGTAGGTGTTCGTCATGATGCGGCGGCTGAACGGCGTGTGCTCGAGGTCATAGAGCACGCGGTCCATCTGGTCGAACTCGCCTTCGGCATACAGGCTCTTCTGGCCGATCTGGTAGCCGTAGGCCTTGCCGATAGACCCGTTCTCGTCGGCCCACTCGTCCCAAATATGGCTGTTGAGCTCGGCGATGTTGTTGGACTTCTTCTGGTAGATCCACAAGATTTCGTCCATGGCGCTTTTGAGGGCAGTGCGGCGCAGGGTGAGCGCGGGGAACTCCTCGCGCAAATCGTAGCGGTTCACCACGCCAAACTGCTTGATGGTGTAGGCCGGCGTGCCGTCCTCCCATACCGGGCGAACCTTCTGGCCCTCGGTGGTGGTGCCGTTCTCGATGATGTCGGTGCACATGGCGCAGAACAGTTCGTCTGCCTTGCTCATGGGGTCTCCCTTACTTGTAGGCGCTCGAAGTGACCAGGGCGTTCGAGAGGTCGATGGCGATGAGGGTGACGTTGCCGGCATTCGCATCGAGGTCGGAAAGCTCGCTTTCGTAGTGGCCGCTTGGCGAGTCCATGATGGCGATGACCTCGGCAAAGGCGTCCCAGCGCTCGAGCGTGGTCTCGCGGGCACCCTCTAGCTTCTCAAGGATGTCCTCGGCGCGGCTGCCGGTGACGGTTACGCGCTCGGGCAGCTCGATGGCCTCGATGGCGGCCTTGGCCTGCTTGCAGGCCTCGGTGGCCTGGGCGAGCTCGTCTGCGCGGGTCTCGTCATCGCTGGCCGCTGCGGCGGCGCGCACATGGCTCACGACCTGCGTAGTTGCGTCGTCGTCGGCCTTGGCGAGGGCCTTCACGTACTCGGCCACGCTGCTCTGGGAGCCAGAGTAGTCGCTCGAGAAGACGAAGTCTGACACCGAGCTCTCGAGGCAGTTGAGCTCGGCCTCGAAGACGTTGTCGCTCGTGAGCTCGGTGTCGCTCGTGTCGCCAAACAGCTCGCGAAGGTCGTCTTCGTAGACCCCGTAGTCGCCAGGGTCGATGCCGCCGCCGTCATACTCGCTTTCGATGGCAACCTCGGCGAGCTTCATGATGCCGTCCACGAAGCCGCAGGCGAGGGCGCTGAGCAGGGCCAATACCACAACGGTGATCACGATGGGAGCGATGCCGGCGTGGTTATCCTTGGAGGTGGTGGCACTGGCGCTCTCGACGACGCGAGGCTCGCCGGTGCCGCCCTCTTGCATGGGCTGTTTCTCTTCGCTCATGTCTCTCCTCTCAAGTTGTGCCGGGCGCGATGGCCCGCGTCTGCGTCGTGGCCGGACGTTGACGAGCGGCTTGTGGCTCTTAGGCCATGTCGGCGAGACGACCGTGCTTCTCGTAGCGCGTGACACGGCTGATCTTGTTGCTCTCGTCAACGAAGACGACGTGCGGGGCGCTCTCGCGGGCCTCTTCGGGGGTCATCTGGGCGTAGCACATGATGATGGCCTTGTCGCCGACATTGACGAGCTGGGCCGCCGCGCCGTTCAGGCAGATGACGCCGCTACCGGGCTCGCCGGCGATGACGTAGGTCTCGAGGCGGGTGCCGCGCTCGACGTCTGCCACCTGGACCTTCTCGTACTCGAGGATGCCGGCGGCGTCCATGAGGTCCTGGTCGATGGTGATGGACCCGACGTAGTCCACCTCGGCCTGAGTGATGGTGGCGCGGTGAATCTTGCCCTTGAGCATGTTGAGGAACATGTGTTGCTCTCCGTAAAGGTTTTGAGGTTCGTACTCCAAACCAAACAGGATAGCGCAGCGGGCGCGCCCGGCGGCTGCCAGGGCCCGTATTCACGGGCTTGGCACTTTGGGGCCGTTTTACGCAAGTGGGCAGTGGGCCTTCCGGGCGGCGGGTCATAGGCCGTGTGTGGATATCGGCCACATCGATTTGTAACGACGCAAGCCCTGAGTCGAAGCCCCTTTTGCTGCTTGTGCATGCCATGCGAGCCCCGAGATGCGGGAGCCGTGCCGCCTTTGCGTGTCTCGAAGGTTTCCTATCCGTCAAACGGGGCACGCCTCGGCGCATAATGTCCGCCACTCAGACTAAAATTAACGTGTTTGACTAGTGCCAGCTCAGCCAAGGGGGAGCAATGGACCTCAAGAACCGCCTCATCCTCGAGGAATATCGCAAGAGCCGTGAGGACTTTCTCGAGATAGAGAGCATCGTTGCCGAGAAGCTCGATGTCATCGCCAAGGAGGCGGGTGTGCGCGTGTTCGCCACGCAGCACCGCGTCAAGAGCGAGAACAGCCTTGCCGGCAAGCTCATCAGAAACGATGGCTGGTACAACAGCCTGGGGGATCTCACCGATATCCTGGGTGCTCGCGTCATCCTGTACTTCTCCGATGACATCGACACCGTGGGCCGCGCCGTCGAGCAGGCCTTCGACATCGACTGGGAGAACTCCACCGACAAGCGAGAGGCCATTGGCGCCGATTCCTTCGGCTACCTGTCGCTGCACCGCATCTGCAGCCTGCCCGAGGGCTACTCCGAGAACCTGCGCAAGTGGCGCTTTGAGATTCAGATCCGTACCGCCCTGCAGCACGTGTGGAGCGACATCAACCACGACCTTGGCTACAAGAACGAGTTTGGCGTTCCGCGCGACGTGACCCGAGGCTTCTCGCGCGTCTCGGCGCTTCTCGAGGTGGCCGACAGCGAGTTCGTGCGCGCCCGCGACATGATGTATGAGTACACCGAGGACGTCCGTTCGCGCATCATCTCCGGCCAGGCCGACGACGTTGCCCTCACCACGGTCTCGCTCGGCGAGTTTGTGCGCAGGAACACCAAGATGCGCGCCTTCATGAACCGCATCGCCGAGGTCGCTGGCGCTGAGATTGAGGAGACCAACCCCGGCAACTACCTCGAGCAGCTTGAGTGGCTCGGCATCAAGGACCTGGGCGGCTTGCAGGAGCTTCTCGCCAACAACGAGGAGATGGCCGTCAAGTTTGTCGAGGCCACGCTGGCCGAAGCCGAACTCGACGTCCTTTCGTCCTCGGCGGCCCTTCGCTACCTCTGCCGTGCCGAGCTGTGCCGCCGCGGCCTTCCCGAGGACGAGGTGGCGCAGTTCCTCGCGCTCTCGCTCAAGGACCCGGCTCGCGCCCAGCGTCGCGCCCGCTATCTCATCAGCTCCTACGCAAAGCTGCAGGCAGGGGAGGAATAGCCCATGGCCAAGCCCACCGCCGATAGCGAGCTATACGTCCGCGCCCTGGCCTTTGCCACCGAGAAGCACGCTGGCCAGGTGCGCAAGGGCGGCGGCATGCCCTATATCGTCCATCCCGTCGTGGTGGCCGATATTGTGGGCCGCTGGGGCTACGGCCGCGACTACATCCTTACGGCCTTCTTCCACGACCTGCTCGAGGACACCGACGCCACAGATGCCGAGATTGAGGCACTTGGCGGCCCGGTAGTGCTCGAGGCGGTTCATCGTCTCACCAAGCAGCCCGGCTACGTGATGGCCGAGTACGTCGAGGGCATCCGCAACAACGAGATTGCCCGCGTGGTCAAGGCGGCGGACCGCCTGCACAACCTGCGCTGCGCCGTGCTTACCGGTGAGGACTTCAAGCGCCGCTACATCTTGGAGACGCTCGACTGGTACATGGATTTCTCGCCCGAGATTCCGCCGGCCGTTCGTGACCTGGCCAAGACCATGGACGAGCCCATCGCCGAGCTCGACTTCTCCTACTCGCCGGTCGATCAATGGAAGATGGGCTAGCGGCCTTTGCGTTAAGAAACGGTCATTGTGCCCCGCTTGCCGCGGGCTATCGATAGAATGGCTAGTTGCACATATATGTAACGGGGATATCCCGAGGAAAGGAATTGAACATGGCAGTCGAAATCAACACCACCACCGAGGCCGAGAAGACCACCATCGCGGTGTCCGGCAGGCTCGACACCACCGCCGCGCCCGACCTGGAGGCCACCCTCGACGAGGTGCTTCCCGGCGCCAAGGACCTCACCTTCGATTTCGCCGGCCTTGAGTTCATCGCCTCCTCTGGTCTGCGCGCCGTCCTGCGTGCCCAGAAGGCCATGAACGAGCAGGGCAGCATGCGTCTCATCAACGTCAGTGATGCCGTGATGGAGGTCTTCGACATCACGGGCTTCATGGACTTCCTCGTTATCGAGTAGCGTATGGACTTCAGCGTCTGGGCGAGGATTTCCATACTTACGGCCCTCGCCCCGCTTCTCTGCGCCTTCATCGCTTGGCTCGAGAAGCGGGGGAGCCTCTCCCGCTCGAGCTACAAACGTGACCAGGTGCTCATAGGTATCGCCTTCGGCATCGTCGCCTGCATCTCCACCGAGTGCGGCGTGACGGTGGCTGACGGCGCCATAATCAATGTGCGTGACGCAGCACCCGTCTGCGCAGGTCTGTTCTTTGGCGCCCCGGCCGGCATCATCGCCGGCGTTATCGGCGGCGTTGAGCGCTGGTTGTGCGTGTACTGGGGCGGCGCGGCCTATACGCGCCTCGCCTGTTCGCTGGGCACGGTCATCGCGGGACTGGTGGCGGCGTTTTTGCGCACGCGCCTGTTCGATGACCGCCGCCCGCCTCTGGGCTATGTGGCCGCCATTGGCATGACCTGTGAGGTCGTGCACATGCTGCTCATATTGGTCACGAACATGGACGACCTCGACGTCGCGTTCGACTTCGTGGAGGAGTGCGCCGTCCCCATGATCGTGGCGGTGGGCGTTTCGGTGTTCCTTGGCTCCATGGCTTGCGGACGCGTGCGCAGGGACATCGCGGTTTCGGGCCCGCCCAACCTCATCACCGACCTGGCGCTGCGTCTATTCGCCGTCATTGCCACGACCTTCCTCATCGTGAGTGGCTTCACCTACAAGGTGAATATGGACCTCACCGTCTCGCAGGCAAGCGAGCTGCTCTCGCTTAACCTCACCGACATCACCGGCGTTGCCGATGGCGCGGGCTGGGGCCAGATCTTGGGTCGTGCGGCCAACTGGCGCATCGACAAGAGCGGTGGCGTCGTCGTCACTGACGCAAGCGGCCGCATCCTCACCACCCAGGCCCATGGCGAGAAGTTTGAGCCTACCGACCTTGAGGATGCCGACGCCTACGAAGCCGGCAAGATGACGCGTGCCGTCATCTTTGACACGAACTGTTTCGTGATGAAGAGCACCGAGGACATCTCCAACGGCTCGGGCCGTACGGCCATCGTCTACGTGCCGGTCTCTGAGGTGAGCTTCTTCTCCGAGGTCAGTATGTATCTCGTGGTGTTCATGGAGATCATCGTCCACTTTGCGTTGTTTATTCTTCTCTACAGCCTTATGCGCGATCGCGTGGTCGAGAAGATCGATGACGTCAACGCTGGCCTTCGCGCCATCTCCGAGGGCAACCTCGACACCGAGATTGACGTGCGCAGCCACCGCGAGTTCTCGAACCTCTCCGATGACATCAACCAGACGGTTACCTCGCTCAAGAACCTCACTGAAGACGCCAAGCGTCGCATGGAAGATGAGCTCGCCACGGCTACCCAAATTCAGCACAGCGCGCTTCCTTCGGTGTTCCCTGCCTTCCCCGAGCGCCAGGACTTCCACCTGTTTGCGTCGATGGACGCGGCCAAGGAGGTCGGTGGCGACTTCTATGACTTCTACCTGTTGAACTCTCGCACGCTCGTCTTCATCATCGCTGACGTAAGCGGCAAGGGCGTGCCTGGTGCCATGTTCATGATGCGTGCCAAGACTCAGATCAAGAGCCTTGTGGAGAGCGGCAAGAGCGTGGAGAAGGCCTTTACCACGGCCAACGAGCTTCTGTGCGAGGGTAACGAGGCCGGTATGTTCGTGACGGCTTGGATGGGCGTTCTCGACCTGGGCACCGGTGAGCTCTCCTACGCCAACGCCGGTCACAACCCGCCCATCATCCGCCGCCGCGGCCAGGAGGCCGAGTACCTGCGTACAAAGGGCAATCTCTTCCTTGGTGGCATGAACGGCATCACGTACGCCCGCCAGACCATGCGCTTCGACCTCGGCGACGAGATTTTCCTCTACACCGACGGCATCACCGAAGCCGTGGCAAAGAATGACGAGTTCTATGGCGAGGACAGGCTGCTGGCTTGCATTAACGCGAGTGACCGTACCGGCCCCAAGGGCGTGTGCGAGCGAGTGCTTGCCGATGTGCGGACCTTCTCCGAGGGTGCCGAGCAGGCCGACGATATCACCATGCTGTGCGTGCGCCTGAACGCCCTCACCGAGGGCGACGTGCTCACCTTCCTGCCCGAGACGCGCGGCCTCGAGATTGCGAGCGACTTCCTCGAGAGGCGTCTGCGCCGCGCGGGCCTGGTGGGCAAGCCGGCGAGCCGCGTGCAGGTGGTGGCGGACGAGATTATCTCCAACATCATTCGCTACTCGTGTGCCACGCGCGCCGTCATAAGCTTCGAGAGGGCGGGAGGCGACCTCACGCTGATCTTCGCTGACGACGGCAAACCCTTTGACCCGACGGCAAGCGCCGACGCCGACACTACGCTTTCGGCCGACGAGCGCAAGATTGGCGGCCTGGGCATCCACATGGTGCGTCGCATGACACGCTCCATGACTTACCAGCGCATTGGCGACGAGAACGTCCTCACGATCGAGTTCGCCCGCGAGGAGTAGGTACGCGTCTTCGTGGTCGCAAGTGATAGATGGCGTAACGCCCCCGTAAGCCTTTGGCCTGCGGGGGCGTTGCTTTGTGGCGATGCCGTTTTGGGCGTTGTATATGGACCGTGATTTAGGGCGCCTGCGCATGTATGAGCCGTTCTTTGAACGCCGCGCCAGTCGCCTTCTAGTGAGTATCCGACAGGGGAGGCGGACCCCGCCGTAGCAAACATTCCGCAGCAGCCTATGGAGCGAAACCCTCTAGCGCAGTTGAGCGAGGACGTTTGCGAGGCGGGGTCCGCCTCCCCGTCATTTGGATATCCGCCGCTGGTGGAATGCGGCCGATACTTACAGCGAGAGAAAAAGCTCGTGGATGCGGATGTCTGGGTCGAGCTCGGGGTGGAAGGTGACGCCGAGCTGGTTGCCTTGGCGGGCGGCCACGATGTTGCCATCGACAGTGGCCAAGGCCTGCGCGGCGCTGCCGACGCTCATGATGCGAGGGGCGCGGATGAAGGTCATGGGGACCTCGCCTAGACCCTCGAGGCTGGCAGAGGCGTGGAAGCTGCCGAGCTGGCGTCCGTAGGCGTTACGCTCTACCTCGACGTCCATGGTGGCCAGGCGCGGAGTGCCCTTATCGTCGTGGGCCGCCAGGCGCTCAGCAAGTAGGATGAGGCCTGCGCAGGTGGCTAGCACGGGCATGCCCGCCACAATGCGCTCGCGAAGGCCCACGAGCATACCGAGTTCGTCGAGCAGCTTGCCTTGCGTGGTGGATTCGCCGCCAGGCAGGATGAGGCGGTCGAATTCCTGCTCAAGGTCTCTGGCCTGGCGCAGTTCCACGTAGATCTCGCCAAGCTCCGCAAGGCGCTTCTCGTGCTCGGCAAAGGCCCCTTGAACGGCCAAAACGGCTGTGGTCATGGCTTCTCCTTCATATGGAATGGCCCCGCTAGAGCGGGGCCGGTTGGTAGCGCTCGGCCACCTTCTGTTAAGTCATTGATGGGCGAGACTGGTTGAAGCTTGGGGGACAAGCGCTTACTTGCCGCGCTCCTCCATGATGATCTGGATCTCGTCGGCGTTGATACCTACCATGGCCTCACCGAGGTTGGCGGAGAGCTCGGCGATGAGCTTGGCGTCGGTGTAGTTGGCAACGGCCTTGACGATGGCCGCGGCACGGCGAGCGGGATCGCCGCTCTTAAAGATGCCCGAGCCCACAAAGACGCCCTCGGCGCCGAGCTGCATCATAAGCGCGGCGTCTGCGGGGGTGGCCACGCCGCCAGCTGCGAAGTTCACGACGGGGAGCTTGCCAGTGGCGTGGACCTCACGCACCAGCTCAACGGGCACCGCCAGCTGCTTGGCGGCCTCAAAGAGCTCGTCGTCGCGCAGGGCTACGACGTCGCGGATCTGCTTCTGGATCTTGCGCATGTGGCGCACGGCCTGAACCACGTCGCCGGTGCCCGGCTCGCCCTTGGTGCGGATCATCGTGGCACCCTCGGCCACGCGGCGCAGGGCCTCGCCCAGGTCGCGCGCGCCGCAGACGAACGGCACATCAAAGGCGGTCTTGTCGATGTGGTAGACGTCGTCGGCGGGGGAGAGAACCTCAGACTCGTCGATGTAGTCAATCTCGATGGCCTGCAGCACCTGAGCCTCTGCGATGTGACCGATGCGGCACTTGGCCATGACGGGGATGGAGACGGCCTCCTGAATGCCGGCGATCATAGCCGGGTCGCTCATGCGGGAAACGCCACCCGCGGCGCGGATATCGGCCGGGATGCGCTCGAGCGCCATGACGGCGCAGGCGCCGGCTTCCTCGGCGATGCGCGCCTGCTCGGGCGTGGTCACGTCCATGATGACGCCGCCCTTGAGCATCTGGGCGAGCTGGCGGTTAAGGCTTACGCGGTCCTGGGTCTCGGTCATGTTAGTCACCTATCTCTTCTGCAAGAAAACGTGTGTTGGTTTGTTTGAAGCTCGCCTTTGGATTGCGGCCGACGTCTGCCGCTTCCTTGCCAATGAGGGCGCAACGATTCGAAAGCTTATTAAGCTCGCGTTCGTCAAACCCTCAAGCGAGGCTTCATGGTCAAGACCTTATGTCCAACTTGACCTTGGCAAAATGGCCAGACTTAGAGAAAATCTACAGGTCAGAATAAGGTCAGATATAAGTTGGAGATAAGGTCAGATGCTTGACTACGACCTCACAAAACGCGGTGAATTTAGCCTTTACGACTATCTCTACCAGCGTATTCGTGCGGATATCCTCACTGGTGAGCTTGAGGCTGGCCAGCGTCTCCCGTCCAAGCGTTCTCTAGCCTCGCATTTGGGCGTGAGTGTGGTCACCGTCGAGGGAGCCTATGGGCAGCTTGTTGCCGAAGGCTACGTCAGCACTCGTCCGAGGAGCGGCTACTTTGTCTGTGAACTCCCCAAGACGCAAATCGGTCTTATTCGGCCCACGGTTCATGAAGATTCAACATTTGATGAAGACGCTCCGGCTCCTGACACGCTTGGGTATGACGAGGACGCGGCTCGTCTTTGGATGCGAGCCTTGCGAGCCACACTGAACTCAGAGCCAGAATCAGAGGTCTTCTCGGTTGCCCCGGCCCAGGGTTTGCCAAGGCTTAGGCGTGCCATTGCAGCTCACTTGCGGCAGACGCGAGGGCTTGTGGTTAGGCCCTCTCAAATCGTTGTGGGAGCCGGCGCCCAGGTGCTCGACATCATGGTTTCCCAGCTTGTGGGGAGCGGCGCGATCTTTGGCGTTGAGGATCCTGGCTATCTGCGTCTGACACGCCTCTACCAAAACTGCGGCCACGAGGTGCGCCATGTCGCCCTGGATGCTTCGGGGGCGAGCATGGTCTCGCTTGCAGAGGCAAATCCTGACGTCCTTCACCTTATGCCCTCGCACCAGTTCCCGACTGGCTGCGTGACATCGGTGAGCCGTCGCTACGAGCTGCTTGGCTGGGCCTCTGAGCAACCCGGACGCTGGCTGGTGGAGGATGATTTTGACTGCGAGTTTCGTCTTGCTGGCAAGCCGGTGCCGGCTCTTGCGAGTATCGACGCGGCGGGTCGCGTGATCTACACCAACACGTTCTCCAAAAGCCTGGGCTCGGCCCTGCGCCTTGCCTACATGGTGCTGCCCGAGGAGCTTGTGGAGCGCTTTGGTGGTGAGCTCGGCTTTTACTCGAGCACCGTAAGCTCGGCCCAACAGGTAGCCTTGGCTCGCATTTTGGAAGACGGCAGCTATGAGCGCCACGTGGCGCGCCTTCGCAAGCGCTGTCGTGACGCCCGAGATGAGTTGCTAGCCGCCTTGCGGTCCCGTTCCGACGCGGACAGGCTTCGCTTTGAGAATGTGGACGCCGGCTTGCACCTCGTGCTGGCCGCGAAAACTAACACGTCCGAGGAATACCTCGCCCTGAAGGCGGCCGAAGGGGGAGCGGCTCCGGGCTCGGTCCTGCCTCTTTCGAGCTTCGTCTGGGACCGCGCTAACGCAACGGCCCCAGACGGCCTGCGTCGCCTCGTCGTTCGCTACGACACCCTCACGCCTGCGACAATCGAAGCCTTGGTGGGGTTGGCGATCTAGAGACAAGCGGAAAGGGCCTACCAGTTACAACCGCTACGGTTATCCTGGCCTGATGGGCGTTTGGCATTGGACGCCGCGGCTAAGCCCTTCACCCAAGATGGGCCGCCGTGAATAACCAAGGACAAACAGAAAATGCCCTGGTCAGCTCCATTTTGAGAGTGACCAGGGCATGTGTTTTGCTCATGATGGCGAAGAAGCCTTAGGCCTCGTCAATGTCTCAGGCGGGCGTGGAGACGCCGCCCGGCTCGTCGCTGGGGTGGGCGATAGCGATCAGCTCGTCGGTGAGGGCGCGGTAGGCGGCTAGGCGTCGCTCGTCGTCATCGAGCACGCTGAGATGTGCGTTGAGCGTGGTCCAGTCACCGCGCGCGGCGGGTCCGGTGAGGGAGGCCTCGACGCCGCCTTCGGCAACGTGGCTGGCGTTGCCCATGAACAGCGGCGCGAGCGCGGCTTGGGCGTCCTTCTTCGGGATACCGCAACGGATGAGCTCGTCGGCCGCCATGTTATAGAGGCCTACCACGAGGTTGGAAGCCATGACGGCCGCGGCGTGGTAGCGGGTCTTGTCCTCGGAGCCGATGTGCAGGATTTGGTTGCCGCGCGCACGCAACAGCGCCTCGAGGACGCGGGTGCCCTCGGGGTCGCCCTCGAGGGAGAACCAGGCCTGCTCGAGCTCGTGCCAGCAGGCAAAGCGGCTGCTCACGGCATAGAGCGGGTGCATAGCGACGGCGCTTGCCCCAAGCTCGTTGGCGCCTTCGAGCACGGTGCTGGGCAGCGCCCCGGAACAGTGCACGAAAATCTTGCCAGCAAGGTTTAGCGACGGCCGCTTCGGGGTGGCGTTCCACGAGAAGGTCTTGCCTGCAGCGTTGGATGGGCTAGCGGCAGCGGAGGCGTCGGCGCCCTCGGGTCCGCATTCGGACGCGCTGGCGTTACCGGCGGCAGTCTCGGATGCAACGTCGCCTTCCTTGGCGCCACTTGGCTCGCTGGCGGCTAGTCCATCGGCGTCCGTTGAGGGCTGAGCATCCTCGGACGTGCCGCCGGCCATGTTCTCGTCGGTCACCTCACCTGCCAGGACCTCTGCATCCATGGGGCTCCGGACGCCCTCGCCATACCCGGCTTCGGCCTTCAATTGCTCCCATACGTCTGCGATTACGCCGTCGGGCGTGGTGATAAGGATGACCTCGGCTGCACGGACCGCGTCGGCAGCGGTGGCGAAGATGCGGCCGCCCGCAAAGCCGACGGCCTCCTCGCTGGCCAGCGGGTTTCTCGAATAGAAGCCGACGACCTCAACCGCGGGGCCGCTCGCAAGGTAGCGCGAGAGCGAACAGCCCACCTTGCCGGCGCCGATGACGGCCAGGCGAATCGGCCTGGCAAAGCCCAGGCGCGGTGTCTTGACGACGGGGGAGGGGTTGCCCGTGCGGTCCTGCTCAGAGCTCGGAGCCGCTTCGGCTTGCTGTTCCCGTGCGACCGCCTGGTGCTGCCCGTGCCTTGCATCCTCGCGCTGCCTGCGCCCCGCGCCCGCGCGTGATATCCCCAAAGACGGCGAGAGCGCGCCGTTGCTCGCGGCGCGCCCCCTTCGTCCGTTGTTTTGGAACCTCGCGGCCACGCTAGCAGCCCTTCGGGTCGAAGATGAAGTTGTCGATGAGGCGGGTCTTGCCCACGTAGACGGCCATGGCGACGAGCACCGGCTCGTCGGCGATCTTCTCGACCTGCACGATGTTCTCGAAATCGACCATCTTCACGTAGTCGATCTTGGCGAGCGGCTCGGCCTCGATGACGGCGCGCATGGCGTCAAGCACGGTCGCGGCGTCGCGCTCGCCTTCCTCGACCATCTTCTGGCCGGCAAAGACCGCACGCGACAGGCACAGGGCCGCGGCGCGCTCCTCGTCAGAGAGGTAGGTGTTGCGCGAGCTCTTGGCCAGGCCGTCGGCCTCGCGCACGATCGGGCAGCCCACGACCTCGATGCCAAAGTTGAGGTCACGCACCATGCGGCGAATGACGGCGAGCTGCTGGGCGTCCTTCTGGCCAAAGTAGGCGCGGTCAGGCGTCACGATGTTGAACAGCTTGGAGACCACGGTACACACACCGCGGAAGTGGATGGGACGCGTGAGGCCGCACAGCTCGTGGGTGAGTTCGTCCATGTTGACGTAGGTGCAGGCGTTGGGCGCATACATCTCGGAGGGCTCGGGGTGGAAGACCAGCGCGGCGCCGGCCTCCTCGCACAGGGCGCAGTCACGCTCAAAGTCGCGCGGGTAGCTCTCGAGGTCCTCGTTGGGGCCAAACTGCGTGGGGTTCACGAAGTCAGAGACCACGACGCGGTCATTCTCGGCCACGGCGCGCTCAATCAGGCTCTTGTGGCCCTCGTGTAGGTAACCCATGGTGGGGACGAGACCCACGGTAAGCCCCTCGCGCTTCCACGCCCTGACCTGCTCGCGAACCTCGGCAACGGTGGTGACGGCCTGCATTAGTTGTTCCTCCTGATCTGGTCCATGACCTCAGAGTCGATCTTGTATCCGTTCTCGGGCGCGGGGAAGCTGCCCTCGCGCACGTCGTTCGCGTAAGCCTCGTAGGCCTCGCGCATGGCATCGCCGAGCTGGGCGAACTGGCGCACGAACTTGGGCTTGAAGCCGCCAGGCGTCATGCCGAGCATGTCCTGGGCCACGAGCACCTGGCCGTCACAGCCCGCACCCGCGCCGATACCGATGGTGAAGCAGTGGGTGAGCTTGCTCGTGATGAACTCGGCCAGCTCGCTCGGCACGCACTCGAGTACCACGGCGAAGGCGCCCGCGGCTTCCACGGCCAGGGCGTCGTCTAGGATGCGCTGGGCGTTGTCGGCGCTCTTGCCCTGCACCTTGAAGCCGCCGAAGCTGTTGGCGCTCTGCGGAGTCATACCGACGTGGCCCACCACGGGGATGCCAGCCTCGGTGATGGCCTCGATTTGCGCGGCGCAGCGAACGCCGCCCTCGAGCTTCACGGCCTGGCAGCGGCCCTCCTTCATGAGGCGGCCGGCGTTTTCGAGCGCCTGCTCGCAGCTGGCCTGGTAGCTCATGAACGGCAGGTCGCCGACAACGAAGGTCTCGTTGGTGGCACGCGTGACGGCGCGGGTGTGGTGCACCATGTCGTCCATCGTGACGGGCAGGGTGTCGTCGTAGCCGAGCATCGTCATGCCCAGCGAGTCACCGACCAAAATCATGTCGATGCCGGCGGCCTCGACGATGCTTGCCATGGTGTAGTCGTAGCTGGTGACCATGGTCACCTTCTTGCCCTCTTCGACCTGCTTGGCCAGGGTGAGGACGGTCTTCTTAGCCATGCGCTTCCTTTCGCGCTTGACGCCTTCTGGTTGTTTGGGCGCTTTTTTGGTTTGCTTGCGTCCGTGGGCCCGTTGCTGGCGGCTTGGTGCTTGCGCGCCTGACAACGATTTGGCTGCCTGAGCGATGCTCCCTGCGGCCACGTGACATTGTAGTGCGCGTGCCCTACATGTGCATGTCTTCGAAAATCTCGACCCAGTTGAGACCGAAGGAGCGCACGACCTCGAGGTCGGCGGGGAGCCAGTCGACGCTCAGAAGCTCGTCGCGGCCAAGCCAACGCAGGGCCTCGTGGTCGAGCATCTGCGGCTCGGCGTCGCTTGCCACCGGCGCGCAAAAGACGTCCATGGTGATGGAGAACTCGGGGTAGTTGTGCGAGACCGTGGTGAAGGGCCACAGAACGCCGAGCTCAAGGCCCAGCTCCTCGCGAATCTCGCGGCGGCAGGCGGCCTCGGTCGTCTCGCCCTCCTCGAGCTTTCCGCCCGGAAGCTCCCAACCGTCCTTCATACCGTGGGCACGCTGGGCAGCCAGCACCTTGCCATCTCGAACAATGATTGCAGCAGCAACCTGCAGGTTTTCGTTTGCCATGGAGTCTCTCTTTCCCGATTCCGCGCAGCCGCGCCATTGAGGTTGACCTCGACCGTGCGGCACGACTCATTTGTCCGAAGAGATTCTAACAACGCATGGCATTTAACGGCACGCTGTCACGCATCACGCAAAGACGCTGCGCCACTGACCTACGTTTGACTTCGCGGACAAGTGAGTCGCTTTAGAGGGCTTTTCTTCTAGTTCTAGTGGCGCACGGGTTGCAAGTGGTGTCTTATCCCTTGATTTTCATGGGGCCTCGATCGCGTGGGGCTGCGGACGAGCAGTTGGATTCGTGAGGGATCCAGAGGAAGTTCGCGTGCGCGGATGAGAGCGTCGAGGTCTACCAGCGTGCGCGAAGAGGCCACGAGCAGCACGGGGGCATGGGCCATGCGCGCTTCCTCGGGCTCTGATTTGACAGCTGTTATTCTGACGACGATGTTTTGTGGTGGAGTGGCTCGTTTTCGCGCGTGAACAAGCCATCTACGTGAGCAAAGCGTGATTTGATGGTCGGAAACCCGTTCTTAGAACGACTGTAGTCGCATTTAAGGGATAGCTTAAATGAGGCGGGATTGAAAAACCGCAGCTAGTTGCTTAGATGACATTAATTCGGTTTGCCAAGTTGCTCAGCTTGGCGGCCGAGCTCGTTCTAAGAACGGGTTTCCGACCATGACGGAGGTGGTCGTTTACGTAGATCGATCGCTGGAACCGACTCAAATATTTAGATGAGGTCCAAATCAGACATCAACTGCGCACGCCTTTGCTCCATCTGCCAAGAAAGCGTCTCGCGGAACTGCCTGAGGCCCAAACGTGTTCTTATGAGCTTGGCTATCCCGTCCATTCTGGTCGAATCGGAAATCTGTTCCCGGGAGACAAACAGGCACGTCTTGCCCATCATCGTAAGGGCGTTCTGCCTCGCTTCATCTGAGAGTCTGTCTTCTTGAAGGGTGTGCCATTCCTTGCCTTGGTATTCAACGTCGAGATCGGCGCTTTCAAACAACAGGTCTGCCACAAGATAAGACCGTGAGCATTCGTTTGCAGCGACCTCGCTAAGCTTGATTTTGGCGTTTAGCTGCGGTTTTCCGCAACCAAAGCCTCCCATTTTTCTTGGCAGGCTCAGCATGAGGGCTAAAGCGCTTTCCCTCGGTGAAGCGGAGCCATTCATGGAGTAGCGTGTTGCGCGTCGTGCAATATCGGAGCCCATGAACTTGTCCGATAGCTCAATGAGCTTTGCGACTCTTTCTGTGTCCGTTAAAGGTATGGCGCCCCATTCACAATCGCCGTTTTTGAGGGAGGCGTAAGTTCCGCAAAGTTCCATCTCGAGCATGGCGGCTTTGGTTATGCCAAGTCTGGAAGAAAGTTGGCAAATAACGAGTTCAGGCGAGCAGACGAAGACGCCTTGCCCCGTGTTCGCAAGGAGCCCGTCCGAGGCGGCTCCGTTCCAGGCATGACAGCGTAGGACTGCGGATTGGCGCCTGGCTGCGAGCTTGCCCACCACGACGTCGAGGGGTTCGTCGAGCTGCAGGAGTTTGGCGGCGTGGTGGGCGTATTCAAGCGGGCTGCGTGGGAGTTCGAGGGGTCGAAGGGAGGTGTCGGCGGCCAGCGTCTCGGCGGTGAGGCTGGCGAGCATCTCGTTGGGGTAGAGCTCGCCGAGCAACTCGCGCGTCCACGTTGGATCCTCGACGCGGACGCGTCGCCAGAATGCAAGGGCGCTCTCGTGGCTGATGACGATGGCCGAGCCCCTCTGCGGCCTCACGATGCCCAACCCGTACACGCCGCTGGCGCCTCGGATGTCCGCCGGTCCTCTCGTGTGGCTCGCGATACCTTTGGGCATCACGTCAGTGATTGAGCTGCGCTTGTCCGCAATACTCTCATGATTCCCCGTGCTTTGTCTCCGCGCGTGTTCCATCGTTCGACCTCCTTGTGAGGGGCGATGCTAGGCAAATGGAGAGCGTGTGGGAGCGGGTGTTCCCCGAGTGGTTGTCAGATGGTTGTTAGAAATGCGTTGTCGCAGGTATTCGGATTGCAAATCTGACAAAGCCGTTCAAATCGTGCCGGGCATTTCGGCGAGCGGTTGGGGCGGTTTCGGCGCCGTAGCAACCGTCCGCCATCTCGTGCACCCTGTGGGCTGGTTGCCATTTGCTTTGTGCCCCGCGCTGCATTTTCAGCTTTGAGTGTCCTGCCTCTGGCAACGTCATTCTGCGAGCATTCAACTATCATTAATAAGATTGAAGACACCTATGATTGGCGGCCCATGAATAAGCCCAAGACCCTTCGAGCCATTGCCTGCGTGTTGTTTGTTGCGGCCTTCGCTAGCGCCGGAGTGCTCGCGGCCCTCCCCGCTGCCGCGTATGCAACCACGACCGTTGAGGTTACCGACAGCATGGCCTCCGATGGCGTCATCACGCTGAGCGGCGATGACAAGGCTTACGTCGTCAACAAGGATCTCAACTATCCCATTGAGATCTCGGGTGCCTGCTCGCTCACGTTTAACAATGGGGCGACGCTCACGGTACCCAGCGGCAGCGACAGGGATGCCATTCACGCCAACGGCGCGGGCAACTCGTCCAGTGCGCTTACCATCACCAACGCCAAGGTCGTCCAGCCCAATTCGGGTGGCAAGGCGCTCAGGATGGACAAGTCGTACGTGGAGCTTGTCGACTGCGACTTTGAGTCTTCGGGCCCGGTGTGTATCGACGAAGCCGGCTACGAACTTACGATTGAGAGCGGCACCTATAAGGCAACTACCGAAAACGCTACTTCGGTGATTTACAGGGATTTTGCCAATATTCAAATCAACGGCGGAACGTTCGTTTCTCGCAGTGGGGTAAAGGTCCTCGATTACAACCAATACAACCCCTACTGCAAGGCCGTGGCAACCGGCGGCCTCTTCAGCAATCCGGATATCGTCTACGCCTTTGCTTCGGACAAGGTCCTCGCCAAGGACTCCGCGACCGGGTATTGGAAGATCGTCGATAACGATGATGCGGCGTCCGCCGACGCCAAATACTCCGTGAGTCTGAACACCGGCCGCGTCGTGGCCTACTTTGCTACCCAAGAAGAAGCCGAAGCGTTCTCTGAGCTAATCAACAACAGCAGCGTCTCTCAAATCGAGTACGACGTTACGTTCGATGCCGACGGTGGTTCTCCTGCGCCCTCGAAGCAGCACGTTGTCAAGGGTGAGAAGGCCACGCAGCCCTCGACCCCCTATAAGCAGGGTTACGAGTTCACCGGTTGGTACGAGGACGGCAGCTCCACGCCGTTCGACTTCGATACGCCCATTACGGGCGACGTCTCGCTTAAGGCCAGCTACAAGGTAAACACCACCCAGTTCACCGTCACGTTCAATGCGGGCGACGGTGTTTTCCCGGACGGCAGCAAAAAGCTTTCCGTGACCTACATCTACGGCCAGGGTCTCGCCAATCCGACGTCCACCGACCCCACGCTCGACGGGAAGTACTTCGATGGCTGGGAGACAAAGGACGGCCAGAGCTATTCCGTTGGCCAGGCTGTGACAAGCAACCTGGAGCTCTACGTCAAATGGGTTGACCCTGCGGCCCAGTGCGACGGCGTCAACTACAAGACCCTGCAGGACGCCATCAATGCGGCTCGAGCAGCCGCCACGGGAAAGAGCGTCGTCACGCTCCTTCGCGACGTTGAAGTTGACTACGCAGAGTCGTCTACATATATGCACTACGCCGTGGTGATCACGGTTGACGGTCTCACGGTTGACCTGAATGGTCACTCCATCACCTATATCGGTGACGCCGACGACTATGACGAGGGCGAGTTCATGGGCGCTGCGGTAGCGGTCGGAGGGTGCAAGGACGTCGTTATCAAGAACGGCAAGATATATGCCAAGGACTTGCTGGGCGTTCTTGCCATGCGTTGCCAGAATCTCCAGCTGATCGATCTTGACGTGGAGACTTCGGCGACCAACCCGCAGTCCCTGTCTCCCATTGCGACCTGCCCCGTCGATGCGAGCTACTCAAGCATCACCTTCTCCGGCGGCTCGTATGTGTCGAAGGGTTCTTCGTTTGGCGCATATCTCGACAGTTGCGCTACGACCATTTTGAGCGGCACGTTTACCGGTCCCTCTAGTGAGGGCGTGTACGGAGACGACGAGATGGGCGCTGCCATTGTTGCCGACGAGGATAGCGATAGCGACCCAGACGCCTCCCTGCAGATTCAAGGCGGCGAGTTCACAGACTTTGTGGTGGCCTATGTTGATGCGGTCACGCTGACGGGCGGCTCGTTTGGCACGTACCAGAACGCTACCGATGTTGCTGCCGGCTATGCCATGCTTAAGCGCGCGGGCGAGAACGGCCGCTATGAGGTCGTGAGCGTAGGCGACGACGGCATCCCTGCCGACGCCTGCTCCAAGGTGACGGCCACCGAGGTCGAGGACGAGGAGGGAAAGGCCACTACCTTCGACGTCTACTTTGAGGACAACGCCGAGGCCGAGGTCTTCCAGAAGGCCCTTTCGGGCGACACGGCCTACCAGTCTGCCGTCCTTACGCGCCTTCGCTACAAGGTGAGCTTCTCCAGCCAGGGCGAGGTCGTTTCCACGAAGCTCGTGACCGTGGGTCAGGCCGTCGGCGAGCTGTATAAGCCCGAGGAGCCCGCTGGACAGAAGTTCTGCGGCTGGTACGTGGACGACGCTGAGGTCGACGAGACGTACACGCCCGCCGACGACGTGACGCTCACGGCCAAGTGGGTTCTTACTGAGCCCGTTGCCACGTGCGACGGCGTGGGATACGCGACGCTGCAGGAGGCGCTCGCTGCCGCTAAGGACGGAAGCACCGTGACGTTGCTTAAGAGCGTCACGCTCGAGAACACTTCTGCTTCCAGTGGCGTGACGTGCAAGGGCGTCAAGAACCTTACCCTTGACCTCGGCATGCACGAGATTACGTACTCCGCCGACGCTGAGGACCAAAAGGACGCTCTGTACTTTGCTAACTGCGAGAACCTCGCGGTCAAGAATGGCTATATCGAGGCGACGGGCGCCGACGCCATTTATCTCGACGATTGTCAGGGATTCGAGTTCTCCGCGCTCGATGTTGAGGCCAAGGGCGGCTATGGCAGCGCAATTATTGCCTTTGATTCCAGCGGAAAGTTTTTGAGCGGCTCCTATGAGGGCGTCGCGAACGATAGCGCTCTCTACCTCAGCGGCGGCTCCGTCGAAATCTCGGGCGGCGCCTTTACCGGTGGCGAGGACGAAGATGAGGAGCCAACCTCCTCTATCTACCTGTGTGCTACTCCCGCGACGGCCTTGACCGTTTCCGACGGTACTTTCTTTGGAGCGATAGAGGGCTATCTGGACGAGGTCACTATCACTGGCGGTACCTTCGATAGCTATGCAAACGCCTCCGAGGTCAATGAGGGCTACGCCATGCTCAAGCGCGCGGGGGAGAGCGGCCTTTACGAGGTCGTTGCTGCCGACGACGAGGGCATTCCCGCTGGCACCTTCTGGTCCATCACGATTTCTGCCAAGGGCGAGGAGGGCGAGCCGGGCGAGGTTGCTTCTGTCTTCTATTTCGAGGATGGCGACGATGCCAAGGCGTGCTACGACGAGTGCGTGAAGAAAGCCGAGGAGGCTGGCAAGACCGACGTCGTGTTCGCCCTCCAGCAGCTGCGTTTCACGGTGAGCTTCATGAGCGAGCTGAAGCCTGCTGGCGAGAGGGTCATTCGTGCCGGCAAGGCCGTGGGCGAGCTGCCCGCGGGCAAGCAGATCAGCGGATGGACGTTCCAGGGCTGGTACCTTGGAGACGAAAAGGTCGATGCCGCCTTTGTTCCCGAGAAGGACGTGACCCTCGTGGCCCTGTGGATGGACGAGTCCGGCAACGCGTCGGATAACCCCACTGAAAAGGGCGGCGACAAGGGCGACGACGATGACGACGACAAGGGCGATGACTCCGGCGACAAGGGCGAGGACGACAAGGGCGATGAGTCTGGCGAGGGCGGTAAGTCTGACAAGGGCGATGGCTCCGGCAAATCTGACAAGTCCGGTGACGCCATCCCTCAGACTTGCGACGCCACCAATGCCCTGCTGCCCGCTTGCGTTGCCGTAGAGGGTGCGATCGTCTGTGCCCTCGGATTGGTCTTCCGCGCCCACAAGCGCAGGTAGGGGAGACCGATAGGCTTCGTTCCCAGCAGACGCTTGCCTGATTTGCCCCGTGCCTGCTAAGTCAGGCCGCACATCGACATATCTTCTGGGCTTTAATCCCCGCGCGGCACT
>CAVHWW010000039.1:0-8833 GCA_963639715.1 Acutalibacteraceae bacterium
GTTATCTCGTACGATAAGTGCTATATCGAGATTTCCGATTACCCGCGTGCCGACCATGCCACCATCGTGTGGACCGAAGACGGACGTCGCGAGCAGATCGCGGCCGGCACCGAGGCCTACGCGCTCTGCTACGAGATGGCCGACCTCGAGGCGGCCGTTGCCGGCGACGCCTCGCGCGCGGAGCTCATCGACTACGCGGCCGACGTCATGGAGATCATGACCAAGCTGCGTGCGGACTGGGGAGTCGTGTACCCCGAGGAGGAGTAGCGCCGTGTTTGCCGAGGATCGCCTTAACGCCATCGTTGCCATGGTTCAGCAGAAGGGTTCCGTAAGCGTTCCCGAGCTGGCCGAGGAGTTTGGGGTCACCGTCTCTACTATCAGGCGCGACCTCGCCCTTCTCGACAAGGCGCACAGGGTGGCTAAGATCCACGGCGGCGCGACGAGCCTCGAGCGTGCGCACATCACGCGTGACCTCACGATCATGGAGCGCAGCGACCTCCACACCGGCGAGAAGGAGCTCATTGCCGAGAAGGCCATCGAGCTCATCGAGCCAGACACCTTCGTCTACGTCGATTCCGGGTCTACCACGCTCAGGCTTGTGGAGAACCTTCCCCACATCGAGGGCGTGACCTTCGTGACCGATTCTCTGGGCCATGCTCGCAGGCTCATGGAACGCGGCTTCAAGTTCATGCTCCTGGGCGGCAGCATCAAGCCCGAGACCGAGGCCCTGGTTGGCCCCGATGCCTGCGAGATGCTCAGGCGCTACAGTTTCAGCTGCGGATTCTGGGGCGCCAACGGCATCTCCGAGCAGGCGGGGTTCACCACCCCCGACGTGGACGAGGCGGAAGTTAAGCGCGTCTCCATGTCCAGGACGAGCCGGCGCTACGTCATCACCGACGCTAGCAAGTTCGGGATGGTGGCCCCGGTTACCTTCGCCGACTTTGACGCTGCGACGATTATCACCACGGGGGACGTCCCCGATGAATACAAGCACCGCGAGAACGTAATGGTGCTCTAAGCGGCTTAATAGCTCGCAAATCACAAGGCAATATGCGTGTTCACAACCCCTTCAGGGGAGGGGCTGGGACCGCTTATGGAAAAAGGAGGACGGTATGGCAAACACGGAAGGGCAGACCTACGACGTCGTGGCGATCACGGCGTGCCCGACGGGCATCGCCCACACCTTCATGGCAGCGGAGGGGCTGACCAAGAAGGCTAAGGAGATGGGCGTGACCATCAAGGTCGAGACCCAGGGCTCCGGCGGCGCCGACAACGTGATCACGGCCGAGGAGGTCGCCGCGTGCAAGGGCGTCATCATCGCCGCTGACAAGAACGTCGAGCTCGACCGCTTTGACGGCAAGCCGCTCTACAGCTGCCCGGTCACCCGTGGCATCAACGACGCCGAGGAGCTCATCAACATCATCCTCGAGGGCAAGGCCCCGGTCTATCACGCCGAGGGTAAGGCCGCCAAGGCTTCCAGGGCCACGGCTGGTGACGAGGGCCTGGCTCGCAAGGTCTACAAGGACCTCATGAACGGCGTCTCCCACATGCTGCCCTTCGTCGTTGGCGGCGGCATCCTCATGGCCTTCTCGTTCTTGCTCGACCAGGCCGGCATGGGAACCAGCTCCTACGGTAGCTCCACGCCCGTGGCTGCGTTCTTCAACCTCGTGGGCAACCAGGCGTTCAACTTCATGCTGCCCGTGCTCGCTGGCTTCATCGCCATGTCCATCGCCGACAGGCCCGGCCTTGCCGCAGGCTTTGTGGGTGGCTGGATCGCCAAGAACGGCTACACCCTGGCCTACCTCACCACGGCCATGGACTCCGAGGCTCAGTCCTCGCTCATCTCCGCGGGCTTCCTCGGCGCGTTGCTCGCCGGCTTTGCCGCTGGCCTGATCGTCAATGGCCTCAAGAAGGTCTCTTCGGTGCTGCCCGACTCTCTCGAGGGCATTAAGCCGATGCTCATTTATCCCATCTTCGGCGTAATGTTCACGAGCCTGTTCATGATGGCCTTCAACCCCATCATGGGTGCCATCAACGTCTGGGTGAGCAATGGCCTGAACAGCCTTTCCGGTACGAGCATCGTGCTGCTTGGCATCATCTGCGCAGGCATGCAGGCCACCGACATGGGCGGCCCCATCAACAAGGCTGCCTACGTCTTCGGCACCGCCGCTCTTGCTGAGCAGACCCTTCAGGGCAACATGATTATGGCTGCCGTCATGGCCGGCGGCATGGTTCCGCCCCTGGCCATTGCCCTTTCCACCACCTTCTTCAAGAACCGCTGGACCGAGGATGACCGCAAGGCAGGTCTTGTGAACTACATCATGGGCCTCTCCTTCATCACCGAGGGCGCCATCCCGTTCGCCGCTTCTGACCCGCTGCGCGTCCTTCCCGCGTGCATCGCTGGCTCTGCCACCGCCGGCGGCCTCTCGATGCTCTTTGGCTGCGCTAGCCCCGCCCCGCACGGTGGCGCCTGGGTCATCGCCGTCATCACCAACCCGCTCCAGTACCTTGCGGCCCTTGCCATCGGCGCTGTTGTCGGCTGCCTGGTTCTCTCGCTTCTCAAGAAGCCCCTCTCGCCCGAGGAGAGCGGCCTTACCAAGTAGGTGTCCCTGCGGCAGGCAATAAACTGCTGCTAAGACGCGTGCAAGCAGCTTCGCTGCTTCACCTTCCACGAGCACCTAGGGTGCGCGAGCCCCTCATAGGGGGAGGAGTTCGCTAGCAAGAAGGTTTGGAACACGCCTTCGCGTGAACACATCTTGGGTGCAGGCCCGCGAGTGACAAGGCGCTCGCGGGCCTTTCGTTTTCAGTCGAGTTTCAGTTTCATGCACGGAATTCCAAATAGCCTTACTATGGCCCCCGTCAAGTAGTGAGGCCATGTTTTCCCGCGAACGGGGGTGTTCGTTGGGTGAACGTAAGTGTGCGGAACGGGCTTCGTGAGTGTCTGAAGTCCGAGCGATGCGCCTTGTGGCCCCAAACGGGATTGGAGTTCCATGCAAGAGAGTCTGGAGAGGCCTGCGCCCTTTGAGCGCGTCCTCGATGCGCGCCTTGTGATGAGCGTGGTGGCCGCAGGCATCATGTCGTTTTCCGGCGTGGTGGTCGAGACGGCCATGAACGTGACGTTCCCGGCGCTTATGAGCGAGTTCGGCATCGACACGGCGACGGTCCAGTGGATGACCACGTCGTATTTGTTGGTGCTTGCCCTTATCGTGCCGACGTCGTCGTACCTCAACCGCCGCTTTGCCACCAAGCGCGTGTTCATCTGCGCCATGGCGTTCTATGTGGCCGGCATCATCTGCGGCATGTGCGCCGTGAGCTTCCCGATGCTTTTGTGCGGACGTGTGCTCGAGGGCATCGGCACCGGTATCGCATTGCCGCTCATGTTCAACATCATCACCGAGCAGGCTCCGCAAAGCTGCATGGGCACGATGATGGGAACCGGCATGCTTGTCAGCGCCATGGCGCCCGCCGTGGGCCCTTCGCTTGGCGGCTGGCTGGCCGAGTCCTTTGGCTGGCGCTCCATCTTTGCGGCGCTTTTGCCCATCCTCATCGTGGCCTTTGCGCTGGGCGTGACCTCTATTCGCCAGAGCCACGAGACCGTTCGCGAGCCCTTTGACCTGCTTGGTTGGGCGTTTGTGGGTGTTTCGTTCGCGTGCCTGGTGTTTGCCGTGAGCGAAGGTGGCGTGCTTGGGTGGACGAGCCCTACGGTCCTTGGCCTGTTTGCCTTGTTCGCGGTTGCCCTCATTCTGTTCGTTGTGAGGGAACTGCGCTGCACAGACCCGCTCATTCACGTTGGCGTCTTTTGCGAGCCTGGCTTTGACGCGGGGTTGCTTGCCATCATGCTTTTGCAGTTCAGCGTGCTTGGCCTTTCGTTCTTGCTTCCCAACTATGCGCAGCTTGTGATGGGTGCGGGGGAGACCGAGGCGGGGACGACCCTGCTTTTGGGCTGCGCGGTTGGCGCAGTAATGGCCCCGCTTTCTGGCCGTATTCTCGATAAGCTCGGGCCTGCGCGCCCCGTGATCTGCGGTGCCCTCTGTGCCCTGCTCTCGTGCGTGGCGCTCGCCTGGCTTGCCGCCACCATGATCGACACCGCCCTCGCCATGGGCATCTACGTGCTGTTTGCCTTTGGTCAGAGCCTGATGGTCGGCAATGCCATGACCTGCTCGCTTGGCCTGCTTGCGCCCGAGGTGAAGTCTGACGGCAACGCTGTTATCAACACTTTGCAGCAGCTCTCTGGTGCCATCGGAACGGCTGTGGTCACGGCGGTGGTGAACGGGTGGCAGGCGGCGGGTGCCGACATGGCAACTTCTACCATGCTCGGCACGCGTGAGTCGTACGTGCTCGTGAGTTACGTCATGGTGTGCAGCCTCGTCTGTGCGGCGCTGATGTGCCTGCGCGCCAAGAAGAAGGGCATGAGCGCGTAGGGGTTGCGGCACCTCAGCATCAGTCTCGTATCTTCGGCTTCGATGAACCTGGGAGCTTGCGCTCCTGCGCTTTTATCGAGCAAAACGACGGCCTCCCGTTCATTAAGAACTGGGAGGCCGTCATTGTATTCATGCGGCTAGCTGCGCGGGAGCGCCCGCTTGCGAGTCGGCGCTATGCGGACGCGGCCGTGCTTGCTTAGACCTGCTCTGCCCAGGGCTGACGCACCTGCTGGGCTGGACGGTGCGGCGTGATCGCCACGTATGGCCTGACCTTGCTCGAAAGCGTCGCCTGCGCGGCGGCAAGCCTGGCAACCGGTACGCGGTAGGGGGAGCAGCTCACATAATCCAAGCCGAGGTCGTAGTAGGTGTGGATGGAGATGGGGTCGCCGCCCGTCTCGCCGCAGACGCCAAGCTCGATGCCCGGGCGCGCCGCGCGGCCAAGCTCGCAGGCCATGCCGACCAGCTTAGCGACGCCCTCGTCGACCGTCTCGAAGGGGTTGCGCTCGATGATGCCTCGCTCGAGGTAGGTCGGAAGCACCTTGCCCTCGACGTCGTCACGGGAGAAGCCGAGCGCCGTCTGCGTGAGGTCGTTGGTGCCGAAGGAGAAGAACTCGGCGTGGCGGGCAATGCGATCGGCCATGACGGCGGCGCGGGGCAGCTCGATCATGGTGCCGACGGGGATCTCGCCCAGGCGGGTGCCGGACTCGACCTCGACGTCGATGATGGCGCGCTCGACGACCTCCTTCATCTCGCGAATCTCGGCGTTGAGGCACACGAGCGGAACCATGATGTGCGGACGGGGGTTCTTGCCCTCGCGCTTGAGGCGCACGGCGGCGCGGGCGATGGCGCGGGTCTGCAGCTGCGGAAGCTGCGGGTAGACAAAGCCAAGGCGGCAGCCGCGAAGGCCGAGCATCGGGTTGGTCTCGCTCAGAGCGTCGATGCGCTCGAGCAGCTTGATGTCGCTGGCGAGCTCTTCCTCGGTGGCGCCAAGGGCCCTTCTCGTGGCGATGGAGACGGCGAGCTCGCGCGGGTCGTCAAGGAACTCGTGCAGCGGCGGGTCGAGCAGGCGGATGGTGACTGGCAGGCCGTCCATAACGGAGAGGATCTGGTAGAAGTCGCCCTCCTGCGCGCGGCTCAGCTCGTCTGCGGCCTGGGCTTGCGCAGCCTCGTCCTCGGCGAGAATGAAGCGCTGGATGATGTCCTTGCGCTCGCCCAGGAACATGTGCTCGGTGCGCGTGAGGCCGATGCCCTGCGCGCCAAGCTCAAGCGCGAGCTTTGCGTCCTCGGGGTTGTCGGCGTTCACGCGGACCTCGAGGCGGCGAATCTCGTCTGCCCAGTCGAGGATGGTCTTGAGCTCTCCGGTTGCTCCGGGGCGCTCGAGCTCAACGGCGCCGAGCATGACCTCGCCAGTACCGCCGTCGATGGAGACGACGTCGCCCTCGTGCAGGACGATCTTGGTGCCCGCCACGGTCACCTCGCCGGCCGCCGCGTCGATGCGCAGGGCGTCGACACCGCAGACGCAGGGCTTGCCCATTCCGCGTGCGATGACGGCCGCGTGGCTCGTCTTGCCGCCGTGGCTCGTGAGGATGCCCTTTGCCGCAGTCATACCGGCAAGGTCGTCGGGCGTGGTCTCCCAGCGCACGAGCACGCAGTCAGTGCCCTGCTCGGTAAGCTTCACGGCATCTTCGGCGCTGAAGACCACCTGGCCTACGGCTGCACCGGGGCTCGCGTTGAGGCCGCGAGCGATGACGTTCTTCTTGGCGCCCTTGGCCACCTGCGGGTGCATGAGCTGGTCGAGCTGAGCTGGGTTGATGCGCAGCAGCGCCTCTTCGCGGGTGATGAGGCCCTCCTGCTCCATGTCCACCGCGATCTTGAGGGCGGCAGCCGCCGTGCGCTTACCCACGCGCGTCTGCAGCATGTAGAGCTTGCCCTGCTCGATGGTGAACTCGATGTCCATCATGTCGCGATAGTGCTGCTCGAGAATGCCAAAGATCTGTTCGAGTTGCTCACCTGCCTGCTCAAGGCCCGGCGTGTGCTTGAGGCGCTCGATGGGCTCGGTGTTGCGGATGCCCGCCACGACGTCCTCGCCCTGGGCGTTTACCAGGTAGTCGCCGTAGAACTCACGCTTGCCGTTGGCGGGGTTGCGCGTGAAGGCCACGCCGGAAGCGGAGGTCTCGCCTTTGTTGCCAAAGGCCATGGCCTGGACGTTCACCGCGGTACCAAGATCGTTTGCGATGTGGTTCTGCCTGCGGTAGAGACGGGCGCGCTCGCAGTCCCAGGAGCCAAAGACGGCCGCCACGGCGAGGTGGAGCTGAACGGCGCTGTCCTGCGGGAAGGCCGCCTTGCCGTCTTCCCCTGCAAGCTCGGGGTGCTCGGCCGTGCTGACGTTGTCGGCGAAGATCTGCTTGAACTCGCCCACGAGCTGCTGAAGCTGCTCGGCGGTGAGCTCGGCATCGGTCTCGACGCCGGCCTGCTCGCGCTTGGCCTCGATGGCCTTCTCGAAGAGGTCGGAGTTGATGCCCATCACCACGTTGGAGAACATCTGCACGAAGCGGCGGTAGCTGTCCCAGGCAAAGCGCGGGTTGTCGGTCTGTGCGGCAAGGCCCTCAACAGACTGGTCGTTGAGGCCGAGGTCGAGGACCGTGTCCATCATGCCCGGCATGGAGATGGGGGCGCCGGAGCGGACGGAGACGAGCAGCGGGTCGGCCGCGTCGCCCAAGACCTTGCCGCAGCGGTGCTCGAGGTCCGCGCGGGCTTCGTCAATCTCGGCCAGCAGACCTTCGGGCCAGGAGTTGTTGTTGCGGGCGTAGTCCATGCAGCTCTGGCAGGTAATGGTGAAGCCAGGAGGCACCGGCAAGCCCAGTCGCGCCATCTCGGCGAGGTTGGCGCCCTTGCCGCCGAGGGTGTAGTTGTCGTGACTCGTCCCCTCGGTCACGTCGTGGCCCGCCTCGTTCGCGCCAAAGCGATAGACCCTCTTTTCCATGCAGATCCCCCTTCATATCCCGTCGGCGCCCCGTTGCGTCGACGAGTGAGAAGGTAGCTCGAATCTGAATAATAAATGTCTACGAATCCGCATACATTTAATCTCCGCAAATGACTATCGATTAGTGGACAACTATTTTCGGTTACAGGTGTTGCAGAATGTGCAGACGTAATTCATTGCCGTTCACAGCGAAATACCTACCGTTTGCCCTGAAATGGAGTGAACGTGAACCTAAGGTGTGAACACCGATGAAGTTCGTTGACACATCAATGAACTCAGCTATTCTCTTGCATTGTCAATAATTGACTAGTCAAGGAGTTTCTTCATGACAAAGAAGCTTGAGGTGGGCGAGGGCTATTCGCTCGTTGACGCCCATATGGCCTTGCTTCGTGCGATGCAGGCCCAGAAGGCCTTGCTGAGGCCCTTTGGTGCCTCGCTTGGCCTCGCGACGGGCCAGCCGCGCGTCGTTTCTTACCTTGCTGCTCACGAGAGCGCCACGCAAAGGGAGATCGCCGAGTTCCTTGCCATGGACCCGGCTTCGGTCTGCCGCATGCTCGAGGCTCTCGAGAAGAACGGTTTTGTCACGACGGCGGAAAATCCCACGGACCGCCGGACCAAGCTCATCAAGCTCACCGAGGCGGGTCGCGCTTGCGTTGAGCCTTGGGACGCCCGCTGCTACGAGGTGGACGAGGCCATGCTTTCCGGCTTTAGCGAGACCGAGCGCGAGCAGTTCATGGACTTCCTCGAGCGGGCGAGGGTGAACCTCGTGGCTAAGCGCAAGGAGGAGGCCGCCCATGAATGAGGTCAAGTTCATATGGCACTACCTTGGCTCTTATAAGCGTGACTTTGTGCTTGCCGCGGTCTGCATGCTCTTTGAGGGAACGCTAGAGCTTCTGATTCCTTTCCTCACCGCAGGCCTTATCGATGAGGGCGTCATCGCTGGCGACCTTAGCCACGTGTGGCTGACGGGTGCATTGATGCTAGGCTGTGGCGTGGCCGCGATGCTGTTCGGCATGGCCTTCTCGCGCCACTCTGCACGTTGCGCCATGGGACTCGGTGCAAACCTGCGCGATGCCGAGTTCGCCTCCATCCAGCGCTTCTCCTACGAGAACCTCGACCGCATGGACACGTCCTCGCTCGTCACCCGCATGACAACCGACGTGACGGTGATCCAAAACGCGTTCATGAACGGCTTTAGGCCCATGATGCGAGGCCCCGTCATGTTCACGGCCGGACTCGTCTTCTCCACGCTTTTGAGCGTTCGATTGGCCTGCGTCTTCTATGTTCTGATGCCGATTTTGGCCCTTACGCTCGTTATTATCGTCAGGAAAGTGACGCCGTTGTACCGTCGCTTGCAGGCGGTCATGGACGACTTGAACGAGGTGGTGCAGGAGTGCGCCACCGCCATTCGCGCCATCAAGGCCTTTGT
>CAVHWW010000040.1:0-18494 GCA_963639715.1 Acutalibacteraceae bacterium
CGTTGTCGTTAAGTGCGGCGTCGGCAAGGTACATGCCGCCATGTGCGCGCAGACCCTTGCCTGCTGCTTTGGTGTCACACACGTAATCAACACCGGCGTTGCCGGAGCTTTGGGCGAGGTTCTTGAAGTAGGCGACATCGTGGTTTCCACCGATGCGGTTGAGCACGACATGGATGTGACGCCGCTTGGCTACGCTGCCGGCGAGCACCCTGACCTCAAGCTTATTGCCTTCGAGGCCGATGCGGCCTTGCGTGCGGCTGCCCTTGGGGCTGCCAACTCTCTCGAGGGCGTGAATGCGTATGAAGGCCGTGTCTGCTCGGGCGACCAGTTCATTGCAGGCGCTGACGCCAAGGGTCGCATCACCTCATCGTTTGGTGGCATGTGCTGCGAGATGGAGGGTGCCTCCATTGCTCATGTGTGCCACAACAACGGCATTCCTTTCGTTGTCGTGCGCGCCATCTCCGATAAGGCGGACGGCTCGGCAAACGTCAGCTATCCCGAGTTTGAGAAGGCCGCCGCTGCCCACTGCGCCAGCGTTGTGCTCGCCGCGTTGCCTAAGATTGCGGCGGATGCCTAGGCTCCTCTTCGTCGTTCTTGCGAAAGCCCAGCTGGCCGCCTTGGCTAGCTGGGCTTTATTGCTTTTAGGGCATTGCTCTCTTGAGGATACGAGACGCGAATCGGACGGGTTCCCGTTTAGCCGTGGACGTTTGATTTATCGGCAGACGTCCTTCACGAGCTGCGTGAGCACGGCCTGCGCCCTGCGCACGTCGGCGTGGGGGACGTACTCGTTTGGTTTATGGGCGAGTGCCAGCGAGCCGGGGCCGTAGCTCATGCAGTTGTGGTTTGCGCAGGTGCCGGCTATGACGGCGGTGTCCGTGTAGCCGGTAAAGATACCGACCTCCGCAGGCGCACCCGTCGCCTTCTCTGTGGCGCTCAAGAGGGCTGCAAGCAGGGGAGAGTTGGGATCGCGCTCGATAGCGGGTCGGTCTCCCGTGATGATGCAGGAGCCATGAGAGCCAGGTACTTGCTCCTCGGCAAATTGGATGGCGTCCTCAACAATCTTTGTGGCCACTTTTGTACTACATGGCGGAACGAGCCTCATATCAATCCATACCTTGCAGGAGTCCGGGACCACATAGGGGCTATAGCCGCCCTCAATTTGGCCAAAGGTCACGGTTGAGCGGCCGAGCTCGGAGTGGGTGGGCTGTTCGTCTATCGCCTTGCGTATCGCAGGAATTACGTATGCCATGGCATAGATGGCGTCTGCACCCTGCCACGGCTGGCTTGCGTGGGCTGTAACGCCCTGCATGGTGAGCTCAAACCAGGTTCTGCCCTTGTGGGCCACCTGGATTTGGGTATCGGTCGGCTCGGTGTCGAGGACCCATTCGCGCCCCCCAACCCAGCCGGCCTTGATGGCGGCTTCGACCCCGCGCATCTCGTTCTCCTCGTCTACGGTGCAGATGAGGGACAGGCCTCGCTTGGGCAAAACTCCGGTTTGGGCAATTCTGTGAAGCTCAGAGGCAAAGGCGACCATGGCGCTTGCGAGGCCGCTCTTCATGTCGCAGGAGCCTCGTCCATAGAGCTTGTCATCGCGCACGAGGGCGCCAAGCGGCTCGATGTCTTCGTCCCAGCCGCTTCCGAGCACCACGGTATCCATGTGGCAGACGAAGACCAGGCGGGGCTCATCGCTCGCGCCTGGAATACTCGCCATGAGCTCCGTTCGTCCGGGGAGAGCTTCAAGCTCGGTGATGGAAACCTTTTTGGCGAGGTCGGTGGGTAGCTCGCTTATGCGCTGCTCCAGCCAAGACTTGATAAAGCCTTCAATTTCGCCTTCATAAGCTCCCGGGTCGGTGCTGTTTATGCGAACGAGCTGCTGGGTGAGTTCCCATGCACTGTCTGGCGTGATTTCCATCGCGTGGCCTCCTGTCGATTTTCTCCGAACCATCCTAGGCCTTCTTGCCATATGCCGAGCGTGGGTTCGCCAAGCGTTCTCAAAGGGTTATTCTTTGACACAAGGGGCTAAGCCTTTTGGTGATGCCCCTTCGTTTTGGACAGGGAGGCTCTGTGATCTATCTCGACAACGCTGCTACGACCATGCAAAAGCCCCAGCCGGTTATCGACGCCGTTGTTGAGGCCATGAGCACCATGGGCAACGCCGGTAGGGGAGCCGCCGGTGGCGCTATGGATGCCGCGCGTGTTGTCTACGAATGCCGAGAGAAGGTGGCCAAGCTCCTCGGCTGCCCCAGAACCGACCATGTGGCCTTCGCCCCGAATTCTACGGCTGCCCTTAACTGCGCCATCAATGGGCTTGTTCACGAGGGGGATCGCGTCATCACGACCTCGCTCGAACATAACTCGGTGCTCCGTCCGCTTAACCGCATGGTGAAAGAACGCCACATCAAGCTTGAACATGCCGAGGCCGACGAGCTTGGACGTTTGGACATGGATGACATCCTTTGGCTTATCTCGCCGGGGACCAAGGTGGTTATTGTGACGGGCGCCTCTAATGTCACGGGCAATGTCGTTGACGTGGCGCGTATTGGCAAGGCGGCGCATGAAGTGGGAGCTATTTGCATTGTTGATGCGTCCCAGAGTGCGGGAATTGTTCCTATCAATATGGCCGAGATGGACATCGACGTGGTTTGCTTTACCGGCCACAAGGCGCTGATGGGTCCGCAGGGAACCGGCGGCATGGCCGTTGCCGAGGGTATTGACATTACGCCTTGGAACGTCGGTGGCACGGGTGTCCACAGCTTTGACCCCAACCAGCCCCTTGGCTGGCCCACGCGGCTTGAGGCCGGTACGCTTAATGCCCATGGCCTCGCCGGCCTTCGCGCCGGCATTGATTTCATCAATGAGAACGGTGGCGTCGAGGCTATTGGCGCTCATGAGCGCGCTATGGCCCAAAAGCTCTACGAGGGCGTTCGTGACGTCGAGGGAGTCACGGTCTATGGTGATTGGCCTGAGCTTGGCGAGGATGAACCCCATGCTGGTGTCGTGGCCCTCAACGTTCGCGACATGCCTTCTGCCGATGTGTCGGACATGCTCATGCAGGGCTGGGGCATCGCTACACGTCCTGGCGCCCACTGCGCTCCGCTCATGCACGAGGCGCTCGATACCCGCGAGCAGGGCATTGTTCGTTTCTCCACGAGCTGGTTCACGACCGAGGACGAGATTGCTGTCGCCGTCTCCGCTATCCGGGTGCTCGCGCAGGAGTAATGCGTCTGCGTTTGCGGGGGTTGCGCCCTATGCTTGGGCTTGCGCTTATGGCCTCTAGAAAAAGGGCGGACCCGCTGGCGTGGGCCCGCCCTTCTCGATGCTCATAGTGAACCTTATCGCTTAAAGAAGGCCCACCAGCAGTTGTCCTGCGACCTGTGGGCCTGCCCACACTCTGCCGTACCTTCGTGGTAGTAGCTAATCTCGCATCGGTAGTCCGAGAAGCAATCGGTCATCTCATTATGGGCGCTCGTATGCATAAAGACGTTGCAGCAGTGCCATACGCCAATGCAGAAGTTGTCGTGTCCTTCGGGGTCTTCTCCCTCGTAACAGTCTCCACCCGAAACTTCGTCGAGTTCAGCGTCATCAAGTTCCATTGCCGACGCAACGGCCCTTTCCACCTCTTCGGCGCTGATCTCGAGGCCCACGCTTGCGGCGGCAAGGCTGAAGGCTTCCGCCTCGCTCTCGGCCTTCTCGGGAGTCATTTTTTCAAGCTCGGCCTTGAACGCTTCCGCCATATCTGTGTCAGCCTCAAGAGCGGCTTTGAACTCGTCCATATTCATGCTTGTTCCTCCCTTTGTTCGCGAGCGTGCGATTTGGTCCTACGTTCTTTCTGGATGACTAGCAGAGATCCTTTTCGGGATTGTCGATAGGGCGCTCTCCGGGGATACGAGCCCTCTCGGCGGCTGCCCTCTTTCTGTTCTCGCGTTCCTCTTCTAGCGCCTTGAGGCCGCCAGGGACGTGCTTTTCGATGGCGGCATGCGCTACGGCATCCACGCCTGCCGCGCCTACGTTCTTAAAGAACCAGCAACAGGTCTCGTCGTGGTGTAGGTGGTTGCCATCTTCGGTGGTGTCTTGGACCATGCAGCCTCCAAGGCAGGCGCGCAGATGCTCACACTCGGCGCACTCGGGATTCTCTTTTCCACAGGCAACCATGTCACCAACCGTTGTGCGGCTCACCTTGCTGTAGAGGTTTTCCCTGTTGCCCGTCACCGCTCCGATCGAGCTCTCTCCCAGAATGGTCGGGAAGTCATTCGAAAGGGCTGTCCCCGAGAAACCCATGCAGGGCACGAGCTGGCCCTCGGGTGAGATATAGGCGGTGTGGCGCATGGCGCCGCAGTAACGGATCTTGTCCAGGTCGGCTTTGGGGCCGATGCGCTTGGCATAAGAGACTCGGTAGTCAATCTGGCCCTTTTGTCCGGCAAAGAAACCGTCGAGGTTAATGTCGATCGGCATCCCGTCTTCGTACCAAGCATCGATGACCTTGCTGTAGGTTTCCCAGGTCTCTTCGAAGCTAAGGGCGTATCCGTCGAAGTTATGGGACCACTCACCGAGCACCTGCGGTGCGTTGACGCGCAGGGAAACGCAGCCGCGGGGAGCGAGGTAGCGCCAAAGCTCCGGCAGGGAGTCCTTGTTCTCCTTGTGGATGCAGGCGGCGACGGCATAGACGTAGCCGCGTTCGTGCAAAAGCTCGCAGGCCGCCTTGGCCTCTTCCTCGGCGCCAGGGATACCGCGTAGCCAGTCATGATGACCATAGCCGTCATAGGAGATTTGGAAAGCGGGGTGCTGCCCCAGGGCTTCCATCTGGTCGAGAAGCTCGCCTGTGAGCCGGGCGGTGTTGGTGAATATCGTGTCGATATGGATGCGGCGCTCGGAGAGGGCCTTGACCACGTCGATGAAGTCCCGGCGGACGAGCGGCTCGCCTCCGGTGATGTCAACCTTGCGAATACCGCACCTTGCAATCTGATCGGCGATTGCAAGGATTTCCTCAAACGTAGGCTCAGGGTGACAGGCGGTGGGGGCGCTTACCAGGCAGTGACGGCAGCGGTAGTTGCACTTGCCTGTGATGGACCAGTGAACGCTCTCGAGGTAGGCGCCCTCATAAACGTGGTGACGTTGGTATGACGCGAGTGGCCCCATAGGCTCGCTTGAGGCTGTGGCCAGCCCATGGGCTACCATCTCCTCAAGCACCTTGCGGCTTTTCTCGTCGAGGGCATCCTCGTCTACGAGCTCCACGCCATTGCAGCGTAGCGCCGCAAGGAAAGTCTCCTTATCGAGGAAGAGCGGGCGCTCATAATCGCCCTCTGGGTCCATTCGACGTATGGCAAAGGGCAGGCCCTTCCAGCCCCTAAACGCAAACTTCTCATCAAGTTTGTAATACATGAATGTCCCCTTAAGCGCAGATATGGCATTAATTTATCACTGCGTCCCCAGGGACCTTTGTACCCAATATTTAAACGTGCTGAAGGGCATGCTTTCTGACGCTGCCGGCCAAGAGCGGGATTTCAATGCCTTCGCTGCTCAGAGCTCCTTTGAGTTCTCGTGTCTTCTCGATGAACTCCGGAGCTTCGGCTTGGTTGACGATGATGAGGTTGGGGACGATGATGCCGGCCTCCATTTCGGACTTGATGTGGGCGGCGACAAGTTCGGGCGTCACCATGTCTTGAGGATCGCAGTGTGCACGAGCACAGAAGAGCTTGTATCGATGGGCGGTTTGCTCCACCGTTTGGCCGAAGGCGCTCGCACCGAGCACCAGAATCACGATATCGGCGCTGCTTGGAACCACGGGCTCGTGCTCGGCGTGGGCTTTGAGCGGCAGGCGCTTTGATCCGTCAGCCTCTATGAGCAGGTAATCTGGAAGGCCGGCAAGCGTTTCTATCGCTATCTTGGAAGGCCCGAGCTTACCGGCGTCCTTGGCTCCCTTGGTCGGCGCGGCGGCGCAGATAAGGCGATGCCTTTCAAGCTGCCTCTTTAGTTCGAACTCGCTATCAGTATCGAAGGTCGCCACGCCTTCGAAGGGCAAGAAGTGCGTGGTGGTGGCAAGGATTGCCGTTTTGCCCAGGGCCACTGCCTCGTCTGCCAAAGCACGAAGAAGAGTCGTCTTTCCGCCGCTGCCAATTGCGGCAATGGCAAGGCTTGCGCCACGAGCTCCGTTCGCAGGCGAAGGTGCTACGTTCACGGCACTGGAAATGGTCTGCAAACAATTCATTAGCACCCCTAACATCTTGTTTGGTATATCGTTGTATCCAGAAATACAATACGGTTGTATTCCGGGCGCAACCCTCTTCATTGTTGCGCGAATTAGGGAACGGGGAGTTACATGCTTGTTGAGATTCGGGGAGCGGGTGACATCGCAACCGGTATCGCCATTCGCTTGCATAGGGCGGGGCTCAAGGTTGTCATGTGCGACCTTCCTGTTCCTACGTCCATCAGGCGTACCGTAAGCTTCTCCGAGGCCATCCGCTTAGGGGAGTGCGAGGTCGAGGGCATTCGCGCCCGCCTCGCTCGTTCAACTGCGGAAGCGCGCTCCATCGTCGTTGCGGGTGACGTTGCCGTTCTCGTTGACCCCGAGGGCAAAAGCGCCTCTGAGCTCAAGCCTGCTGTGCTCGTAGACGCCATTCTCGCCAAGAAGAATCTTGGTACCAAGCGTTCGATGGCTCCTTATGTCATCGGCGTTGGCCCGGGCTTTACGGCCGGTAAGGACTGCGATTGCGTGGTGGAGACCAAGCGTGGCCACTACCTCGGTCAGGTTATTTGGGATGGGCCCGCTGCCCCCAACACTGGCATCCCGGGCGTCATTGCCGGCCATTCTGCTGACCGCGTGCTGCGCGCTCCCGCCGACGGCATCTTTGAACCGCTTCTGCAGATCGGCGATGTGGTGCGTGCCGGCCAGGTTGCGGCTCGTGTGAGCGGCGTGCCAATGACCTGCACCATCGACGGCGTCTTGCGAGGCCTTTTGCAGGAGGGCGTCGAGGTCACGAGTGGTATGAAGTCCGGCGATATTGATCCGCGTTGCGAGCGTTCGCACTGCTTCACTTCCTCCGACAAGGCTCGTGCCGTTGGCGGGGGAGTGCTCGAGGCAATCTGTCACCTCACCCAAAGGCTGGAGGGCTAGCAAGTGGAAGGCATCTCTCTCATTCGCTCCGCTGTGCGCGAACTTGAGGCCGGCCGCCCCGTCGCCGAGGCCCTCGTTCTCAACACGGTTGGCTCTGCTGCTCGCCATGCCGGCGCCCGCATGCTCCTGCTCTGTGATGGCACACTGCTTGGCACCGTCGGTGGTGGGTCTCCTGAGCTCCAGACCCAGGCCCTGTGCCGCGAGGTCCTCGCTGGTGCCGAGCCTGTTCGCAAGGAGTTCAAGCGCGGCGTGGTCGACATTGCCTGCGGTGGCTCTCAGCTCATTGGCATTCGTTTGCTTGGTGAAGCCGACTTGGTCGCCTATGGTCAGGCTCTTGCGAAGGTTGACTCGGGCGAGCCTGCTGCCGTGAGCGTGGATTGGTCGCAGGGCGCTCCCGTTGCCAAGCTGGTTGAATTCTCTGCCCAGGCTCCTTTTTGGGATGGACAGGCCTTCTATGAGCCGGTTGTTGGCGCTGACCGTTGCGTCATCTTTGGCGGCGGCCATGTGGGTCGTGCTCTTGTTCCCGCGCTTGCTGCCATCGACTTTGAAGTCACCGTCTATGACGACCGTCCCGAGGTTGCCCGTGCGGAGAACTTCCCCGCTGCTAATAACGTCATCCTTGGGAGCTTCCAAGACATTGCGAGCTCTATCACCCTCACCGAGCGTGACTACGTTGTGGTTATGACCCACGGTCACGTTGCCGACGAGGACGTCGTGGCTCAGGCGGTTGACTATAGCCCCGTCTACCTTGGATGCATGGGAAGCCGTCACAAGCGCAAGGTGCTCGAGGGCGTTGTTGCTTCTCGTGGGGCTACGCCTGAGCAGATTGCCGCGCTCGACCTTCCCATCGGTCTCTCCATTGATGCTGTTACCCCTGCGGAGATTGCCGTGAGCGTCGCCGCTAAGATGATTCAAGTTCGCGCCGCAAAGAGAGGAGAAGTCGAGCATCCCTGTCCGAGCGGCGCATAAGAAAAGTGCCGGAGCCTGAGCTCCGCTTTTTCTTACCCAGCGTTGTGTATTTTACGATACAACGCTTTTACGTTTGTTGTCATGGCGCCATAAAGGCGCAGGCATATAGGTAAACCGGCGGGCTTTTGCCTGCCATGTAGAAAGGGATTGGAACATGTCTACCATCACCCGTCGTCAGTTTGTCGGCACCCTTGGTGCCACCGCAGCGGTCGCCGGCCTCGGCCTTGTTGGCTGTGGCGGCTCCGGCTCTTCTTCCGCCGCCTCTACTGACGCTGCCACTGAGGCTTCCGCCAGCGAGTCCATCACCGTCTTCGCTGCCGCTTCCATGACCGAGAGCCTCACCAAGGCCACTGAGACCTTCACGAGCGAGCAGGGCGTCGAGGTCTCCTTCAACTACGATTCCTCGGGCACCCTCAAGACCCAGATCGAGGAGGGCGCCGAGTGCGACGTCTTCATCTCCGCAGGTCAGAAGCAGATGAACGCCCTGGATGCCGAGGCTGAGAAGGACCACGAGGACGGCCTTGACTTTATCGAGCACGACACCCGCTTCAACATCCTCCAGAACGAGGTCACTCTCGTCGTTCCCGAGGGCAACCCCAAGAACATTAATAGCTTCGATGACCTCGCTGAGCACCTCAAGGCCGGCGACATCAAGCTCGCCATGGGCAACTCCGACGTGCCCGTGGGCCAGTACACCCAGAAGATCCTTGCCTACTACGAGCTGTCCGAGGACGAGCTTGCCGCTTCTGGTGTGATCACCTACGGCACCAACGTCAAGGAGGTCACCACGCAGGTCTCCGAGGCCGCCGTTGACTGCGGCGTCATCTATCGTACCGACGCCGTGTCCGCCAACCTCACCGTCGTCGACTCCGCCACCAAGGACATGTGCGGCGAGGTCGTTTACCCGGCCGCCGTCGTCAAGGGCACCCAGCACGAGGACACCGCCAAGGCCTATCTCGAGTTCCTTAAGGGCTCCGTTGCCTCCGAGTGCTTCGAAGAGGTCGGCTTCAAGCCCCTGGCCAACGCCTAGCGAGAACGCTTTTCTCGCCGTTCGCGCGAGTGGGTATGGGGCGACGTAGGCTGCCCTTACAATAAAGCCCAGTTGGATTGAACGCCGCCGCCGCAGGGAACTTCGGCGGCGGCGTATGCCGATAAGGACAGATATGGATTGGTATCCGCTTCTTAACTCGCTGCGCATCGCCGCCATCTCAACGGTGGTGGTGTTCTTCATTGGCGTGTGGGCCGCGCAGGTCATCGCCAAGCTGCCTCGAACGGTCAAGGCGCTGCTCGACGTGGTGCTCACGTTGCCGCTTGTGTTGCCGCCGACGGTCGTGGGCTATCTGCTGTTGCTTGTGCTTGGCCCCAAGCGCATCGTGGGCCTCTGGGCTTTGCAGACCTTTGGGATCCGTCTGACGATGACGTGGTACAGCGCCATCTTTGCCTGCGTTGTCGTGGCGTTCCCGCTTATGTATCGCACGGCGCGCGGTTCGTTCGAGGCCTATGACAAGACGCTGAGCAACGCTGCTCGCACGCTTGGCAAGAGCCGTACCTGGGCGTTTTGGTGCGTGCAGATGCCGTGCTGCGCCCAGGGCATCCTCGCGGGTGCCGTGCTGGCGTTCGCGCGCGCTCTTGGCGAGTACGGCGCCACGGCTATGATTGCGGGCTACACTCCCGGCCAGACCGCAACCGTCTCCACTACCGTTTACCAGATGTGGCGTACTGGCGCCGACGTCGAGGCGCTCGAGTGGGTGCTCGTCAACGTCGCTATCTCGGCCGTCGTCCTGCTTGCCATGAACTGGCTCGAGGGACGCGCTCGCACCCAGGGAGGTCGCTGATGAGCCTTTCGGTCAACATCAAAAAGACGCTCGGCACCTTTAAGCTCGACGTTTCGTTTGAAGCTGAGGACTCGAGCGAGATTCTGGCGCTTCTTGGCGCCTCCGGCTGCGGCAAGAGCATGGCTCTCAAGTGCATCGCCGGCATCGAACGTCCCGATGAGGGCCGCATTGTGTTGAACGACCGCGTGCTGTTCGACTCGGCGGCTCGCGTGGACGTTCCGGTGCAGGAGAGGCGCGTCGGCTACCTCTTCCAGAACTATGCGCTGTTCCCCACGATGACAGTGCTGCAGAACGTCACCGTGGGCGTTCGTGAGGGCACGAAGGCTGAGCGCGAGGCCAAGGCGCGCGAGCGGATCCGCGCGTTTAGGCTCGAGGGGCTCGAGGCCCGGCGCCCTGCCGAGCTCTCTGGAGGCCAGCAGCAGCGATGCGCCTTGGCTCGCATCATGGCCAACGAACCCGAGCTGCTGCTTCTCGATGAGCCGTTCTCGGCGCTTGATGGCTTTCTGCGTTGGCAGCTCGAACTTGAGCTTGCTGATACGCTGAGGGCCTTCCCGGGCGGCGTGGTCTTCGTCACGCACAGCCGTGACGAGGTGTATCGCATGTGCGACCGCGTCTGCGTGCTGAGTGCGGGCAAGAGCGGTCGTACCGTTTTGACCGCTGAACTCTTTGACGCGCCCCTGACGCTTTCCGAGGCCGTCATTAGCGGCTGCAAGAACGTGAGCGCGGCTACGGTGGCTGGCCCAACCTCGCTTGCTTGCTCTGATTGGGGCGTTACGCTTGATTGCGGACGCTCGGTTGAGGACTGTGAGCACGCTGGCATTCGTGCGCACTTCTTGCGCGTCGTGGAGGCCGATGGCAAGCCTTGTGACTCCTTTGGTGAGGCCGCGACCGGATTTGGCTCTGAGGTCGTTTCGTCTGCCGCCGTTGTCGATAATCGCATTCCCTGCACGGTCGACCGCGTTATTGACAACGTCTTCTCGACCATCGTCATGTGCGGGACACCTGGTGGTGCTCAGCTGCGCGTTGAGCTCGAGAAGGCTGCGTGGGCGGCCCTAGGCAACCCCGAGAAGGTCACCTTGGCCGTCAAGGCCTCTGATGTCATGCCGCTAAGGGCGTGACATTTTGAAAGACTCCCTCGGCCGTAATATAAGCTACCTGCGTCTTTCTGTCACGGACAGGTGCAACTGTCGCTGCATCTACTGCATGCCTGAAGACGGCGTATCTCGCTGTTCCCACTCCGACGTGCTTACGTTTGAGGAAATGGCAGAGATGGTCGAGGCGGCCGCGCGTCTTGGTGTGCGCAAGGTTCGCCTTACGGGCGGAGAGCCGCTGGTACGTCGCGGTATCGTTGAGCTGGTTCGAATGGTTTCTGACGTTGAGGGCATTGACGAAGTTGCCATGACGACCAACGCTACGCTGCTCGCGCCCGTTGCTGCCGAACTGCGAGAGGCGGGGCTGTCCAGGCTCAACATCAGTTTGGACACCTTGAGGCCCGATCGCTACCGTGAGGTATCCAGGATTGGCGAGCTTGCAGATGCCCTTGCGGGTTTCGAGGCGGCCAAGGCTGCCGGTTTTTCCCATCTCAAGATCAATAACGTACTGATGGGAGGCGTAAACGACGATGAGATCACCGACTTCGTGGGTCTTACGAAAGACCATGACATCGAGGTGCGCTTTATCGAGCTTATGCCGATGGGGGAGTGCGCCTCCTGGCCAACAGAGCGCTTCGTTTCAGGAGACCTTGTTCTTGAGAAGGCTCCCGAGCTGCAGTTTATTGGCAATGGCGGTGTTGCCGAACTCTATGCTGTTCCTGGCTATGCCGGGCGAGTCGGTCTCATTCGCGCCGTGAGCCACCGCTTCTGCTCGGGCTGTGACAGAATTCGTATTACGGCCGATGGCAGGCTCAAGCCCTGCCTTCACTCTAAGACCGAGCTGCGGCTGCGGGGGCTTCACGGGGAGGAACTCGTGGCCGCTATTCAGGAAGGTATTGAGGCCAAGCCGGCTCACCACAACCTAAATCCCGGCGTCAGCTCAAGCGAGACGCCGAGAAGCATGTTCGAAATCGGGGGATAAGCCATGGGGCTTTCAGGAGAAGAGACGCAAGGAGGCGAGACCTGCCGTTTCAGGGACGCCGACCTTACGCACGTGAATGAGCAGGGCAGGGCTCGCATGGTAGACATCGGCGACAAGCCGGTGACCCAGCGTGTGGCGCGCGCTGGGGCCAAGGTGCGCATGGACCCTAGCACGCTCGAGCTCGTGCGAACGGGCGGCACTCGCAAGGGCGACGTCTTGGCCGTGGCGCAAGTCGCGGGCATTATGGCTGCTAAGCGTACCTGGGAGCTTGTCCCCATGTGCCATCAGATTCCCCTCTCAGGCGTCGACATCTCGTTTTCCTTTGAGGATTGGGGTATCGAGATATTGTCTGTTGCGCGTTGCAAAGGCGAGACGGGCGTTGAGATGGAGGCCCTAACGGCGGCAAGCGTCGCGGCGCTCACCATCTATGACATGTGCAAGTCGCACCAGCGTGACATAGTTATTGATGAGGTTTGCCTGCTTGAGAAGGACGGTGGCCGTAGCGGCCATTTCGTGAGGGGAGCCTAGGCATGCAAGATGAACTTTCTGCCAATGACTTTAGCTCGGGCGACGCAATGTCGCGCGAAGGAACCGTCCTTGCCGTATGCATGAGCGAGAAGAAGGGCGTTCGCAAGGCGCTTGTCGATTCCATATCGCTCGAGGTCGGCGTTGGTGTTGCTGGTGATGCTCACGCAGGTAACTGGCATCGTCAGGTGAGCCTGCTGCCCAACGAAAGCGTCGATGAGCTTCGTGAGGTGTTACCTAACCTTGCCGCCGGTGACTTTGCCGAGAACATCCTCATCGAGGGGCTCGACCTAAAGTCCTTGCCGGTTGGAACGGTGCTCGGGGTGGGCCAGGCACTTGTTGCCGTGACCCAAATCGGCAAGAAGTGCCACAACGATTGCGAGATTAAGCGCCTGGTAGGCAAATGCGCCATGCCGAGCGAGGGCATTTTTGCCGTTGTCGTTCGCAGCGGAGAGGTGCGTGCCAATGATGCGGTGCGCGTCGTGGAGGTGTGTGCAAAATGAAGGAACTCGCGGTAGAAGAGGCCGTCGGCCACGTGCTGTGCCATGACATGACGCAGATCATCCCCGGCAAATTCAAGGGCGCGCGTTTCCGTAAGGGCCACGTCGTGCAGGAAGAGGACGTTCCCGTCTTGCTCTCCATGGGCAAGCGCAGCGTCTATGTGTGGGAGCTCGAGGAGGGCATGCTTCACGAGAACGATGCCGCTCTGCGCCTATGCAAGCTTGCGGAGGGCTCCGGTTGCACCCACTCTCCCGACATCAAGGAGGGCAAGATCGAGCTTACCGCCGCCTTTGACGGGTGCTTTATGGTCCGTTCTGAGGCCCTTCTTGCGGTTAACTCCGTCGAGAAGGTCATGATTGCCACTCGCAAGGGCAACACGGCTGTTCACGCTGGCGACAAGCTTGCCGGCATGCGCGTGATTCCGCTCGTCGTGGAGGAGTCGGTCTTGGATGAGGCCGATCGAGTGGCTGCTGAAGCCCCGGGGCAAGGCCCTCTGTGCGATGTCGTTCCGTTCAAGATGCGTCGCGCTGGCATCGTGACCACTGGCAGCGAGGTGGCGGCCGGGCTTATCGAGGACAGCTTTACGCCCGTGGTTGCCAAGAAGCTTGCCGCCTATGGCATTGAGGTCGTGGCCCACGAGCTTCCGGGCGATGACATGGATGATATCGTGGCGGCTATTGGCCGCGTTCGCGAGGCCGGTGTCGACATTGTCATCTGTACTGGTGGCATGAGCGTCGACCCCGATGACAACACTCCCGGGGCCATTCAGGCGAGCGGGGCTTCCATGGTTACCTATGGCGCGCCCGTTTTGCCTGGCGCCATGCTCTTTGTCGGTTATTACGACGACGGCACGCCGGTGCTTGGGCTTCCTGGCTGCGTGATGTTTGCCGGCGCCACCATCTTTGACCTCGTTATGCCAAGGATTGCCGCCGGCATTCGTCTTACCAAGCAAGACGTCGTAGCTTATGGCGAGGGTGGCCTATGCCTCGGCTGCCCTGAGTGCAACTACCCGGTTTGCCCCTTCGGAAAGTAGGTGCTCCATGGGCGTTTCAAACCTTGAAGCCACTGATAGGCGTGCTTTTGTCATTACGGTGAGCGACCGCGCAAGTGCTGGCGTCTACGCTGATGAGGCTGGCCCTGCTGTCGTGCGCATGCTCGAGTCGCAGGGTTACGAGGTCGATGGAACAGCCGTTGTCCCCGATGATATGCAAGCCATTGAGCAGACTATCCGCGACGCTGTCGGCAAAGACGTCGCGCTTGTGGTGACAAGTGGAGGCACCGGTCTTTCACCTCGTGACGTCACGCCCGAGGCCACGCAAAACGTTTGCGAGCGCATGGTGCCCGGATTTGGTGAGGCCATGCGTGTCGCCTCTGCTCGCATCACGCCCTTCGCTTGGCTCTCTCGAGCGACTGCGGGCACGCTTGGTCGCACGCTTGTGCTGAACGTTCCGGGTTCGCCTAAAGCCGCAACCGAGAACCTTGAGGCAATCCTGGCGCCGCTTGCCCATGCCATTAAGACCATTCGCGCCCATGGCCCGCTGGATTGCGCCAAAGAACAGCAAACTCTATCTTCTTAGCCAACCTAGCCCCATCGAAGAGGAGCGACCCGTGAACTTTGCCGACAAGCCGTATGTGCTGTTCGATTTTGATGGCACGCTTTCTGACACCAAGCCCTGCATCGTCGCTACGGCCGAGAAGGCCCTGCGTTCCATGGGCTATTCCGACGAGTTCATCGGAGATGCCGGCAGGCTCATTGGTCCTCCCTTCCCGTATGCGTTCAAGCTTGTCTACGGCCTGTCCGACGAGGACGCAGAAGAGGCGACGCGTCGTTACCGTGAGGTCTACGGCGCTCTTGGCCCCGAGCGCAACCCTCTGTTTGACGGCATCTACGAGATGCTTGAGGAACTGCGCGCAAACGGCCGCAAGCTTGCCATTGTTTCTTCCAAGCTCGAGAAGTTCGTGAAGCTCGCGCTTGACCAGACCAACACCGAGCACCTCTTTGACGCCGTTGTGACCCAGACCGGCAAGAACAACGCCAGCAAGGCTGGCCTTGTTGGCGAGGCGCTCAAATTCTTCGGCGCGGACCCCTCGCAAGCTGTGATGATTGGCGACAGGAGCTACGACATCGAGGGCGCTAAGGCCAACGGCGTTGATTCCATCGGCGTTTATTTCGGCGATACCGCGCCTGCCGGCGAGCTCGAATCTGCGGGAGCTAGTCTTATCGTGAGCACCGTTTCTGACCTTAAGGACGCCTTGCTCGGATAAAGGGTATTGCTAACACTTCACTTTATATAAGCCCTCCGTGAGCTTTCTTTCGCCGAGGCGTCTGAAAATGCCGGCGAGCTTTGGGTACAAGCGCGGCAAGGGAGTCGCGGCTAAGATGGCTGCGACGAGAAAGGGGTTTCTTATGGCAGAGATCACTGATAGCGTTACCGAGCTCGCTCACAAGGCCTTCCTCGCCGGCGTGGGCGCGGTTGCCTATGGCGCCGAGAAGACCGGCGAATTCGTTGATACCCTCGTCAAGAAGGGCGAGCTTACGGTTGAGCAGGGCAAGGAACTCAACACCGAGCTCACCCAGAAGGCCAAGGAGACGGTCGATGGTGCTCAGGAGACGGTCCTCAAGGCCCGCCTGGCTGCCATGACGGCCGAGGAGCGTGCCGCCTTCGTTGCCCGCGCTGAGAAGCTCACCAGTGACCTCAACGCTGCTGACGCTGAGAAGGCTGCTGCTGCCGAGGCTGAGCCCGTCGAGGCCGACGAGGTCGAGGAAGCCGAGGAGTAGTCTTTGTCGACCGAAGATTCGCACAAGCAAGACCAGGCCACCCCTGACACGCTGTCGGGGGTGGCTTCTCATGTCGACCCTTCGGCCCCTGAGACCGAAGACGCGATGTGGGAGGCCGCGCTTTCGGCCGTAGAGGGCGATTTGGAGGACGACCCGGACTCCATCACCATCGGCCTTCTCCGCGGCTCTCGCAGAAACGATGCGAGCCGCTATGGCATCTCTCGCAAGCGCAGGCATGCCCGCCTGCTGCAAATCTTTGGCATTGTGCGCAAGTACGACGTCCTCGGCGGTGTCACGCCCGTTAAGTTCCGCCGCATGCTTGAGGAGCTTGGACCCACCTTCGTGAAGGCGGGCCAAATCCTTTCCATGCGTTCTGAGATTCTTCCCGAGCGCTTCTGCGAGGAGCTTACGAAGCTCAGAAGCGACGTCGAGCCCATGTCCTACGAGACGGTCGTGGCCGTGCTCGAACAGGAATACGGCGTGGAGCTTGGCGAGCTCTTTGATGCCATAGGGGAGCGACCGCTGGGTTCTGCCTCGGTTGCCCAGGTGCACCGGGCGCGGCTGGCGAGCGGCGAAGACGTTGCTGTAAAGGTTCAGCGCCCGCATGTGCAAGAGGTCATGGCCCAAGACATCGACATCATGCGTTCCCTCGTGCGTCACCTCACACCGTTCTTTAAGGGCGAGCAGTTCCTCGACCTCAAGAGCGTCGTTGAGGAGCTTTGGGAGACCTTCCGTGAGGAGACGGACTTCCTCGTCGAGGCTCGTAACCTTGAGGAATTCCGCCGCAACAGCGAGTCTTGCAAGTTCGTGACCTGCCCGGCGCCCTTCATGGACCTGTGCACCAAGCACGTGGTGGTCATGGAGTACGTCGAGGGCATCACCATTTCTTCTCCCGCCAAGCTTATCGAGGCTGGTTATGACCTCACCGAGATAGGCGAGAAGCTTGTGGACAACTACGCCACCCAGCTTCTTGACGACGGATTCTTCCACGCCGATCCGCATCCGGGAAACATCGTGGTGCGCGGCGGGCAAATCGTTTTCCTCGACCTCGGAATCACCGGCAGGCTTACCCCGGCGCTTCGCCGCATCATGAAGGACATGATATTCAGCGTCGCCGCGCGCGATACGCCTAAGCTCAAGAGCGCCCTTCTGCGTCTTTCGATGACAAACCCTGAGGAAGTTGACCACGCCTCGCTTTTGGCTGACCTTGACGAGGTGGTGGACGAGTTCGGTACGGTTAACCTCTCCGAGCTCGACCTCGGCAACTTCCTTGGCAACATCATCTCGCTCGCGCGCAAAAACGGCATCGAGCTGCCGGGGCAGATCACGAGCATGGCCCGTGGCCTCGTGACGCTCGAGGGCGTGCTGGACGAGTTCCTCCCCGGCGTGAACATGATCGACATCATTTCTCAGCACATTCGCGCCCATACTGACCAAAAGGCCAAGCTTAAGCGGGATATGGGCGAGCTCGCCATTCGTAGTCGCGCTGCCACCAAGGGCCTGCTGGGTGCCGCCGCCCAAGCCGAGCTTGCCATGAGCATGCTTACGCGCGGCCAGCTGAAGCTCAACATGGACTTCGCCGGCTCGGACGACCCCATCGAGGACCTTTCGCACATCGCGGACAGGCTCACGCTCGGCGTGCTCTGCGTGGGCTTCCTCATTGCGGCCTCCGCCATTGTCATGAGTGGTTGGGCCGAGGAGACGCGTTTCACTATCGCCGACGTGCCTGCCTTTGCGTTCCTGTGCTACGTCATCGCCTTCGCGCTTGCCTTTGTGGTGCTGCGTGACGTCTGGGGCAGAAACCGTCGCAAGAGACGTTAGGGTCGCTCCGCTTTCGCTCGCGTTTTGCTTGCGGTTCAGCCGAGCTGCGGCGGATGTCTACTCTTTTGTGGCGCGCTGCGTTCTCCGTAATTTAGGTTAGGACGCCTGCCTGCCATCGGGTAAAACGTTCGACCTAAATCCGTCTCACGCTCGGTAATCCTTGCGCATTTACGTAAGGTTTGCATAATTTAGCTAACGCTATGCATGCTTTAGTTCGCCCCAACTTGAAGCCTGAAAAGTAAACTGGCACGTAGCAGCGTGTTTCTAGTTCGTCACAGTTGGGTACATTCAATTCATTTGAAAGCTCCCATGCCATAGATTATGAGTGTCAAGAAATTCGAGAAGAGGATTTGCCCTATGTCCGAAGCTAAGAACATGATTGAGATTCGTGGGCTCAACAAGTACTACGGCGACGTCCACGTCCTGAAGGACATTGACCTCACGGTCAAGGAGGGCGAGAAGCTCGTCATCATCGGCCCCTCTGGCTCGGGCAAGTCCACCCTCATCCGTTGCATCAACTACCTTGAGGAGCCCACCACCGGCTCCATCATGATCGACGGTACCGAGGTCACCAAGAAAAACCACCTCGAGATGGCCCGCAAGTACTCCTCGATGGTGTTCCAGCAGTTCAACCTCTATCCGAACATGACGGTGCTTGGCAACCTTACGCTTGCTCCCATCAAGCTGCAGAAGAAGAGCAAGGAGGAGGCCACTGCCAACGCCATGGCCGCGCTCAAGCGAGTCGGCCTCGAGGCCAAGGCGGGGGAGTACCCGCAGAACCTCTCCGGTGGTCAGCAGCAGCGCGTGGCCATTGCTCGCGCCCTGTGCACCAAGCAGCCGATCATCCTGTTCGACGAGCCCACGAGCGCCCTTGACCCCG
>CAVHWW010000041.1:0-30426 GCA_963639715.1 Acutalibacteraceae bacterium
TGCGCTAGAGGGCTTCATTCCATAGGCTGCTGCGGAATGCTCCTTAACGGCCCCTTGGGCGCCCGGCTTCGCGGCGCGGTCAACTGCGGGGAACTCGTGCTAAGCCAGCCTCACCGCACCAGGAAAGGTTTTGTACTGCGCTCGAGGGGCGCTGCTACGGCCCATTTTCTGTCCGGGCGTTTAAATCAGCCTTCGGATTTAAACGGTGCAAAAAGGGGCATCGACCTTTGTCGATGCCCCTGAAGCGGACACACATTTTGTCCTATAGGACGCTACTCCTCATCTGGAGCGGACAGGAAGGCCGAGACCTTAGGAACCCATTCGCCGGCGCCGGATTTGTCGAGTTGCTTTTGGAGCTCGCGGGTGCGCTCCAGCACGGGGGCGAGGAACTTGCCCGTGTAGCTCTCGGGGCACTTGGCGACCTGCTCGGGGGTGCCGCTGCAGACCACAGTGCCACCGCCGTCGCCGCCCTCGGGGCCCATGTCGATAAGACGGTCGGCCACCTTGATAACGTCGAGGTTGTGCTCGATCACCAGCACGGTGTTGCCAGCATCGACCAGGCGCTGCAAAACATCGAGCAGCTGGCGGACGTCCTCGAAGTGAAGGCCGGTCGTAGGCTCGTCCAAGATGTAGAAGGTCTTGCCCGTCTGCTGGCGGTGGAGCTCCTTGGCAAGCTTCACGCGCTGAGCCTCGCCACCACTGAGCGTCGTGGCCGGCTGGCCCAGGCGGATGTAGCCCAGGCCCACGTCGTAAAGCGTCTGAAGCTTCTTCTTGATGCGAGGGATGTTGCCGAAGAAGGCCAGGGCCTCGGTCACGCTCATGTCGAGCACGTCCGAGATGGACTTGCCGTGGTACTTCACCTCGAGGGTCTCACGGTTGTAGCGCGCGCCGTGACAGACCTCGCAAGGCACGTAAACATCCGGAAGGAAGTTCATCTCGATCTTGATCTGGCCGTCGCCCTTGCAAGCCTCGCAGCGGCCGCCAGAGACGTTGAAGGAGAAGCGTCCCGGGCTGTAGCCACGCGCACGGCTCTCGGGCGTGCTGGAGAACAGGGCACGCAGGTCATCCCAAAGACCGATGTAGGTGGCCGGATTGGAACGCGGCGTACGGCCGATGGGGCTCTGGTCCACATCGATGACCTTGTCGATCTGGTCGATGCCCGTGAGCTTCTTATACTCGCCCACCGGACGCAGCGAACGCTGGATGGCGTTGGTAAGCGCCGGCGCCAGCGTATCGGTCACCAGCGAGCTTTTGCCCGAGCCCGAGACGCCCGTCACCACCGTGAGGGTGCCGAACTCGATGCTGGCGCTGACGTTCTTGAGGTTGTTGTGCGCAGCGCCCGTAATCTTGAGGGCACCGCGGCCAGGCTTACGGCGCTTCTCGGGCAGGCGGATGAGACGCTTGCCGGTGAGGTAGGCACCCGTGATGGAATCGCCGCACGAGCAAATCTCCTCAGGTGTGCCGGCCGCCACGACCTTGCCGCCCAGCTCGCCGGCACCGGGGCCGATGTCGAGCACGTAATCGGCTGCGCGGATGGTGTCCTCGTCGTGCTCAACCACGATGACGGTGTTGCCCTGGTCCCTCAGACGCTCGAGCGTCTTGATGAGGCGATCGTTGTCGCGCTGGTGCAGGCCGATGGAAGGCTCGTCCAGGATGTAAAGCACGCCCATGAGGCCGGCTCCAATCTGGGTGGCCAGGCGGATGCGCTGGGCCTCGCCGCCACTGAGCGTGGCCGAGGCACGGGAAAGCGTGAGGTAGTCCAGGCCCACGTCCACGAGGAAGCGCAGGCGCTCCACGATCTCCTTCACGATGCGGCCGCCAATGAACTGCTGGCGCTCGGTAAGCTCAAGCGCGGCAAAGAAGTCGAGCGCCTCCTTGCAACTCATGCAGCAGACCTCGTAGATGGACTTCTCGCCCACCGTCACGGCCAGCATCTCGGGCTTGAGCCTGGCACCCCTGCAGGAGGGACAGGGAGCCTCGTGGATGTACTTCTCGAGACGGGCGCGGATCTTCTCGTTGGTGGTCTCGTTGTACTTCTCGAACAGGACGGACCGAATGCCCGAGAAGGTCGTGAGCCAGTGGGTGTCGCGGCCATCGAGCGTGTGATAGTCAACGCGAACCTTGGTGGAGCCAAGGCCATCGAGCAGGGCGTCCTTCACCTTTTGCGGCAGCTTCTTCCACGGGGTGTCGGGGCTTGCCTTGAAGTGACGGCACACGGCGGCAAGCACCTGCGGGTAGTAGTTGGAGCGGCCAAAGAAGCTGCCGAACACCCCATCCGCCACGCTGAGGTTGGGATCCTCAATGAGCAGCTCGGCGTCCACCACGCGCTTGAAGCCCAGGCCGTCGCACTCCGGGCAGGCGCCGTAGGGGGCGTTGAAGGAGAAGTCGCGCGGCTGCGGGTCATCCATGGAGTGGCCGTGGATGGGGCAGGCAAGCGCCAGCGAGTACTGCAGCAGCTCGCCGGGGATACCCTCGGGGTCATCGCGGTCGGGCAGCAAGTAGACGCCCACCTTTCCGGCGGCCAGGCGCGTGGCCGTCTCCACTGCCTCAGCGATGCGGCCCAGGCTCGTCTCGCGGATGACGATGCGGTCTACCACGACCTCGATGTTGTGCTTGAACTTCTTGTCGAGCTTGATCTCTTCCTCGAGCTCGCGGACTTCCTCATCAACGCGAACGCGCGAGAAGCCCTCGGCGCGCAGGTCCTCGAAGAGCTTCACGAACTCACCCTTGCGCCCGATAACCACCGGCGCCAGCACGAGGGCACGCCTGCCTTGGCCAGCGGCCAGGACCTTATCGGCCACCTGGTCGGTGGTCTGGCGCTCGATCACGCGGCCGCATTCGGGACAGTGCGGCGTGCCCACACGCGCGTAAAGCAGGCGCAGGTAGTCATAGATTTCCGTGACCGTACCCACCGTGGAGCGCGGGTTTTTGCTCGTGGTCTTTTGGTCGATGGAGACCGCCGGGGAGAGGCCGTCGATGGAGTCGAGGTCGGGCTTGTCCATCTGTCCCAGAAACTGGCGGGCATAGCTCGAGAGGCTCTCCACGTAGCGGCGCTGGCCCTCCGCGTAGATGGTGTCAAAAGCCAAACTCGACTTGCCCGAGCCCGAAAGACCAGTGATGACAACGAGCTTGTCTCGCGGAATCTTGACGTCGACGTTTTGCAGGTTGTGCTCGCGCGCGCCGCGGATGACGATGGAATCGGAAGCCATGGACCACTCCCCCGTTGAGCGTTTTCTCACAAGGCTTCAGTTTAGCGAGATGGAGCCACGGGTAGCCCAGCCTGCTCCACCGTTCACCGAACATTCGTTTGTTGTTCGATTTTTCGTCGGCATCCGCAGGGCCAACGGATGCCTCTTCAGGAACTTCGCCATGCCGCCCTGGCCGCTCTCGCCACAAAAATACTCAGCATACCGAGCGCTTTTGCTCAGCACGCTGAGTAAATCTGCTTTCCGCTTCAGATGACGTGCGATCCAGCTGACTTATTCGTACTCCTCGCGCAGGGTTTCGGTGAGGTCCATGTTGGCGCTGTAGTCAACCGGGACCACGACGACGCTCGGGGCGTCGGTGTTGGCAAAGGCCTTCTCGAGGGTGGGAATGAGATCCTCGGTGCTCTCGACGCGGTAACCGTGGCAGTGCATGGACTCGGCCAGCGCCTTGAAGTCGGGGTTCGTGAACTCAACGCCAAAGACGTCGTCGAACTGCTCCTCTTCCTTCCACTTGATGAGGCCGTAGTGCGAGTCCTCCCAGATGAGGGTCACGAACGGTACGCCCTCGCGCACGGCGGTCTCGAGCTCCTGGGAGTTCATCATGAAGCCGCCGTCGCCCGAGACAGCCAGCACGCGCTTCTCGGGGTGGAGCAGCTTGGCGGCGAAGGCGCCCGGCACGGCAAAGCCCATCGAGGCAAAGCCGTTGGAGATGAGGCAGGTATTGGGCTCGTAGCAGGGGTACTCGCGGCCGATCCAAATCTTGTGGGCGCCCACGTCGGAGACGAGGATGTCGGACTTGCCCATGACCTTGCGGATGTCGGAGATGATACGGCCCGGCTTCATGGGGAAGGAATCGTCCTTACCCTGCTCCTCCAGCTCGGCGTGCATGCGCGCGCCCACGGCAAGCATGGCCTCGGGCTCGGGCTTGTCGTCGCGGCGAGCCGTGCGCAGAATCTGGTAGATGCTGTCGGAGAGGTCGCCCACGACCTCGATGTCGGGCTCGTACTGCTGGTTGACGTCGGCCGGCAGTGCCGCGATGTTGATGATCTTCATGTCATCGTGGGTATGCCACTTCTTGGGCGCGCATTCCACGAGGTCATAGCCGATGCCAATCACGAGGTCGGCCATGTCGAAGGCGTCGATGATGTAGTCGTGCTGGGGGATGCCCACCACGCCCATGCGGTACTTGTTATCGCAGGGGATGATGCCCTTGCCCATCATCGTCTGCACCACCGGGACGTGCAGGCGCTCGGCCATGGTCGTCACGGCCTGGGCGGCGTGTCCGCGCACGGCACCGGCTCCGGCCAGAATCACCGGGTTCTTGGCGTCGGAGATGAGGCGGGCCGCCTCGGTCACGGCAGCCGGGTCGGCATAGAGCGCCGGCGGCTGCTGGGAGCGCAGGGGCTTGGCCGGGCTCGGCATGTGGGCGATGTTCTTGGGCAGGTCGATGTGGGTGGAGCCAGGCTTGCCGCTCTCGGCGTACTTGAACGCAAGGCGGGCGATCTCTGCCACGGTGTCGGGCCTCATGACCACCTTGGAGCGCTTGGTGATGGGGCTGAACATAGCCGAGAGGTCGAGGTACTGGTGGCTCGTGAGCTGCATGAGCTCGCTGGAGACCTGGCCGGTGATGGCCACGAGAGGAGCGCCGTCGAGGAAGGCGTCGGCCACGCCGGTGACGAGGTTGGTGGCGCCGGGGCCAAGCGTGGCCAGGCACACGCCGGCACGCCCGGTGAGCCTGCCGTAGACGTCGGCCATGAAGGCCGCGCCCTGCTCGTGGCGCGTCGGGATGAAGCGGATGCCCGCCTTCTTGATGGCAAACATCAGGTCGAGGTTCTCCTCGCCCGGAATGCCGAAGATAACCTCAACACCCTCCGCCTTCAGGCAATCTACCAGCACCTCTGCGGTGGTCTTCTGCTTGCTTTCCTGCTTGGCTGCGCTCGCCATCTCTCCCCCCTCGGTCGGTTTGACCCGTTCAGTATGAATTCCCGAGATGAAGATGGGGCGGCGTTTAACGAAGGCGATACATGGATAGAGCAGGCGTGGCCGCCGCGGCTGCGCGGGCGGCTCTTAGCGAAGGCTGCGGCAGGCGAGCCGGGTCCTCGCGCCCGTCCCTGGGGAAGACCGGGACGGGAGGCCGCCAAGGGCACGCCGGCTTCCCCTAGCGCAGGTCGAGCTTGGACTTGCGGGCGCGCACGAGGCAGGCGCCCATGCCGGCACGACGCCACTCGACGACCTGGAACCAGCCCCCGAACAGCTCCTTCAGCTCATCGCTCGAGCGCACGCAGACATCCCCCGCGCTCGAAAGGGGCATGAGCAGATTCATCGCCACGCGTACCGGCGTCGGAGCCCAGTGGTCGCCCATCACGAGCACGCCGTCACGACCGAGCACGCGCCAGGCCTCGAAGGCCGCGCGGCTGGCATCGGGCACGTGGTGAAGCACGTCGTTCATGATGACGGCGTCAAAGGAGCCCTCGGCAAAGGGCAGGCTCTCGGCGTCGGCGCGGAAGAGCCTCACCGAGCCGCCAAGACGCTCACGGGCACGGTCGACCATAGCGCCCGAGATGTCGACGCCCGTCACACGGGCGCAGGGCAGGGCATTGTTCACGAGCTGCGCCAGAGCACCGGTGCCGCAGCCGAGGTCGAGTACGCGAAAGCTTCGCTCGGGAGCGCCGAGCTCGTCCACGCGTCCCTCACGACGCTCGCGGCACAGCCACTCCTGGTAGACGCCGGCCAGCTCCCACAGCACGTGACGGTAGAGCTCGCGCGAGTGGCGCCCCACGCGCGCCCGGTCAAAGCTAGCCGCCTTCGCATCAAACGAACGCCTGCTCGCGACCTTGCGCTCAAGCGCCTTCTCCATCGACATCTCCATGGTCTCCCCCTTCATGCGGCGAACCTTCCACCGCGTCATCCGTCCTAAGGCTCGCTGCCTGAGCAGCGATTTGTTCGCCTTCGTTTACTTATTGAACATTGTTCAATATCTCGATAAGAAAAAGCTCCCTACCCCTCGGCGGCATCATCACCGCCTTCGGCGGAAGATGCGGCGGCGCCTTGTGCGCCGGCATCGGCCGGCGTCATGTCCGCCTGCTCCCCGCCCTCGCGCAGCACAACGGGAGCCCCCTCTTCGCCAACCTTGACGGTCTGGCTCTCGAGAAGAATCTCGACGTACTCACGAATGAGATCCATGCGCTCGGAGGCACGGGCGTCGTGCGCGCTCATGAGGTTCATCTGGCCGTGGATGATGAAGTCAACCAGCGTCTCGCTCTCGCGGACCTCCATCCCGCGCTTGCGGGCGTCGCGGCGAATCGCAGCGAGTACGTGCGGATAGAGGCGGTGGCACAGAGCGAAGCTCAGGTGGTCGTGGAACATCGAGTTGCCGGCCGCGTGGAAGAACGCGTGGTAGCGCTGGCTCTGCTCGTCTGCCGCCTGGGAGAAGAGGACGTCGAGCTTGCGCGAGAGCTCCACGTCCGGGTCATCGAGCACGTCGATGAGCTCACGCGAGCACTCCACCACGTAGGCGTCGAAGGCGGCGTTGAAGAGGTTCTGCTTGGAGTCGAAGTAGTGGTAGACGAGGCCAGGCGTGATGTTGGCAGCCCGAGCGATGTCGCGCATGGAGACCGAGTCATAGCCGCTCGTGGTGAACAGCTCCATCGCCACATCGAGAATCTCCTGGCGGCGTTCCTCCGGTTGCTTAACCGTACGCGGCATCCTGGCCTCCCCTCCCCACTCGCTTTGGCACTTCGTCTCAGACGCAGGCAGTAACCCTCGTCTTACTATTGACGCTTGTTCAATGGAATTCTAAGGCGAGGTCGTACGTGTCGCAAGCACTTCTTCCGTAAGCGTTTTGTATCCGCACAGGCCCGGCGCGACACAGGCAGGCAAACCCATACAGGTGGGACGCTCGCCGAGCGAAAGAGCATCGGCGTTCTCGCGCGCAGCAAGGGCGCCGACGCAGCGCCCAAACTCAGCCGCTCATCAAAAAACGGCCCCGCACGCAAAAGTATGCGGGGCCGCAGACGCTTGGCAACAGACGCTAGATTACCCAGAAACCCGCAGGTACTAGGCCACGTGGTTCCTCAGAGGCTCGCCCGCGCGCAGGTGGCGCAGATTCTCTGCGGCAATGGCGGCGACGTTTTCCAGAACGGCGTCGAGGTGGAATCCGCCAGAAACGTGCGGGGTGAGGAAGAGGTTCGGCGCGTCCCACAGAGGGCTCGTCTCATCGAGCGGCTCAGGCACCATGACGTCGAGCGCTGCTCCAGCAAGCTGGCCGCAGGCGAGAGCCGCCACCAGGTCTTCGTTCACGACGAGGTCTCCCCTACCGCCATTGGCGAAGTAGGCGCCGCGGCGCATCTTGGCGAAGAAGCCGGCGTTGGCAAGGCCCTTGGTCGCCGGCGTGCTCGGCAAGAACGAGACCACGACATCGGCCTCGCCCAAGAGCTCGGGCAGCTTCTCGATGGGTTCAACGCGCTCAAAGCCCTCGGGCGCCTGGCCGCCGTGGCGGTTCACGCCCGTAACATGCGCGCCCATGGCACAGCACAGCTTCGCAAAGTGGCTGCCGATGTCGCCGGTGCCAAGCACGAGCACGTTCGCGCCCACGAGGGTGGTGACGCGGCCAAGGTCGCCCCAGGTGTGGCTCGTCTGCAGGTCGCGATAGGCAGGCAGGTGCTTCATAAGACCAAGGAGCATGGCAAAGACGTGCTCAGAGACCGCCTGGCCATAGGCTCCGATGGCAGAGCACAGGGCGGCGCCCTCGGGAAGGGTGCCGGCGGCGACGTAGTTGTCATAGCCGGCGGAGTTGAGCTGCAGCAGACGCAGGTGGCTGGCCACGGGAAGGCGGGCCGGGTCGAGGTTGCCCACAATGACGTCGGCAGCCGCGACCTGCTCGTCGCTCACCACGCCCGGCGCACCAACGCTGCCGGCCGCGTCAAAGTCGGCGGCATAGACGACGTTGGAGTTCGGCGCAGCGGCCTCAACGGTGGTGCGCTGCTCGCCGGTAAGCGGGAGCAACACGAGAACGTTTTCCGGCTCAAAGGCCGCAGGAGTTTCAAGAGACATAGACGCTTCCGATTCTGTCGAAGATACCTGCTTGCAAAGAAAGCGGTCGCACGCCCGCAACGATACCCCGCAGGCGTGCGACCGCAAAAGAGCTAGGCGTAAGCAGCGATACCGTGAGACCCTACTCGTCGCCGAAGGAGATGCCGAGCATCTTGGCCTCCTGGACAAGCTCCCCATCGGGGTCAACGTACTTGAGCTTGCCGGCGACCTGCTCGAGCGGAACGCGCGTCATCTTGCCGTTGAGCTGGGCAATCATATAGCCATACTCGCCGGCCAAAGCACCGCGGGCGGCCTCAACGCCGCACTGGGTGGCGAAGATGCGGTCCTGGGGGCTCGGCTCGCCGCCGCGCTGGGTGTGGCCCGGCACGGCCACGCGAATCTCGTGGTCGTCGATGCGCCTGGCGATCTCCTCGGCAATGTCGTAAGCCACAGAAGGCTTAACGCGAGCGGCAACCTTCTTCTTGTATTCCTTCTTCTTCATGGCCGCCTCCTCCTTGGAGATGGCGCCCTCGGCCACCACGACGATGGAGAAGCGCCCGCCGGCGCGGTCGCGCTTCTCGATGGTCTCGATGACCTTGTCCATGTCATAGGGAATCTCGGGGATGAGGATGACATCAGCACCACCGGCGATGCCCGCGTACAGCGGAATCCAGCCGACCTTGTGGCCCATAATCTCGACCACGAAGACGCGACGGTGGCTGTTGGCCGTGGTGTGGAGGTCGTCGATGCACTTCGTGGCGATGTCGATGGCCGAGGGGAAGCCGAAGGTCATGTCGGTACCCCACGTGTCGTTGTCAATCGTCTTGGGCAGGGCGATGACGTTCAGACCCTCCTCGCGCAGTCGGTTGGCCGTCTTGGTGGAGCCGTTGCCGCCCAGCACGAACAGGCAGTCGAGCTTGAGCTTGCGGTAGGTCTTCACCATGGCGGGGACCTTCTCCACGCCGTCGGCCTCAGGCGTGTCGAGCATCTTGAAGGGGGTGCGGGAGGTGCCCAGGATCGTGCCGCCCAACGTAAGTAGGCCGGAGAAGTCGCTCCACTCCATCTTGCGATAGCGCCCGTAGATGAGGCCCTGGTAGCCATCCTCGAAGCCATAGGCCTCAACGGAGTCGTCGGCGTTGCGCATGATGGTCTTGGCGATGGCGCGCATGGTGGCGTTAAGCGCCTGGCAGTCTCCACCGCTGGTAAGAAGGCCAAATCTAAACATAGGATTCCCTCCTGAAGACGCGCGAGCCGCGGGGCGCAAGGGCGCCGTGGCCAAATGTTGATGACCCACCTAGTTTTGCACAAGCGTGCCCGTCCGATACGTAAACGTTTGTGCACGAGGCCGGCGAAAGCTTTTCGCGCCGGAACACCGCAGAACGCGTCATCAAGACGCGCGGCCAGCGCCGCGACGAGAAGTCCATCAGACGAGCGACTCACGGCTAAAACGAACGGCGGCCGGAGCCCCAAAGCAGGGAACCCCGGCCACCAAAAAGGCTAGATTTGCCGCGCTCCCCTACAGCAGCGAGCCGTTGCGGCGCACGAAGGCACGGCGGGCGATGAGCACGCACACGAGGTAGGCCGCGAGCACTGCCACCAGCGCGAGCGAGAAGTACGCGGGCAGCGCCACCAGTCCAAGCGCGTCGGAGACGATGGGCACGTAGGGCAGAGCCGTCACGAAGACGCAGGCCACAAGGGTGCCGACGAGCAGCGGTCGAGCCGGCGGGCAGGCAAGCGGCTTCTCGGAGCGAAGCAGGTGTACCACGAGCGCCTGCGACCACATGCTCTCGATAAACCAGCCCGTCTGGAAGGCGGCCACAAAGAGCGACTCGGCGCCAGTGCCGGCCACCTCGGCCCAGGTGCCGCCTGCCACCGCCGGGCAGACGAACAGCCACAGCACGGCAAAGGTCACGAGGTCGAACAGAGTGCTCACCGGGCCCAGACGCAGCATGAACGAGGTGATGGAGCGGCTGTTCCACCCACCAGGGCCGGCCAGGACACGCTCGTCGACGTTGTCCCAGGGAAGGGCAGTCAGCGACAGATCGCTCACGAGGCCAAGCAGCAGAAGCTGCACCGTACCCATGGGCAGGAAGGGCAGAGCAAGGCTTGCTACCAGCACCGAAAGGGCGTTGCCGAAGTTCGAGGAGCAGGTGAGCTTCACGTACTTGGTGGCGTTGCCGCGGGCGCGACGTCCCGTACGGATGCCGCGCGCAAGCACCATGAGGTCCTTCTTGAGCAGAATGACGCCGGCGCTCTCCTTGGCGACGTCGACCGCCGTGTCCACCGAGATGCCCACGTCGGCCGCGCGCATGGCCGCCGCATCGTTGATACCGTCACCCATGAAACCCACGGCGCGGCCCTCCTGCTCGCGAAGAACGCGCACCACGCGCTCCTTCTGCAGCGGCGAGAGCCTGGCGAGAAGTCCGGTCTCGCTCGCACGGCGGGCGAGCTGCTCGTCAGAAAGCGCGTCAATCTGGCTGCCAAGCAGCGGATTTGTGGCCTCGACGCCCACCTTGGCGCAAACCGCGGCCGCAACGCGCTCGTTATCGCCCGTAAGCACCTTCACGTCGATGCCCTGCTCGTGCAGACGCTCGATGGCCGCCGCAGCGCTTGCCTTGGGCGGGTCGAGGAAGGCGAGGTAACCCACGAGAATCATGTCACGCTCGTCGTCGGCGCACAGCTGGCCCACGCCGCGCGGCTCGTCCTTGCGGGCCACGGCCACCACACGAAGCCCGGCGTCGCCCAGCTCATCGGCCTTCTCGCGCACCGTCTCCACAAGCTCGGAGGTAAGCGGACGAACCTTGCCCTCAACCTCAACGAAGCCGCAGCAGCCGAGCATCTCCTCCACGGCACCCTTCGTGACCATCCAGCTCTTGCCGGCGCCGTCGCCCACGACGACGCTCATGCGCCTGCGCTCGAAGTCGAAGGGCAGCTCGTCGAGCATGAACAGGTCACGGTCGAGGTCGGAGCCCGCATCGAGCTCGCCGGTGCGCTCGATCACGGCGCGGTCGATGAGGTTGGGAAGTCCCGTCTGGAAGTTGCTGTTCACGTAGGCGTGACGCAGGACCTCGATCTCTTCCTCGCCCATGGGATTGAGGTGGCGCTCGAGCACCACGCGGTCCTCGGTGAGGGTGCCGGTCTTGTCGCAGCACAGAACGTCGATGGAGCCGAGGTTCTGGATGCTCGAGAGCTCCTTGACCACCACGTCCTCGCCGCGCAGCTCAACGGCACCGCGCGAGAGGCAGGTCGTCACGATCACGGGCAGCATCTGCGGCGTGATGCCCACGGCGATGGAGATGGAGAAGAGCAGCGCATCGAGCCAGTTGCCCTTGGTGAGGCCGCAGGCCACAAACACCACCGGGCACATCGCGAGCATGAAGACCACGAGCACGCGCGAAACCGAGCTCACTCCCTCGTCAAAGGCGGTCTTGGTCTCGATGCTGCCAAGGCGCTTGGCCACGCGTCCGAGGTAGGTCTCCTGCCCCGTCGCCACGGCCACGCCGATGGCAGATCCGCTCTGCACCGTGGTGCCGCAGAAGGCGATGCAACCGCAACCCTGCAGGTCGAGCGGGGAAGAGGCGCCCTCGCGCACGGTCGCGGCCGAGGTCTTCTCCAGAGGCTCAGACTCGCCGGTGAGGGCAGCCTGGTTGATAAAGAGGTCCTTGGCCGAGACGATGCGCAGGTCAGCCGGCACGAGGTCGCCCGCAGAGAGGCGGATGATGTCGCCCGGGACGACCTCCGCCATCGGCAGCTCGAGGCCGGCGCCGGCGCTACCGTCGGCCAAGCGGACGATGCGGCAGGTGGTGCTTACCATCTCGCGCAGCGCGTCGGCCGCGCCCTCGCCCTTCGACTCCTGCACAAAGGCCAAAGAGCCCGAGACCACGACCATGATGGCAATGAGGATGGCGGTGGAGGGGTCGGCCTCGCCCGGCGCGGCGAGGTAGACGTTGGTGTAGAGCGAAATGGCCGCAAGCGCCGCGAGAATGAGCGTGAACGGGCTTACGAAGGCCGAGGTCAGGCGCTGCGGCAGGGTGCGCTTCGCGGCCTGCTCGAGCACGTTGGGGCCAGCCAGCTCGCCGGAGGCCGCAACGATATCGGGGGCAAGGCCGTGCAGGCCGCTGCCAAGCTGGATGAGTGTCGCCTCGGCAGAGTGCGTGGCGGCATAGGTCACCATCTCGCCCAGCTCGCTCGTTGCGGGCGCGGCGGACAGGTTTGCCCGGCGCGTAGCGCGCAGGGCGTTCTTGAGTGCAGTCGTCTTCTTAGACATGGCACACCTTCGATCCTTAGACGGGGCTCGGCATGTTTGCCGACGGATGGGATGTGGTGGCATGCCCACGCTCATGGCGCAAATCTCGCGAAAAAGCCCAGCTAGGCCGTAGAGTCAACTCAGAGGCGTCCGTGAAGACAGACATCATGCGAATCACGCGCAACGGCCAGCGGCCATGACGCGCAAGCACCAAGGGTGCGAATCGCAGACAAGCAGTTCTTCTCGAAAATATGCTGGAGGAAAGGGCCTAGAAAAGGTTGGCGAGAGGCGCCGGTTCGTGGGCGCTCGTACTGTGACTGCCTTCCATACGGCACCTCCTTACGTTCGTGGCGCAACGGCGCCGACTTGGCCCGGCAAGCCGTCAAATGGCGCGGCGAGCGGGGCGCCGCACCTGCCTTAGCGCGGCTTTCGGGGCTGTAGTATGTCTACCCTCATTGCGCGTGTCAACCACCGTAGTCCGGGCAAAACAGAACCCTTACACAGACGCACAGCCGCGCCTAGCGGCGGTCGAAAAGCTCACTCACGCGCTCACGGAGCTTGGCGCGCTTGATGACGCCGTCGTAGCGCTTGAAGCTCATGCGGGGGAAGGCCCTGAAGAAGCGCAGGTCGCGCTTGCCGAGGGTGTTCACAAGCGACTCGGTGGCGCTGTTGAGCCACTCGGGCCTCTCGGAAGCGGTGTTCACGCGCGAGGCAATGCCCTCGCGCAACATCTCGCTTGCCTGGCCAATGCCCGCCGCGGTGGCACGGGCACGCTGGGCAGCCGCCTCGGCCGCTTCCTTCGTGCGCTCGGCCGTACGCTCGGCAGCCTCGTAGGCGCGCTCCTTGGCCCCGCTCGCAGCAGCAGCCGTGCGATAGCAGGCCTCGCCCGCGGCGCTCTTGCCGCGCTCGTAGACCTCGGCCGCGCCCTCCTTCACGGGCTCGGGAATGGCCTCGAGCATGCGGTCGGACGCCTCGCCCATCGACTCGTCCAGGCGCAGCGCCATCTGGGTACGCAGGCTCTCGAGCTGCATAGACAGTCTGCGCCAGCTCGCCATCGCAAAGATGAGGTCAGCAGCCAAAACCGCGCTCAGCACCACGGCAACGGCAAAGACCACGATGCCCGGCCAGGTGGAAAGAAGCCCCAGGATAGCCGGCTCAATCAGGCGGCAAATGGCCACCGCACCGGCGCCGAACAGCAAAAACCCGTAGAGGCAGACGCGCCCCTGGATGTTGAAGGGCTTGTCATCGTAGTTCCAGAAGCGTGCGCCCGTGGTTGCCTCGAGCGCCAGGCCTACGACCCACTCAAGGCCACAGCACACGAAGGCGGCCACGAAGAACAGCTCCACCATGCCGGGGATGTGGCGCAAGAATAGCCAGCATATGAGCGCCCCCACACCATAGATGGGGCAGACCGGCCCCAGCAGAAAACCGCTGTTGGTGAAGCGACCGTCGTTCATGAGCGAGCAGGCGGTCGACTCCCATACCCAGCCGCCCACGCTGTAGATGAAGAAGGACAGCACGAGGGCGGAAAGTGGGGCCGCCGGGATGCTCGAGTCGGCGATCAGAGCAAACGGGAACTCCAAGACTGAGACGCCCATCACTGCCCCACTCTCTTCAACCAGCCAGGCAAAAGGCGTGCCGGCACGCGCGGCTCAAGGGTCTCGCGCAGAGCGCAGGCCTTGTCTGCCATGGTCACGATCCAGGCCTCCCTACAGGTGGGAGGCATCGGCACCAGCGGAAACATGTGATGCTTGATGATGTTGCGCTCGCAATCGGTAAGCGCAAAGTCTCGCTCGGCGTTCCGCAGCGCAGCAAACGGGTGCGTAAAGCCGTGGAGCCGGTGGCTCGGGTCGGCGATGTGCCAGTCGTACAGGAAGTAGTCGTGGAGAAGCGCGCCCCTCACAAGCGAGGGACGGTCCACGCGCAGGCCAAGGCGCTCGAGCGAATCGGCCATACGGCAGCTCTGGCGAGCCACGCTCGTCACGTGGTCATACACCGTGACGTCGCCGTGCTGGATGAACCCGCGGCAGTCGCCCAGGCGCCCCTCGCGCTCAAGGCGAGCGGCCTCGGCCGCAACCTCCCTGTTGATCTTGTCGCCCAAAGGCTGCCTTTCACCCGCGTCAACGTCTTTCCACCGCCCTATTCTGCCGCTAGCACAGCCCCGTCACAACTTATCGTCCGGAATGTGCCAATCTATTGAGTCACGTTGCACCTGTCGTAGGCACCGCAAGAAGCGGCCTGGCCGAGGCGTTTGGAGGCGTTGCCCACAAGGCGAGGCATCCCACGTTCGGCGGCTAGCGACAGACATAACGAGAGTTAGACGGCACAGACGGGATGGGAGGGCGCATGTACTTGGAGGGCATCAACACCCCGGCAGACCTTCGCGCCCTGCCGGCAAGCGCCATGGATGCCCTGTGCGCCGAAATTCGCGAGGCCATCATCCAAAGCAGCGCCAAGGTGGGTGGTCACGTAGGCCCCAACCTCGGCGTCGTCGAGCTTACGGTGGCTCTGCATCGCGTCTTTGACTCCCCGCGCGACAAGATCATCTTCGACGTGAGCCACCAAAGCTACACCCACAAGATGCTCACCGGCCGCGCCTTCGCATTCACCGACCCCGAGCGCATGGGTGAGGTTTCGGGCTTCACGAGCCCTGCCGAGAGCGAGCATGACCTCTTCAGCTGCGGCCACACCTCCACCTCGGTGAGCCTCGCCTGCGGCATGGCCAAGGCTCGCGACCTGCTCGGCCAGCAGCACAACGTCATCGCCCTCATCGGCGACGGGTCGCTCAGCGGCGGCCTTGCCTTCGAGGGCCTCGACAATGCCGCCACCCTGGGCACAAACCTCATCGTCGTGGTCAATGACAACGAGTGGTCCATCGCCCAAGACCAGGGCGGCATCTACGAGAACCTCGCCGAGCTACGTGCCACGGGCGGCGCGGCCAAGAACAACCTCTTCCGCGCCATGGGGCTCGACTACCGCTACCTCGAGGCCGGCAACGACGAGGCCGCCTGCGAGGCCGCACTTGCCGAGCTTAAGGACATCGACCACCCGGTCGTGCTTCACGTCCACACCAAGAAGGGCCTGGGCTTTGCCCCCGCCGAGGCGGACGAGGAGAGCTGGCACCATGTCGGCCCCTTCGACCCCGCCACGGGCGAAAAGCTCTCTGGCGGCCGCGCAAGCGGCGGCATCGTGGTGACCAAGCCCGCCACCTACTCCGACATCACGGGCGAGTTTTTGCTCGAGCGCATGAAGACCGACCGCGGCCTCATCGCCGTCTCTTCGGCCACGCCCTACATGATGGGATTCACGCCTGCCAGGCGCGAACTTGCCGGCGAGCAGTTCGTCGACGTCGGGATTGCCGAGGAGCACGCCGTGACGCTTCTGACCGGTCTCGCCCGCGCTGGCGCTCGGCCCGTCTGGGGTGTCTACGGCACCTTCCTGCAGCGCACCTATGACCAGCTCTCCCACGACCTGTGCCTTAATGCGGCGCCGGCCACCATTCTCGTGTTCGGCTCGAGCGCCTATGGCACAACCGATGCCACTCACCTGGGCTTTTATGACATCGCCATGCTCGGCGACATGCCCGGCCTCACCTACCTCGCGCCCACCTGCCGCGAGGAGTACCTCAGCATGCTTTCGTGGGCGCTCGATTGGCAAGACGGCCCTGTGGCCATCCGCGTACCCGGCGCCGGCGTGGTAAGCAGGCCCAGCGTTGCGATGGCCGAGGGCGGCTACGCAAACGGCCTGCCCGAAGTCATCCGCGAGGGAAGCTCCGGGCTCGCCATCCTCGCGCTCGGCGCCACCATGCCCTTGGGAGAGGAGGTGGCGGACAAGCTCGCGAGCACCGGCGTCAACGCCACGCTCGTGAACCCCCGCTATGCCTGCGGTATCTCCCGCAGCTGGATCTGCGGCCTGGCCGAAAAGTACAAGCTCGTCATCACGCTGGAAGACGGCGTGCTTGAGGGCGGATTTGGCAGCCGCATCGCTCAGACGCTCGGCCCCACCAGCACACGCGTGCGCTGCTTTGGCCTGCCCCACGGCTTCCCAGACCGCTACGAAGTCGCGGAGCTGCTCGAATCCTGCGGCATGACGGCCGATGCCATCACCGCCGAGGCCCTGGAGCTTCTGTAAGCAACGCCAAGGGCTCGCGAGTCAGTCCTCGACTCCCTTGCCCCGAGCGCCGCCCTTCCGCTCGCCTCGCACCGTGGACGGCACACCACACTTAGGCTGCACACACCCGAACAAGAAACATCAAGGCGGTTCCGCCCAGGCAGCCTCGCGACACTCCGCTCACCAATCGAGTGCTTAGCCGCGGTCGGGCCGGGGCATAATGGGCAGAGCAAAACGACGCGAAAGGACCTGCCATGCCCGCTCTCATCACTCACCACCTATTCGGCGAGCGCTCCGCAGCGCTGCTTCCCGAGGGCGTCATCACGGGCGAGGAAGAGCTTTTGGCCTTCCTGCTCGGCAACCAGGGTCCCGATCCCTTCTTCTTCCGCGCTACCAGCCCCAGCTCCAACTCCAGTGCCCACAAGCTTGCCTCCGGCATGCACAACGGCCACATGACTGAGGCCTTCGTCGCCCTGCGCGACGGCGTGAGCCACCTGCCCAAGCAAGACGCCGGCATCGGCCGAGCCTTTGCCCTCGGCATGCTCTCGCACTATGCGCTCGACCGCGTCGCTCACCCCTTCATCTATGCGCAGGAATTTGCTTTGATTGAGGCAAACCCCGAGCTCAAGGATGGCATGAGCGAAGTCCACGCCGTCATCGAGGCCGACCTCGACTCTTGGATGCTCTGGACGAGCCGCCGCGCCACCGTGCACGACTGCCCGCCCGCCGGCGAGCTCGCACGCACGGAGCGCATCTGTCGCGTCGCCGGCGCTCTCACGAGCCAGGTAGCCTGGGCCGTCTTCGGCCTCGAGGTCGGTGCCACCGACTACGCCGGTGCCGTGGATGACATGGAACTGTGCTACCGCGCCATCGAGCCCTACGGCTCGCTCAAGAACCGCGCCCTCGGCACCGTCGAGCGCCTGGCCCGCCCGCACTCCCAGCTCGTCTCGCTCTCCCACCGCATCACCACCGACGATTCCTGCTGGGTCGCAAACCTCGAGCACCACGAGTGGAAACACCCCTTCGCGCCTGAGGTCTCGTGCGATTCGTTCACCGATCGCTTCGAGAAGGGCCTCGCAGGCTGGCCTTCCCTCGCTCAGGCCTTCACCCACGGCGGCGAAGAGCTGCGAGAGGCCGTGGCGCGCCTCAACTACTCCGGCACGCCCTTGGGCGAAGACGAGGAGTGCCCCGAGAATCGCAAGTACTAGGCAACACCCGTCCGCAACAGGCAAGCCGAGGCAGACGCCCACCCGCAACAATCAACGTGTAAGCTATCTGGCTGTCGGCACAAATCGGCAGCCAGAACACTCAACGCAAGCAATTTCCCAAGTACCGTTCCCATGCACCCAGGAGGGGCCATGCAGATTCGTATCGGTGAGGAGCGCGACCTCGACGCGCTCGTTCGCATCTATGACATCGCTCGCCGTTACATGGCCGAAAACGGCAACCCCCACCAGTGGGGAGACGGCCGCCCCACGCGCGACGAGCTCGCCGCAAGCTTGGCGGCCGGATCGGTGCGCGTCGGCGTCGACGACGAGGACGTCGTACGCTTCGTCTTCACGGTCTACTCCGAGCCTGACCCCACCTACCAGCACATTTACGAGGGCGCATGGCTCAGCGACGGCCCCTACGTAACCATCCACCGAGTCGCCAGCGACGGCCAGACCCGCGGCGCCTTCTCGCAGGCCGTTGCCTACGCATCCGACCTTGCCAGCCAACTGGGCCTCGGCGCCGTTCGCGTGGACACGCACGACGACAACAAGACCATGCAGCACGTCATCGCCAAGGCCGGCTTCACCCGCTGCGGCTACATCCACCTTGAAAACGGCGACCCCCGCATCGCCTACGAGATGGTGCTCTAGCAGCCGTAAAACGTACCGAAGGCAGCCACGAAAATGCGCCGCCGCAGGAGAGCCCGTCTCTTCGCGTCCTCGCTCACCTGCACTTGAGGGTTTCACGCGCACAGCTGCTGCGGAATGCTCATCGACGGGCCCTCCCCCGGCTGACGAACAACGCAGCAGGGGTCTTATCTTTTAGCGCGCCAATCGACATCCCCTCGGCGCCCCCATGCGCGGGGAACGGGCTCTCTTGGTTTTGAAGCAGCTACGTTAGATGGCGCCCTTGACCAGGCGGGCCTTCATGCGCTCGACCTCGGAGATGGCTTCCTCGACGACGGTCTGGAGCTGGTAGATCTTGCGCTGGACGAGGTAGTCGGCGAAGATGCCGCCGCCCACGTAGTCGGTGAACTTAAGAAAGTCGCCGATGCCTGAGTCGCCGACGGCAGTCTTGCTCAGAACGGCGAGCTTCTTGGAGAAGAGCTTGATGGACTCCTGGGCCGCCTCGACCTCTTCCATGGCGTCATCGATGCGGTTGTGCTTTGCCGCCGTGGCCAGGATACCGCCGCCAAGCATGTCGAAGATGCCCCAGCTCTCGGCGGAGTCGAGCTGGTCGGCCGCCTCATGAAGGTGTTCAAGGGCATTGTTTGCGGCACGAATAGCGTCTCTGACTTGGACATCCCTCTCGGCTGCCATAGCCGCCTCCCTACCTCGAGTCACACCTCTTCAGGAGCCCCAATGGAGCTTTGGCGTAGGTATACCCAGGCGCAGACACTTATTTTCAATCAGGTAAAATTCCTAAGATTTGAAGCCCATAGCCCCTTCGTTCCAAGGAGCGTGTCCCATCTTGAAGCGTTTTGCCGCCATCATCTGCACCTTTGTTGCCACGCTGTTCATACTCGGTTGCTCCTTTACAGGCTCAAACCAATCTGAAGACACCTCCATAAAGCCAGTCCTCAAGATTGGCGTCGACGTCTACGAGCCCTATACCTACTACGACGACAACGGCCAGCTCACAGGCATCGACTACGAGATCGCGGTCGAGGCCTGCAAGCGACTGGGCGTGACGCCTGAGTTCGTTGGTATCTCCTGGGAAAAGAAAAACGACCTGCTCGAGTCCGGCGAAATCGACTGTATCTGGTCGTGCTACAGCATGACGGGGCGCGAAGATAAGTACCAGTGGGCCGGCCCCTACATGAACAGCTACCAGGCCGCCGTGGTTCGCTCCGACAGCGGCATCACCTCGCTTTCCCAACTCGAGGGCAAGCGCGTGGCCGTAGAGGCCACCACCAAGAGCGAGGAGGCCTGGGTCAAGCACGCCGGCGACGTCGTCCCGCAACCCTCCGACGTACTCACCTACACCACCTCCGACGAGGTCCTCACGGCCGTGAAACTTGGCTATGCGGATGCTGCGAGCAGCCACGTCGGCCCGATGGCTGCGCTGGTGAAGTCCTCCGACGGCCTGCTCACGATGCTGCCCGAGGGCTTCTACGCCACGCAGATTGGCGTTGCCTTCTACAAGGACTACGAGGACGCTGCGTTCGTTGAACTTCTCAGCTCAACCCTCAAAGAGCTCGCCAAAGACGGCACCATCGCGACCGTAGTCGAGAAGTACGGGCTTGATCCGGACATGGTCGTGGGGGGGGAATAGCTGATGTCCAATAAGCCCACCAGCAAAGACCGGGATAAAAAGCCGTTGGGAAAAGGCTCAACCCTTGCCATCTGCGCCGTTATCGGCGTAGCGCTGATTCTCTTCGCTGGCGGTTTTCTCACCGATTCGGCCCTTCGCGGTGCGGCCTCGAATGCTCAGAGCGCCGTTGCCTTCGCACGCCAGAGCGTAAAACGCCATGAGGAAAACATCTCGAGCCTGCGCACTAAGAACACCACATCGGTGTGGGAGAAGCTCGAGGAGCTCGAGAGCCGATTCGATCTCACAAGCAGCGCTGACCAAGATGGGGTCGCTTCCTACCTCAAGAAGATGAACCTCCAGACGGCCTTTCTCCTCGACGCGAACCGTCAGCTTTCAACAACCGTGGGCGACGGCGATGTCGCCAGCATCATCGCCAACGAGCTCCAAAGCAGCGAGGTCATGGCCGAACTTGTCGCCTATCCCGCAAGAAGCTACCTCACACGCGTGACCCTCGACGGCAATACCTACGACGTTGCCGCCTGCGTCACCTCCTCGCTTGAGGATGGCATCATCGTCGCCGTTAGCCATGTCGAGAAAAGCGACGTGGAAGGCGGGCAGGCCATGTTCAATGCCATGTTTGATAACTATGCGCTGAACATGGACGGAACAATTGTCGTAGCCGACGAGGAACAGGTCCTAGCCTCGAACGACACTGAGCTTCATGGCGTCAGCCTCGACGACTTCAGGAACCGCCTTTTGCTCGACACCAGCCATGAGCCCGAGAGCCTCAGTGCCGGTACCTTCGACGGAGTCTCCTGCTATGGACTCAGAACTACCTCGAACGGCTATTCCGTCTATGTGTGGTTCCCCGCTAGCTCGGTCATGCTCCAACGCAACACAATGCTGGTAACCACTGCCGGGCTCTACCTGTTCGCCGTTCTTGCAATTATTGCCGCTCGAAACAACGTTCAGAACGCCAAGCTACGACGCGAGCACGAATACCTTGAGAGCCTCGAGCGCGCCAACGCCGCAAAGACCGACTTCCTGCGTCGCATGAGCCACGACGTGCGAACACCCATCAATGGCATCCGCGGTATGCTCGCCATCGGCGATCACTATGCTGATGACATGGACAAGCAAGCCGAATGCCGCTCCAAGATGTGGGAGGCATCGAGTTTTCTGCTTGAGCTCGTGAACAGCGCGCTTGACATGAACAAGCTCGAAAGCGGCGCGATGTATTTCGAAAACAAGCCCTTCGATCTGCGCCGCACAATTCTTTCCGTAACCGACGTGCTACAGGTGCAAGCTGAAAACGTCGGCATAGAGCTCACGTCCAAGATAGATATCGATCACAGCCGAGTCATCGGCAGCTCTCTGCATATTCGCCAGGTGCTGCAGAACATCGGTAGCAACGCAATCAAGTACAACCGTAGCGGCGGTTCAATCTACCTTGAGTGTCTTGAACTGGGTGCGAAAGATGGTCGTGCCACCTACCGCTTCACGAGTAAAGACACCGGCATCGGCATGAGCGAGGAATTCCAGAAGCACGCCTTCGAGGCATTCGCGCAAGAGGACACGAGTTCGCACGCAACATACCGCGGCACCGGTCTCGGCCTGCCCATCTCCAAGGAGATCGTTGAGCAGATGGGCGGCACCATCGAACTTGCGAGCGTGAAGGGCAAGGGCTCGACCTTCGTCATCGAACTCTCCTTCGAGATTGATGACTCGACGGCAGACGATGTCGCTCAGGTCACTGAGAGCACGGCGCTGCTCAGCGGCATGCGCGTGCTACTAGCCGAGGACAACGAACTTAACTGCGAGGTTGCCACCTTCATGCTTGAGCAAGAGGGGATCGTGGTTGACTCGGTCTCCAATGGTCAGGAGGCACTTGAGAAGTTCAAGGGCTCGCCCAACGGCTTCTACGAGATGATCTTGATGGACGAGATGATGCCGGTGATGAACGGCACTGAAGCTGCCCGCTCCATCCGCCTGCTCAGCCGACCCGACGCGCAGACCGTCCCCATCATCGCCGTCACGGCCAACGCCTTTGCCGACGACCAGGAGCGCAGCTCTGCGGCCGGCATGAACGATCACGTCTCCAAGCCGCTCGACGCCCAGAAGCTCCTCGACACCATTCGTCGCAACCGCCTCTAGGAGCGCCCGCCTATGAGGTTTCTCACGATAGCTTTGGCCGTTGTTAGCGCGGTAGGCATCGGCGCCCGGCTGCTGCCCGCGTCGGTTTGCGCGCTACCGTTTGCGGCAAATGTCGTCGCCCTTACGCCATGGTTTGCCATCTTGGCTGCGCTGTCGCTCGTGCTGACGTTTGTCCCCGTATGGCGCAAACACCGCGCGTGGCGTCGCTTCGTACGCATCCTAACCCTTGCCTGCCTTGCGCTCGAGGTCACCTGGCAGGCGCCCTTCTTCGTGCCCTCGGCGCGCGTCACGGCGGCGCGAGAGGCGGATGCAGGCCAAACAAGCGCCTCAGCCAGCAGCCTCACCGTCATGACCTGCAACGTCTACAAAGGAAACGCCGACGCGGCGGCCATCGTTGCCCTCGTGCGCGAGCGCGGCGTACAGGTCCTAACCCTCCAAGAGACCACGGCCGAGTTCGTAGAGCAGCTTGAGGCAGCCGGCATCAACGAGCTTCTCCCCTACTCCGAGCGCTCAAGCTCCGACGGCGTCTATGGCAACGGCGTGTGGAGCGCCTACCCGCTTGCCGATGGCGCAAGCGACGACATCGGCTCCTCGGCCTCGGCCATGCCGGCCGGCACCATCTCACTTACGCAGGCAGACGGCACCACGGCCCGCCTGCGCTTTGTCTCGGTGCACACCTGCTCGCCCTCGGCCGGCTACTGGGACTTGTGGAAGAGAAGCATCGACGAGCTCGGTGTCATACACGAGCGCCTTGCCGCCGACAGCGCCACGAGCTATGTGCTGATGGGCGACTTTAACGCCAGCTACGACCACACGCCCTTCCGCGAGCTGCTCGGGCAGGGAAGCGCCACCGAGCTGTACGACGCCGCGCGAGAGAGCGGACAGGGACTCGCCTTTACCTGGCCGGCCAACAAGGGCGTGCCCGCCTTTGCCGCCATCGACCACGTGGTGACGAGCGAGGGCGTCACGGCCACAGACGTCTCTGTGGCCAACATCGCCGGCACCGACCACCTCGCCCTCATCGCTACGCTCGCGGTCTCGTAGAGCGCCAGCCGCGCTACTCGCTACGCAGCGCCTCCACCGGGTCGCGCCTGCTAGCCGAGAAGCTCGGCATAAGGCCGCCCACCACCGTAAGCAGCACCGATATACCAATGAGCACAACAGCCGCCGCAGCAGGCAGGCTCATGATGCCGCTCACGCCAAAGCCGCTCTCAACCACGGCGTTCACCGGGATGGAGACGAGCAGCACCACCGCGATGGCGAAGACGCCCGCGAGCAGACCCTCGATGAAGGTCTCGGCGATAAAGACGTTGGCGACGTTGCCCTTGGAGGCGCCCATGGCGCGCAGGATGCCGATCTCCTTCTTGCGCTCGAGCACGCTGATGTAGGTGATGATGCCGATCATGATCGAGCTCACCACCAGGCTGATGCTCACGAAGGCGATCAGCACCATGCTGATCATGTTCACGATATCGGTGACCGAGGTCATGATCAGGCCCACGTAGTCGGTGTAGGAGATGGCCTTGTCATCCTCGCCGGCATCGGTGACCTGGGCATTGTAGGTGTCGATCTGGCTCAGCACGCGCTCCTTGGCCGCAAAGTCCACCGGGTAGATGTTGATGGTCTGCGGGTTGTCCTCGCTCGCATAGCCCAAGGTAGAGAGGTTGTTGTCGTAGGTAAGCGAGTTGGAGTTGGCGTAGCTCGTCATAAGCGAGGTGAGGTCGGCCGCGGTCATGTTGAACTGGATGGCGTTGGCAAACGCACTCGTGTCCACGTTGAAGGCGTTCTGCATGCTCGCCGCAAGCTGGGTGCTCATGGACTCCATGGCGCCGCTCATGGCACTCGTAAGGGCGCCCTGCATCTGACTGCTCACGGCGGCAGCAATCTTCTCGGTGACCTGGCTCATCACCTGCTGCATGGCGCTCTGCAGGTAGGTGGCGAACTCGTTTTGCATGTAGCTCTGCAGCACCTGCTGGACCTTGGCAAGAATTCCGGCGCCCGAGACGGCCTGAATCTGAGCCATGATCTTTTGGGCCTCTTCGTTGTTGGTGAGATAGGCGTTGAAGGCCTCGCCGACCTTCTCGGCATCGCTCACATCGGGGCCCAGGGCGCGGAACTCATCCGACGTGATGAAGCCGCTCACCAGCTGGCTCGTGAGCGCGCCCACCTGCTGGGCCTGTTCGGGCGTGACGGTCTCGCCGTCAAAGATGCCCGAGAAGTCGATCTGGGGCGCGTTGCCCATCACCGCACTCATATCAATGCCGTCGGTCACGCCGGAAAGGTCGATCTGCATCGAGCCCATGTCGATGCCCGAGAGCTCAAAGCCCTGCAGGTTGAGCGCCGAGCTGTCGAAGGAGAAGGCGCGCTTGAGGGCCGCCTCGTCCACGGAAAACATGCTGCTGAGGTCAACGCCGTTCTTGCCCTCGTCCTTGAGCTCGTCGAAGGTCTTGCCGGTGAAGACGTCCACGTCGGGGTTGGCAAGCTGCTGCTTCACCACCTCGGAGTTGGCGGCGCGCTCCATAAGCTGCTCGGTGAGCGCATGGGTGTAGGCCACGCCCTGGGTAAGCGCGCTCGAGCCGTCGCCAGTGGGCTGCACCACGCCCACAATCTTGAGGTCGAGGCCGTCGGCCACCGCAGAGGCCATGAACTCGGCGTCGTTGCTCATGTCGGTCCAGCCGCCGGTCTCGACGTTCTTCTTGTAGGTCTGGGCCGGCGAGACGACCTTGAACTGAAGGCCCAAGGCGTCGTCGTAGGTGAAGCTGACGTCCGAGTTGTCCACCTCAGTGTCAGTGTCCTCGGAAGACGAGAGTGCCTTGCTCACGAGCTCATTCATCTCGTCAATGTCGAGAACTCCCAGCGTGTAGAGGGTGTAGTCGCTCACTGCGCCGTTGTGGCTGAGCACGAGCACCGCCTCGTCGGCCGAAGTGGCCCAGCGCCCCGCCACGACGTCGTACTGAGAATCGAGCAGATCCTGGTCATCGAGCATCTCGTTAAAGACGCTCGAGCCACTCATGCTAGAGCTGGTGGCCGAGGCCATGCCAGTGCCCAGCGCCTCGGTCATGGAGTTGGGCACGAGCTTCACCGGGTCGGAACCATCGCTGCTCTCGCGATAGATGATCGGCTCGATGCCGTACTCGTACTGGACGGCGTTGACGTCCTCGTCCATGCCGTCCCAGCCAGCGTCAAGGTAGCTCTTGAAGCTCGAGAGATCGTTGGACTCAACGCTGGCGAACATATCCTTCACGGCCGTGATGACGGAGATGCTGCCGTCCGTGGACTGGTCATCCTCCTCGATGCTGGGGCCGCCAAACATGCTGCTGAGGTCATAGCTCTGCTTGGTGATGGAGAGTGGGTAGCTCGAAAGCGTGTCTTGCTCCACCTTGGCGATGTAGGCGTTCACACCGTTGGAGAGGGCCAAAATCGCCGCGATGCCGATGATGCCGATGGAACCGGCAAAGGCCGTCATGAAGGTACGGCCCTTCTTGGTGAGCAGGTTGTTGGCCGAAAGCGCCAGCGCCGTGAGGAAGCTCATGGACGAGCGACGCTTGGGCTGCTCGCTGCCCTGCTCGGCCTGCTTAAGAACGGCACGCTCGGCGTCCTCAATCGGCCGCGTATCTCCCACGATGTGGCCGTCGGAGATACGCACGATGCGCGTGGCGTAGTCCTCGGCGAGCTGGGGGTTGTGCGTCACCATGATGACGAGGCGATCCTTGGCGACCTCTGCGAGCAGGTCCATGACCTGGATGCCCGTCTCGGTATCGAGGGCACCCGTGGGCTCGTCTGCCAACACAATCTCAGGGTCGTTCACGAGAGCACGGGCGATGGCAACGCGCTGCATCTGGCCACCGGAAAGCTGCGAGGGACGCTTGTTCACGTGCTCCCCCAGGCCAACGCGCTCAAGCGCCGCGCGAGCACGCTGGCGGCGCTCGTCCGCACCGACGCCCGCCAACGTAAGCGCGAGCTCCACGTTCTGCAGGATGGTCTGGTGCGGGATGAGGTTATAGCTCTGGAACACGAAGCCGATACGATGGTTGCGGTAGGTGTCCCAGTCGGCGTCGGAATAGTCCTTGGTCGAGACGCCGTTCACCACGATATCGCCCGAATCGGCGTGGTCAAAGCCGCCAAGGATATTGAGAAAGGTGGTCTTTCCCGAGCCAGAGGGGCCAAGCACGGCCACGAACTCGCTTGGGCGGAAGGTGATGGAGACGCCGTCGAGTGCCCTCTGAACAAAGTCGCCCGTCGTATATGACTTAGTGATGCCTTGGATTTCGATCATGCGTGCCCCGTCCACACCGGCAAGGCCGGCAATCAATTACCTAATACCGTTAGGCATCTTATCCCCAACATGCCAAGGCGCATAACGCACGCAAAAACGGACGAGGAGAATTCAAACCCTCACCAAACTTTCGCCACGCGCCGTTTACGTGGGAAAGCCTACCGGTACAGCGGCAGCTGGCCGGTGACCGGGGAGATAGTGGCCACGTCCATGGGGGCAAAGCCCACGCAGGTCCAGCGGCTACCGCTTTCATCGGGCTCAAGCTCGGTGCGGCAAGCGTCTCGGATGCAGAAGAAGTCCATGCCCTCCATAAGGCCGCGAGCCTCGGCGCGAGCCACAAGCGAGGCCAAGGCGCGCTCGCCGTCCACAGCCAGCACGATCTTCGGCTCGCCCTGACGGACCCAAGCCGCCAGCACATCGGCGTCGACCGAGGTGCGCGCCAGGCTGCCACCCCACTCAAGGCCGATGGGGCCGGCCGCGGCGTCGCCGTCCACATAGCGCTGGGTGCCCGAGAGCAGCGAAGCCACGCTCGCGTGCGCCACCTGAGCAGCGAGCTTGCCCGCACTCATGCCAAGCGAGCGGTCCACGACGATGTACTGGCGCACGTCGGGCACGCTGGGTGCACCCTCAAACGAGACGTCGTTCTTCTGCTCACTCATCGTGTCGAGTGTCATTGCCGCCATATGAGCCCCCTGCCCTACGCGTTGTTCGCGCGCGCTTCATCGATGATGCGGCGCATCTCGGCCTGCACGGCCTGCTCGGTATTCTTCCCAATGACGCGCTCGGCAATCTGCTTGACGGCGTAGCGACCGTTGCCCATGGCGATGGGGTGGCCCACCATACGCAGAATCTCGTAGTCGTTCATGGCATCGCCGAAGGCCATGACCTCGTCGGGTTCAACGCCAAGGTGGTCCATAAGCTGGCGGATGCCGGTGGCCTTGGAGACCCCATGCTGCATGACGTCAATCCACTTGGAGCCCGAGGGCGCGAAGACGAAGGAGTCGCCCAGCTCGCGCTGCAGCACGTAGGCCATGTCCATCGTGTACTCGGGCGTATCGCAGAAGATGGAGGTCTTGACGATGTTGACCTCAGGCGACGGGACGTCCATCACGCGCACGGCGGAAAGCAGGTCCTTGTCAATCTCGCGCTCGAAGCAATTCTCGTCATCGAGCAAGAAGCTCTTGGTGCGGTCGAACAGGGCGATGTGCAGGCAGTCGAAGTTGTCCACCGTGGCCTTGAGGCGCTTGAGGGCCATGTGCGAGAAGATCTCGCGGTCGATGAGCTTGCCGGCCACGACCACCTGCGCGCCGTTGCTCGCCACGAAGTCCATCTTGTCCACCACGGGCGCAAAGAACTCGTTGAGGGTATCGAGGCGGCGGCCAGAGCTCGCGGCGAAGTGGATGCCCTCCTCGGCGAGCTCGCGAATGAGGCCGTAAGTCTCCTGCGGCACCTCGGAGTGCTCGTCGAGCAGGGTGCCGTCCATGTCAGAAGCGATGAGCTTGATCATGCGAGTCCTTTCTTAGCGGATGAGGACAAACGAGGACAAAGAGAAACTACGGACACAGATCTTCGAGACGAACAAGGGCGAGGTGAGGTCACGGGCGAAGCGATGCCGCCAGCATCGGTCTTAGCGGCGACGAAGCAGCGCCTTGGTGCCGCAGCCCGGCGCCCCCGCGACCCGGCGCTCCCCCGTAAGCGACTAGCCCTGCTCCACGGCGAAGCGAGCGACGAGGTTCTCCAGAGCGTCGACCATGAGCTCCATGCTGCGCACGGGGATGAACTCGCTCACGCCGTGGAAGTTGTAGCCGCCGGTGGGCAGGTTGGGGCAAGGCAGGCCGCGGAAGGTGAGCTGGGCACCGTCGGTGCCGCCGCGCACGGGCAGCACGTGGCAGTCCATGCCGCAGGCCTCCATGGCGGCCAGGGCGTTGTCCTTGAGGAAGTCCATGCCGGCCATGTGCTCGACCATGTTGCGGTACTGCTCGCGAATCTCAACCGTGACCGTACCCTCGCCGTAGCGGGCGTTGAGGAAGGCCGCGATGTCGTTCAGCTGTTGCTCGCGCGCGGCAAAGCGCACGGGGTCAAAGTCGCGCACGATGTAGGTAAGCGTGGCCTTGCCAGAAGAGCCGCCGACCTCGATGGGGTGGAAGAAGCCCTCGTAGCCCTCGGTGTGCTCGGGGCGCTCGACGGCCGGCAGCATCGCGTCGAACTCGCGCAGCACCGTGATGGCGTTCACCATGACGTCCTTGGCGCTGCCGGGGTGGACCTCCACGCCGGTGGCCGTCACCGTGGCCTGCGAGGCCGAGAAGCACTCCCAGTTAAAGTCGCCAAGCTCCTCGCCATCCACCGTATAGGCCCACTTTGCGCCAAAGGCCTTAAGGTCGAGAAGCTCGGCGCCGTGACCAATCTCCTCGTCGGGCACGAAGGCAATCTTGAGCGTGGGGTGTGCAAGCTCGGGGTTTGCCACGAGGCGGGTGACGAGGGCCATGATCTCGGCCACGCCAGCCTTATCATCGGCGCCAAGCAGAGTCGTGCCGTCAGTGAGGACGATGTCCTGACCCACAAAGCGCTCGAGCGCCGGCAGCTGCTCGGGCGTGGTCTGGACAAGCTTGCCGTCGCGCTCGCCGGCCACAAGCGGGCCACCCTCGTAGCGCACCACGCGCGGCTTCACGCCGCTGGCCGGGGCGTCGGACGCGGTGTCCATGTGGGCGATGAGGCCAAGCGCGGGCAGGTCCTCGGCGCCGGCGGAAGCCGGCAGGCTCGCCGTGACATAGGCGTGCTCGGTCCTCACCACGTCCTCGCAGCCGAGCGCAGAAAGCTCGTCTTCGAGCATCTTGGCAAGGTCGTGCTGGCAGGCCGTGGAAGGCGTGGCTTGCTCGTTGTGCGGGTCGCTTTGGGTGTCAACCTGCACATAGCGCAAAAAGCGCTCGAGAACATCACTGGGCTTAGGCTCGTAGCTGGGCATTTATCCTCCTTTATTGCGGCGGTCAGATGCGGGCCGCCACGCGAATTTCCCCCTAGAACTATACCGCTCGCATGCGGGCGGCCGACCAGCAACGTGTTAGCCTAGGGAAAGCAAATTACGCGCCCAATGGCGCAGACGAGGAGCACCCATGGCAAAGTCGAATAGCAACCTTGAGCCCGTGCAGCTCACGCCGGCCAACAAGCTCTACCTCTACCAACTGCTGAGCAGCCAGATTGGCATCGGCAAGCAGACGTTTGTAACCCGCGCCGTCGAGGCCCTGGCCGACGCCGAGATCACGCCCGAGTCGCTCGGCCACGAGAGCGCCCAGTCGCTCTTTGAGGCGCTGTCCGAGTTTGTGCAGCTCACGCCCTTCAAGGGCGGTCGCCTCTACGTCACCGTGGTGCGCCAGCCGGCCTGGGACGAGGCCCTCGAGGCCGCAAGCTCCGCCAAGCCTGAGGGCGGCAAGCAGGCAGGCGGCAAGGGCAAGCCCTGGAAGCGCAGGAAGGGCGGCCTCAAGCCCGTGCGCCCCAAGCTGCTTGAGCCGGTGGTGGAGAGCGAGCAGGAGCCGGCTGCGGGCGAGTCCGCGCAGGCCGGCGATGCCGTTGCCGAGGCCGTCGCAGGCGAGGCTGAGGGTGTTGCCGAGGCCGCCGCGAACGAGTCCGAGGCCATCGCTACAGCGGGTGAGCTTGCCGTTGAGGCGACAGCGGGCGATGAAGCCGCCTCCGCTGGAGGGACTGCCCCCAACAAGAGCGAGAGCAGCACCGATGAGGCCACCAAGGAGTCCGGCGTCCCCAGCATCCTCGAGCAGATAGCTGCCCAGACGCCCGCTACTGACGATGAATCCAGCGCGGATGCCAAGGCCGAAAAGGCCGCCGCTGCCGCAGACGTCGACGCCGAGGCCGCCGACGAGGTGCCGACGCAGCAGAACACGCAGAATGAAAGCATTGTCGGAGCCAACGCGAAACAGGGCGTCTCG
>CAVHWW010000042.1:0-4477 GCA_963639715.1 Acutalibacteraceae bacterium
GCCCTTGGCTTTATGGCTGGCCGTTAGGCCGAGGTGCCCTCTTGGTTCTGGGCGCTGTCGTCGGCAGTCGAATTTGCGCCGCCGCCCTGTTGCTCGCCCGGCGCGCCACCCTGTCCGGGGCCACCCTGGTCACTTTGGCCGGGACCTCCCTGGCCGCCTTGCCCCATTGCGCCTCCTTGGCCACCGGTGACGTCGCTGTAGGCAGCGGAATCCATCGTGACCTCAACGGTCTGGCTTCCGTTCGAGAGCGTATAGCTGCTGTTCTGTGCAATGCCAGCGCAGCTTATGACGGCGCAGGCGTAGCTCTTGGTGGCCGTGTAGCTTGTGAGCTGGTTGCCGGCGGCGTCGCTGAGCGTGACCGTACTGCCGGCCTCGCCGGAGATGGTTACGAGCATGACGCCCTGGTCGCCTGTGGCCTCGAGGCTCTGGGCCATCCCGGTGGAACCGAGCGCGATGATGCTGCCTCCGCTGATCTGGCCCGTACCCGCGTAGTCGAGAGCGCCATCCCCGTCGCCGGTGGGTCCCTCGACGTAAATATCGCCGCCAGAGATGAGAAGGTCGCCGTTCGAGTCGATGCCGTCGCCCTCAGCGTTGATGGTGAGAGTGCCGCCGCAGATATAGACGTAGGCCGTTTCGTCATCCTCGTCCATGCCACCGCCCATGTCGCCGCCACCCTGACCGGGTTCTTGGCCGGTGGGAGCCTCACCCATGTCGGACGGTGCTTGGCTGTCGCCAGTCTGCGCGGGAGGCTCGCCCATGCTCTGCTCGGAAGCGTTTCCATCCGTGTTCGCAGCTTCAGAGCTTTCGTTGCCGTTGGCCTGGTCGCTTGGAGCATTGCCGCTTGGCGGCTCAGGTGCCCCCGTCGTGGCTTCTGCGTTGGCCTCGCCGGTTTGCGCCGGGGGCTCTGCGCCGTTTTCGCCCTGCGGGCCGCCTGTACCGCCGCCGGCTTCGCCCTGCGCGTCTTGCTCGGACGTAGCTCCCTCGTCTTCCTCGTTGTCTACGCCCGAGGCGTTGATGCCGTCGTCGCTCGAGATAACGTTGGAAGTACCTCCCGCGATGGTGACGGTTGCACCTTCAAGGCCCTCGTAGCTCTGGGTAACGTCGATGGTGCCGTCAACAATCACGAGGTCTGAGTCGGAGTGCATGCCGTCATCGCCTGCCGCGAGCGTCCAGGAGCCCCCGCCTACGGCGAGGTCGCCCTTTGCCTGCAGGGCGTCGACGGCTGCCGTGACGCTAACCGTGCCCGAGACGAGCGTGAGGTCGTCCTTGGAGACGACGCCGTGGCCGCAGGTGCTGCTTACTTCAAGTGAACCGGCTCCGTTGATGGTGAGGTCGTCGTGAGACCAAATGGCTCCATCGAGGTTGTGGTCGTCCTCGGTGACGTCTTCGCCGGTGCTCGAGATGGCGTTGCTCGACCCGTCGGCGAGTGTGAGGAACACCTTATCGGCATTGCGGACGTACAAAGCGGTAGCGCTGCTGGAGGAGATGCTTGCGCCGTTCAGCACGAGCTGCACCTTCTCGCCATCGGCATCCACCACAAGGCGTCCGTCGCTCAGGCTGCCAGAAATTACGTAGGTGCCGGCGCTCGTGATGGTAACGGTGGAGCCGTCTACCTCAACGCCGCTGCCCGTGGCCGTGGTACCGTCGTCGGACAGCGTGATGGAGGTCGCCTCAGATTCGTCGTAGCTCGGGTCCTGGTCGCGGTCGGAGAACAGCGAGGTGAGGTCAATGTCGCCGGGCGTGCGCTCGCTCGTCTGCTCCTCTTGAGCCTCGGATTCGTTGCTGCTTGTCTGCAATAGCGAGCAGCCCGTAAGGGGAGCGGTGGCAAGAAGGCCCGCAAGCGCGATGGTGGCAAGTCGTCTGGGCAAAGCGCCCGCAAGCGAACCGTTGCGATTCTCGCTGCAGCCGTTGTCCTTCTTTGCCGTGCGTTTAAAGCTCATCACGAGACACCTCCCTATGCGCGAGGACGACTTCGAGGTTGCCGTTGTAGCAGCGCACCTCGTCAATCAGGGCTTTCCTATTGGCGCCTGGCAGCAGAGTGAGGTCATAGGTGAGCTTGTAGAGGCTGCCCATGCCGGCCGTCTTGATGCTTGCGAGCTCAAACTTGGCGGCATAGCGGGCGAGCACCGCGTCGAGCATGCCGGTGAAGTCGAGGTCCTCGGGCACCGTCACACGCAGGCTCACCTCGTCCGCGCCCTGCTGGGCGGGCATCGCGAGCTGCATGATGGCAAGTGCGCCGCCAATGACGACAAGCGCAAGGATTGCCAGGGTCACGTACTCCATGCCCATGGCTAGGCCCTCGCACATCGCCAGGAAAATGAAGCTGATGTCACGGGCAGAACCCGGCATGCTGCGGAAGCGGACGAGGGAGAAGGCACCCATGACGGCCACGCCGGCGCCTACGCTTCCGTTTACAAGGGCGATGACCACGCAGACGATGGCCGGCAGGACCACCAGCGCGCATTTGAGGCTCTTGGAGCCTTCGCGCTTAAGCCCGTAGATGAAGGCGAGCGCGGCGCCTACCAGCAGCGATATGAGAATGCAGATCATGAGGTAGGTGGGGTCGGGGGCGTCGTAGCTCTCAAAGAGAATTTCCTCAAGCATGGGTGCTCCTTTGCGTTCGTAGTTTTGCGGCGGTTCCGTACTTTGACCATCTGGCTTGCGTAGCCCCGATGCTTCTCAGGGCACTTGTGAGCCACAGCGGCATGGCTCGCGAGGTCTTTATTTCGAGGATCGAGAGTCCCGCGGGCAAGATCTGCTCGGCTGGCGCGTAGAGCTCGGCGTCGAGCCTCGGGGCCTCCCAACTCATACGCACGCGCTTATCGAAGGTGAGGCGCAAGTCGCGATTGCCCTTCTCGTAGAGGGCCTCGCGGTCGTAGGCGAGGTAGCATACCGGGGCCAGCCCGTCGTACCTTGCTGCGGCTATCGCAAGCTCTTTCTCGATTTGGCCGCACGCCTCCTCGGTGCCGGCGAGCAAGCCCTGCGCCTGCTCGAGGCTTCTCGTTGAGCGCCTCTTGTAGACAATGCCGTCGCACTTCTTCTTGAGCTCAACAAAGACTGGCTCAGAAGGGGAGGGCGCCCCGTAAGCCCTCAGACGGAGCTTCTCCTTATAGGCAGGGTGTTCGCTCGAACGCCTAGCCAAGATGAGGGTGGGCGTGTCGTAATAGAGACTTCTTACGGTTGAGGCTCCGTGCTCGTCCTCGACGAGATGAGGCCTCACCGCGTCGAGAAACGCCGCCCGCTCGCCATCGGTGAGCAGGTATTTCATCTCTCGTCGCTCAAAGGTAAGCTGTGTCGTGGCCATGGCCGCTCCTTTCAGGTTCGCATCCATGGTGGCTTGGAAACCTGAAAGCTCGCTTTGGGTTGGCAGCTCGCGCGCTCGTCTCGACCGAACGCCAACGACCCTTTTGGTTAGCTGAAAACGCGGCCTACTTATGTATTCCTCGTGCCCGGGCTTTGCCTGTGATACTATTCATCAGGTTGTTCGTAGGTACCCCTCACTTGGACGTCCGCTACACCGGCGGCGCACCCAGTTTGGGGCGAATGCAAGAAAGAAAGGTGTTTCGCATGACCATTTCCAAGGAGCGCAAGGCTGAGCTTGTCAAGGAGTTCGGCAAGAACGAGAAGGACTCCGGTTCCGCCGAGGTCCAGGTTGCCATCCTCACCGACCGCATCAAGGAGCTCACCGAGCACATGAAGTCCCACAAGAAGGACTTCCACACCCGCCGCGGCCTGCTCATGCTCGTCGGTAAGCGTCGTCGTCTTCTCTCCTACATCAAGAAGAACGACATCAACAACTACCGTCAGCTGATCGCCAAGCTCGGCATCCGCGACAACATCCAGTAAGCGGGACCTACGGGGCGCCTCGGGCGCCCCTTTTCATATCGTGTGCCCAAAGGTCTGGGCACGGCGGGCTTGCGCGTAGGCGCCAGACCAAGCGGGGGAGAGAACAGCTCACCCCGAGGCCCGCAGACGGCCCGTCTGCAATGCGGCAGGCGGAGATAAGGGAAATAGAAATGACCAAGGTTACCCACGAGTTTGACCTCTACGGCAAGCACTACGTGCTCGAGACCGGCGAGCTGGCCAAGCAGGCCACCGGCGCTGTCCTCGTGAAGCAGGGCGACTCCACGGTGCTCGTCACCGCCGTTGTCTCCAAGGAGCGCAAGGACTACGACTTCTTCCCCCTCACGGTCGACTTCATCGAGAAGATGTACTCCGTGGGCCGCATCCCCGGCGGCTACCTCAAGCGTGAGGCCCGTCCTTCCGAGAAGGCCACCCTCACCGCTCGTATGATCGACCGCCCGCTGCGCCCGAGCTTCCCGGCCGGCTTCCGCAACGAGGTCCAGGTTGTCGCCACCTCCCTGGTGGCCGACCAGGTCAACCCCGTCGACACCATCTGCATCATGGCTGCCAGCGCTGCCTTCACCGTCGGTGGCGTGCCCTTCGAGGGCCCGCTGGCCTGCGTGCGCATCGGCCG